>NZ_FMCH01000334.1 GCF_900091855.1 Streptomyces sp. DvalAA-14
GCGCCGAGCAGGAAGCGGCGGCGGCCGGGCGCGCGCGGTCCGTCCGGCGCGGCGCCGGGGAGCTCCGCGCGGTCCCGGATGTCCGCGGCCAGGTCCACCGCGGCCGCCCGCATGGCGGGCAGCGTCTCGCGGTGGGCGTTTTCCATCTCCCGGGTGAGGCAGGCGAGTTGTTCTTCGCCGATGGGCAGATCCCAGCTGTCGCGTGTCGCGGTCACTTCACGGCCCCTTCGGTGATCGGCGAGGCGTTCGTAGTCGGGTAGAAGGTGTCGGGGATGCCGGCGCTGCCGACCGCGGCGGGCAGCTTGGTGACGTCGGTCGGGATGGCGATGAGATCGGCCATGTTCCCGGCGAGCAGCGCCTGCACGGTGAGCAGCGTGGCCCGGTGCTGGGCCTCGACCGGCGCCACCGACGCGAACAGTTTGCGCAACTGGGGGCTGCTGACCTGGCCGACGTTCTTGGTGTACGTCTGCGCGGCCGCGTCCTCCAGCGTGATCGCCAGTCGCACCGCGTCGGCCGGCGTCTTGATCGACGGCAGCGCCTGCTTGACCGTGGCGGCCAGCTTGGGGTCCGGCGCGCTCTGCGCCTTGCCCCCGGCCTGGGTGGCGGCGGCGTTGAACGCCGCCGCGTGCGCCTGGTGCTGGGTGGTGGTCTTGGCGATGAAGGTGGAAATGGTCTTGTTGCCGTTCTTGACGAACGGCAGTGCGGCGGCTGCCTTGTAGACGGCGATCGCCAGGTTCTCGATCGAGGCGGCGGTCTGCAGCGCCTTGATGTCGTTGCTCGTCGTCGCCGCGACGGCCCGCAGCTGCGTGAGCAGCGCCGCGCCCCCGGCCGCCCCGGTCACCGTGCCGCCGCGCCGCCACCAGCGGCGCGCCGCGGCCTGCTCCCGGCCGGCCTCGGTGAAGTCCTCCAGGGCCGCGGTGGTGATGCGTACCGCGTCGCTGTCCAGGTCCTGTGACTGCTCGGTCAGTTCTGCCAGCAGTCGGGTGTCGATGCGCTCTGCGCCCATCACGCCCCATCTCTCCGCGCGCCCGCCCGGTAGACAAGCGCTCCGGGACACGTTCGTGGCACAGCACGCCGCGGAGGGGGCGCGAGGGCCCAACACCCTGGTAGGACCACCCGAGTGGGTCATTGCGGACCCCGAACCGGCCGAACGCGGCGGGGCGGAGCGGGACTGGGGCGGGGCGGGCCTGGACCCGGGGCCGGGCCGGCGGGCCGGGTCGCCCACGGGAGGCGTCGCGGGCCGGCCGCGTCCCCCGCCGCGCCTACCCGAGGTGCGTCGTCCACTCCGCGACGGTGAGCACGTCCGCCTGGCGCGGGAAGACCTTGTCCAGCAGGACCCGGTGGACCTCCGCGTCGCGGTCGGCGCACGCGTCGGACAGGACGGCGAGCCGGTAGTCCCGGTCGGCGGCCTCCCGCAGGGTGGACAGCACCACGCCGCTGGTGGCGATGCCGGCCAGCACGAGGGTACGGATGCCGCCGGCCCGCAGCACGACCTCCAGGTCGCTGCCGGTGAAGGCGCTGACCCGGCGCTTGACCACCACCGGTTCGCCCTCGCCCGGCCCCAGGGCGGGGTGGATCCCGGTCGTCAGGCTGCTCTCGGTGAAGTCGGCGCCGCGGCCGGCGATGGCGGCGAAGGTCTTGTTGGCGGCGGACACCTCGGGATAGCCGGGCCGGAACGCCACCCGCACATGGATGACCCGCACCCCGGCGGCTCTGGCCGCCTCGACGGCGCCCGCCGCGGCCGGCAGCACGGCCGCGTCGGCGAGGCTGTCCACGATGCCCTGCTGGAAGTCCATCACCAGCAGGGCGGTGCTCGACGGATCGTACGACGTCACTTCGGGGCTCCTTGCCTGCGGATCTCGGGCCCGCGCCCGGTGCGCGCGGACCGCGACGGACCTTACCCCCCGGCCGGCCGGGCCGGCGGCGGGCGGGCCCGTTCGCGGCGGCAGGGCCGGCCGGCCGCACCGTCCCCCGGCCGCACCCGCACGGCCTCACACCTCACGGCCGCATCCGCACGGCGCGCCCTCACCGCCTCACCCGCACGGCCTCACGCCTCACCGCCTCACCCGCACGGCGGCCTCACGCCTAGGGGCCCCCACGGCAGCCTCACAGCCTCACCCGCACGGCACGCCCTCGCCGCCTCACCCGCACCGCCTCACGCCTCACCGCACGGCACGGCCTCACGCCTAGGGGCCCGCACGGCGGCCTCGCCGCCTCACCCGCACGGCCTCACGCCTCACCGCACGGCACGCCCTCACCGCCCCACCCGCACGGCGCGGCCTCGCCGCCTCACAGCTGGGTGAGGATCCGCGGGCCCTGTTCCGTGATGGCGATGGTGTGTTCGATGTGGGCGGCGCGGGTGCCGTCGGTGGTGCGCAGCGTCCAGCCGTCGGGGTCGGTGGTGTAGGCGTCGCGGCCGCCGGCCATCAGCATGGGTTCGATGGCGAGCGCCAAACCCGGGCGCAGCGGGAAACCGCGGCCGGGACGGCCGCGGTTGGGGACGGGCGGATCCTCGTGCATCCGGCGCCCGATGCCGTGGCCGCCGAAGTCGGCCGGCATGCCGCAGGCCGCCTTGACGGCCACCGCGCCGACCGCGTGGGCGATGTCGCCGATGCGGTTGCCGACCACGGCCGCGGCGATCCCGGCGTCCAGCGCCCGCTGGGTGGCCGCGATGAGCCGCAGGTCGTCGGGGCGCGCGGCGCCCACGGTGAAGCTGACAGCAGCGTCGCCGGTCCAGCCGTCGAGTTCGGCGCCGCAGTCGATGCTGACCAGGTCTCCGTCGCGCAGGGCGTAGTCGCCGGGGATGCCGTGCACCACCGCGTCGTTGACCGACGCGCAGATGACGGCGGGGAAGGGCGTGGGCGCGAACGCCGGCCGGTAGCCGAGGAACGGCGAGCGGGCGCCGGCTTCGGCCAGTACGGTGCGGGCGGCCTCGTCCAGCGTCCGCAGCCGGACGCCGACCGCGGCGGCCTCCCGCACGACGGCCAGCGCGCGGGCCACCACGCGGCCGGCTTCACGCATCGCGTCCAGCGCGGCGTCGGACTTGATCTCCACCATGGGGTGCCTCCGGAAGGGCAACGGCTGTGGGTCGGACCCGCCCGGGCCCGACCCAATTCTTATACCGTTATTTCTATCACGCCCATGGGCGCGGCCGAGGGCTAGGATGGCCGGATGGTGAGAACCCCTTTGACGCCCGAGGAGCGACGCCGCGGCGAGCGGCTGGGAGCACTGCTGCGCGCGGCGCGCGGGGAGCGGAGCATGGTGGAGGTGGCCGCCGTGGCCGGACTGTCCGCCGAGACATTGCGCAAGATCGAGACCGGGCGGGCGCCGACCCCGGCGTTCTTCACCGTCGGCGCCCTCGCCGCCGCCCTGGGGTTGTCCATGGACGACCTGGCCGCCGCCTGCGGGCACGACCCGGAGTACCAGGAGCCGCTGTCCGCCTGATCCCGGCCCGGCGGCCGGCGCCCAGCGGGTGCGACCGCCGCTCGGCGGATGCGGCCTCGGCCCGGCGGCTGCGGCCCGGCGGCTGCGGGCGCGCTCAGCGGGTGTAGAGGTCC
>NZ_FMCH01000115.1 GCF_900091855.1 Streptomyces sp. DvalAA-14
TCCTGCCCCCGCCGCTGCTCGCGCCGCTGCCGTCCGTGTCGGCGCCGTCGGCCGCCGCCGCCACCTGCCGCAGCGTCCGCCCGCTGCGGACCGACCGGGCCCGCTCCGGATCGGGGGTGCTGCGCCCGGGGGCGGCCCGCTGGTCGTTCTCCTTGACCAGCAGCCATGCCTCGCCCGAGCCGCGGTTGTTGCGGATCCGGGTCAGCGCGTAGCCGCCGTGCAGTTTCGCGCCGTCCAGCCGGAAGGAGGCGTGGCCGCGCCGCAGGGCCTCGGCCATCGGGATCTCGGCGCCGGAGCGGTCCTTGTTCAGGTTGCGGTAGTCGCCCTCGTCCCAGATGATCACCGGCCCGCCGCCGTACTCGCCCGGCGGGATGAGCCCCTCGAAGTCCCGGTAGTCCAGCGGGTGGTCCTCGGTGGGCATGGCGAGCCGCTTCTCCTGCGGGTCGGGGGAGGGTCCCTTGGGCACCGCCCAAGACTTCAGGGCGCCGTCGACCTCCAGCCGGAAGTCGAAGTGCATGCTGCTCGCGTCGTGGATCTGGACGACGAAGCCGGGCGCGGGTCCGGGCTCCGTCCCGGGGCCGGGGCCGCGGCCGGGACCCGGCTCCGCGGTCTTCGCGAAGTCCCGCCTGCGCTGGTACTCGGTCAGCGAATCCTTCGGGGCCACCGCTGCCTCCATCCCGGTGCGCGGACGGCTCGCCCGCGCGGTGCTGCTGGCTGTCCTTGGTGCGTATCTCCGGCCGACCGCCCGGTAAACCGGTCATATCCGGCAATTCTCCGCGACGGCCGGTAGGGATCCCCCGGGTGATCCCGGCAGACAGGGTGGTCTTTCCGCGGGCGCCATTGGACCCGATGAGCAGCTCCCCACCTGCCGCTATGCCGTCCAACTTGACGTAACCAGACAGGTCTGTCTAATCTCAGCCGCAACGCCGTTCCGCTCGGCACCGCCCCGGTGATCAGGAGCCACCCATGTTCAGCCGTCTCCGCCTCGGTCCCCTCGCCTCCCTGTCCCTGCTCGCCTCGATCGTCGTCTCGCTGCTCGCCGCGTCCAGCGCCCCGACCCCGTTGTACGCGGTCTACCAGCGGGAATGGGGCTTCTCGCCGATCACCACCACCGTGGTCTTCGGCGTGTACGCGCTTGCCGTGCTGGCCGCCCTGCTGGTCTTCGGCCGGATCTCCGACCACATAGGCCGCCGCCCGGTGCTCTTCGCCGCTTTGGCCGGGCAGATCGTCGCGATGGTGGTGTTCGCCGAGGCGGGCAGCGTGAACGCGCTGCTGGTCGCCCGGGTCCTCCAGGGCGTTTCCACCGGGGCGGCGCTCGGCGCGATCGGCGCCGGACTGCTGGACATCGACCGGGTGCGGGGCGCGGTCGCCAACTCCTTCGCACCGATGACCGGTACGGCCACCGGTGCGCTGGTCTCCGGTCTGGTCGTGCAGTTCCTGCCGTCTCCGACGCACCTGGTGTACTACCTGCTGCTCGCGGTGTTCGCGCTCCAGACGCTCGGCGTGGTCCTGCTGCGCGAGTCGGTGCGGCGCAAGCCCGGGGCGCTGGCCAGCATGAAGCCCGACATCCGGCTGCCGCGGGCCGCCCGCCGGCCGGTCGCCATCGCCGTCCCGGTCCTGTTCGCGATCTGGGCGCTGGCGGGCTTCTACGGCGCGCTCGCCCCCGGTCTGACCGGCTCCCTCGTCCACTCGCACGCGGTGGTCTACGGCGGCCTCGGCCTGTTCGTGCTGGCGGCCGCGGGCGCCCTGTCCGTGCTGCTGCTGCGGGGCACCTCGACCCGTACGGCCATGGTGCTCGGTGTGGTCACGCTGATCGCGGGAGTCGCGATCACGCTGGTCTCGATCGGCTCGGGCACCGGCGGCGCCGCCTCGGTCACCGGGTTCTTCGTGGGCACCGCGCTGGCCGGCTTCGGCTTCGGCGGCGGCTTCCAGGGCGGTATCCGGCTGGTGGTGCCGGTGGTCGAGGCACACGAGCGGGCCGGCGTGCTGTCGCTGCTCTACGTGGTGTCGTACCTCGGCATGGGTGTGCCGGCCGTGATCGGCGGCGTGCTGGTCGTGCACGGCGGCGGCCTGCTGGACACCGCGCGGGAGTACGGCGCCGCGGTGATCGTCCTGGCCGCGGCGGCGCTGGCCGGGCTGCTGCTGACCGGGCGGCGCACCGAGCCGTCCGGATCGGGGCTGGTCGTCGCGGTCTCTGCCATGGGGGCCGGGAAAGACATGGCGGCCACGGGGGGCACGGCGGCCACGGGGGCCGTGGAGGCCGCCGGAGCAGAGCGTCAGCCGGTCGGCGAGCGCTAGGATAGACAGACCTGTCTGACTGCGTGTTGGGGATGATGGACATGGTGACCAGGACGAAGCCCGCCACGAAGAGCACCGCGGCCAAGCCGTCCGCGCGGGAGCGGCTGCTCGCCGCCGCCACCGACCTGTTCTACCGCGAAGGCGTGCAGTCCGTCGGCATCGACCGGATCATCGATCAGGCCGGCGTCGCCAAGGCCTCGCTGTACAACACCTTCGGCAACAAGGAAGGTCTGGTCCGGGCCTATCTGGACGGCCGCCACGTCATCGTCAGGGAGCGCGTCACCCGCACCCTGACCCGCTTCCGCACCCCGCGCGAGCGGCTGCTGGGCGTCTTCGACGCGGCGGGCGAGACGGTCACCGCCCCCGGCTTCAACGGCTGCGCCTTCGTCGCGGCCACCGCCGAGACGCACCCGGGCAGCGCCATCGAGGCAGTCGCCGACGACCACCGCCGCTGGATGCGCGGCCTGCTCGTCGAACTCGCCACCGAGGCCGGGGTCGCCGACCCCGAATCCCTGGCCCGTCAACTGCACTTGCTCTACGACGGCGCGGTGCTCTCCGGCCGGATGGACCGCGACCCGTCGGCCGCCACGACCGCCCGCGCGGCGGCGGCCGTCCTGCTGGACGCGGCGGAAAAGTCCGGATCGACCGAAAAATTCTCAAAGTCGGATGCGTTCTGATTGCTCCCCGAGTGGCTGCTTTGCTCGGATGGGTCCTACGCTGAATTGATGGATGCCACAGATCCGGGGCGGAGACCCGGTAGGCGTCCGGGGGCCCGGCGGAAGTCCGGTGGCCTGAACGGTTGGTAACCAACCGGCGACCAGCCGAAAATCAACTGCACTTCCTACATGGAACGAAGGAGGTGGCTTGAATGGCCACCCATTCGACCGACACATCCCATATGGACACTCATCCCGACCTGGTATCCCTGAGGGACCGGTACACGGCGATGTCCCACAAGCCTGTCAGTGGCTTGCTGGAAGGCCTGTGCATCATCACCGGCCTGTATCTGGCGATCTCGCCGTGGGTGGTCGGTTTCCAGAACTTCAGCCCCAGCCTGCGGGTGAGCAACCTGATCATGGGTCTCGCCCTGGCGGTGCTCGGGTTCAGCTTCGGCTCGGTCCTGGAGCGGACCCACGGGCTGGGCTGGGTCGCCGCGGCGATCGGTGTCTGGACGATCATCGCCCCGTGGGCGGTATCCGGCAACGGGGCGTTCCACAAGACCATCTGGAACAACTCGTTCACCGGTGGTGTTGCGGTCCTCGTCGGAGTTGCCACGATGGCTCTCGGCCTGATGGCGACACGACGACTGAGCCGTCGGTCCGAAGTGCGTGACCACTGACGCACGGACGGCAGCTTGACCGCCGGACCAACGGGCGGCCTCCTCCGGGAGGCCGCCCGTACCCGTGTCCGGGACCGCCGAGAATCCGCCGGAGCCCGGTCGGAGCCCGGTCGGAGCCCCGCCGAAGTCCCGTCGAGCCCCGCTCCTCGTCAGCTCTTCGCCGCCGGCCGCGTCGCCGTCGGCCCGGCCTGCTGTTCGCCCCCGCCCGCGCCTGCGGCCTTTCGCTCGCCGGCGGTCGGCTCCAGCAGGGTCGGCTTCGGCGTACCGCGCAGCGCGGAGGCGGTCGCGGCCAGCAACGACATGCCCGCCGCCGTCGCGAAGACGATGATCAGGCCGTGGTGGAAGGACGACGAGATGAGGTTCGGGAAGAACTCCTTGCCGGTCAGCACCTCCCGGTTGTGGGCCGGCAGCTTGGCCAGCGTGCCGGACGGTTTGAGCAGCGTCTCGATCGGATTGATGCCGAGGAACGCCGAGAAGACCGTGGACACCGGTGGCAGGGACGCCGCCTGGTGCGCGACACCCGCCGGCACGCCCTGCGCCCGCAGGCCCGAGTCCAGCGCGCTCGGCAGGCGGTTGGCCAGACCGATGATCAGCAGCGAGAAGAACACCCCGATGGACAGCGACGTCCCGGAGTTCTGGAAGGTCGACCGCATCCCGGAGGCGGCCCCCCGGTGGGTCGCCGGGACGCTGCTCATGATCGCCGAGGTGTTCGGCGCGGAGAACATGCCGGACCCCAGGCCGTTGAGCAGGATCAGCAACGCGAACGCCCAGTAAGGGAAGTTGATCGGCAGCAGGAGCAGCCCGACGAAGCTCGCGCCGAACAGCAGCAGCCCGCCGGTGGTGAAGTACCGGACCCCGAACCGGTCGGACAAGATCCCCGACGCGGGTCCGGCGAGCAGGAAGCCGGCCGTCAGCGGCAGCAGGAAGATACCGGCCCACAGCGGCGCGTCCGCGAAGTCGTAGCCGTGCAGCGGCAGCCAGATGCCCTGCAGCCAGATGATCAGCATGAACTGCAGCCCGCCGCGGGCTATCGACGCCAGCAACGCGGCCGCGTTGCCCGCCGCGAAGTGCCGGTTGCGGAACAGGCCCAGGTTGAACATCGGCTGCGGCACCCGGGTTTCGACCACCGCGAAGACGATCAGCAGCGCCAGTCCGCCGATCAGCCCGGTCAGTACCTTGGGGCTGGTCCAGCCCATCGTGTCGTGTCCGTAGGGCTGGATGCCGTAGGTGATGGAGACCAGGATCAGCCCGCAGCCCAGCGCGAAGGTGAGGTTGCCCCACCAGTCGATCCGGGCCGGCTGGCGGGCGGAGATCTCACGCAGCGAGCGGTACGCCCAGATGGTGCCGAAGATGCCGACCGGTACATTCACCCAGAACACCGCCCGCCAGTCCCACGCGGACAGCACGCCGCCCAGCACCAGGCCGATGAAGGTGCCGGACAGCGCCAGGATCTGGTTGATGCCGAGGGCCATGCCGCGCTGGCGGGCCGGGAAGGCGTCGGTGAGGATCGCCGCCGAGTTCGCCATCAGCATCGCGCCGCCGAGCGCCTGCACCACCCGCCACGCGATCAGCCACATCGCGCCCGAGCCGCCGTGCGCCGGGTCGAAGGACAGCGCCACCGAGGCGAGGGTGAAGACCACGAAGCCGAGGTTGTAGATCTTGACCCGGCCCACGATGTCGCCCAGCCGCCCGAGGGTGACCACCAGCACCGCGGTGACCAGCAGATACCCCATGATCATCCACAGCAGGTAGCTGATGTTCCCGGCCGCGAAGGGATCCAGGTGGATGCCGCGGAAGATGGCCGGCATGGAGATGATCACGATGGAGGAGTCCACCGTGGCCATGAACATCCCGAGGCTGGTGTTCGACAGCGCGACCCACTTGTAGCGGTCGTCGCGGTCCTCGGAGCCGCCGGTCCTCCCGGCCGGTCCGGTTGCTCCTGGTGAACCTGGTGAACTTGGCGAACCCGTTGGACCCGTTGGACCCGTTGACCCTGTTGGGCCTATTGGCCCTGTTGGCCCGGTCGATCGGGCGGACCCTGCGGCCTCAGACACGACGAGTGATCCTCTCCAGCAGTGGGATGGCGGCGGCCAGTTGCTCCTGCTCCGCCGGGGTCAGCTCGCCGGCGATCGCCACGGTCAGGCGGCGGGCCCGCTCGCGCCGGGCGCCGTGCAGGCCGTCCAGGCCGGCCCGGGTGAGCGAGACGACGATCCGGCGGCCGTCGTTCGGGTCCTGGTCGCGGTCGACCAGCCCGCGTTCCTGGAGTACGGCGACAATCGTGCACATCGACTGCGGACGGATGCCCTCGCCCGCGGCCAGTTCGGACGCGGTGGCCGGGCCCTCGCGGTCCAGCCGGACCAGCGCGGAGGTCTGGGAGAGGGTGAGCTCGCCGTCCGGCCGAAACTGCCGCAGCCGGCGGACCAGCGGCCCCAGCGCGGCCCGCAGATCGGTCGCCGTCCGCTCGGCGAGACTCCCGGTGGGGCCGGTAGGACCGGCAGGTTCTCCGGCCGATTCTCCGGCCGAGTGGCCCGCCTCGGGGTCGGCCGGAGCCCCGGCCGGGTCGCCCGCCTCGGCACTGCGGCGGCCCGCGGCGCCCGCCGCGGAGTTGGCCGCGGGGTTGGCCGCGGCATCGG
>NZ_FMCH01000054.1 GCF_900091855.1 Streptomyces sp. DvalAA-14
ACGAGGACATCAGCTACGGCCTGCCCGAGCACGTGGCCGCCGAGGAGATGCACCGCCCGCGCGGCTACTGGTGGTCGCCGGACGGCGAGCGGCTGCTGGTGGCCCGGGTGGACACCGCCGGGGTGCAGCGCTGGTGGATCGGCGACCCGGCGAACCCGGCCGAGCCGCCGCGCGCCGTGCGCTACCCGGCGGCCGGCACCGCCAACGCGGATGTCTCGCTGTGGGTGCTCGGCCTGGACGGCGGCCGGACCGAGGTCGTCTGGGACCGGACCGCGTACGAATACCTGACCACCGTCGGCTGGGACGCCCACGGGCCGCTGCTGAGCGTGCAGAGCCGGGATCAGCGCACCCTTCGGATCCTGGCCGCCGACCCGGACACCGGCGGCACCCGACTGCTGCACGAGCAGCGCGACCCGGCGTGGGTGGAGCTGATCCCGGGCACCCCGGCCCGGACCGCGGCCGGGGCGCTGGTGCACATTGCCGACGAGGGCGACACCCGGTACCTGACGGTCGGCGGCGAACCGGTCACGCCGGCCGGCCTCCAGCTGCGCGAGGTGCTCTCGGTGGACGGGGAGTCGGTGCTCTTCACCGCGAGCGACGAGCCGACCGAGACGCACCTGTGGTCGTACGATCCGCGGCGCGGTCCGGAGCGGCTCAGTTCGGCGCCGGGGGTGCACACCGGGCAGCGGGCGGGCGGCTCGCTGCTCCTCGCGTCGTCGGTGGACGGCCGCCAGGAGTTCCGGCTGCGGACCGGCGGCGGCGAGCCGGGTGCGCGCACCGAGGACATCGCCTCGCTGGCCGCCGAGCCGGTGACGCGCCCGCGGGTGACCTGGCTGCGGGCCGGCGAGTTGGAGTTGCGCACCCTGCTGGTCCTGCCGTCCTGGTACGAGCCGGGCGGCGGGCCGCTGCCGGTGCTGCTCGCGCCGTACGGCGGCCCGGTGATGCAGCTGGTGACCCGGGCCCGCGGCTGGGCGGTGGCCGAGGCGCAGTGGTTCGCCGACGAGGGCTTCGCGGTGGTGATCGCGGACGGCCGCGGCACGCCCGGCCGCGGGCCGCGGTGGGACAAGACCGTGCGCGGCGACACGCTGAGCGCCCCGCTGGAGGACCAGGTGACGGCCCTGCACGCCGCCGCCGCGCACTGCCCGGACCTGGACCTCGGGCGGGTCGCGATCCGGGGCTGGTCCTACGGCGGCACGCTGGCCGCCGCGGCGGTGCTGCGCCGCCCCGACGTCTTCCACGCGGCGATCTCCGGCGCCGGGCCGAGCGACCAGCGGCTGTACGACACGCACTGGCGGGAGCGGTTCCTCGGCCACCCGGACGACGAGCCCGAGGCGTACGACCGCAGCTCGCCGATCGGGGAGGCGGCGGCGCTGAGCCGTCCGCTGCTACTGGTGCACGGCCTGGCCGACGACAATGTGGTGGCCGCCCACACCCTGCGGCTGTCGGCCGCGCTGCTCGCCGCGCAGCGTCCGCACCAGGTGCTGCCGCTGTCCAACACGACCCACTCCCCGACGGACGGGGCCGTGATGGAGGGGCTGCTGAGGCACCAGTTGAACTTCCTGCGCGTGTCGCTGAACGTTCCGCCGCGATCAGCCGTATGAACGGTCACGCGTGAAAGCACGCGGTCGGGCGGCGCGGCGCCGCCCGGTTTCACCAGCGGACAGGATGCAGCTCATGCCCGAAACCTCCGGATTCCCCGTGTCCCCCACCCGTCGCGGTGTCGTCGCCGCGGCAGGCGGTGTGGGACTCGCCGCCGTGCTGACCGCCTGCGGTTCCGGCTCGGACTCGGATTCGTCCTCCAAGGCCTCCTCGCCGTCCTCGGACGCCGCCGCGCCCGCCACCACCGGTTCGGGCTCGACGTCGGCCGCGGCCGGCGGCGGCACCGCGCTGGCCAAGACGTCGGACATCCCGGTCGGCGGCGGCAAGATCTTCGACGACCAGAAGGTGGTCGTCACCCAGCCGACCGCGGGGCAGTTCAAGGGCTTCTCCGCCATCTGCACCCACATGGGGTGCACCGTCGCCAGCGTGTCGGGCGGCACCATCAACTGCCCCTGCCACGGGAGCAAGTACCACGTGGCGGACGGCAGCGTCGCCAACGGCCCCGCCACCCAGGGGCTGCCGGCCAAGCAGGTCACCGTGGCGGGCGACGAGATCACGCTGGCCTGACCGCCCGGCGGGCGGCGCGCCCGGCGCGGTGGTGTGCCCCGGCGGGGGCACGGCGCTCCGGGCCCGGGGTCGGACACGCCACTCGGACATGCCGCTCGGACCCGGCGGTCGGACCCGGCGGTCGGCCGGTCAGACCCGGGGCAGGCCGGCCGACCGCTGCAGGGCCTCCACCGTGACGCGGATGGCGGGGCGACGGTCCGCGTCGGCCCGCCACACCGCGTACACATGGCGGCACATGGTGCGGTGCACCGGGATGACGCGGACGCCGCTGGGCATCGGGTCGCGGCCGAGCCTCGGCATGACGGCCACCCCGAGGCCCGCGGCGACCAGCGCGAGGACGGTGGCGTGCTCCTCGGCGTGGTGCGAGATCCGCGGTTCGATGCCTTTGCCGCGCAGCGTGAACAGCAGCCATTCGTGGCAGAAGCCGCCGTCCGGCCAGGTGATCCAGTCCTCGTCGGCCAGCTCGGCCAGCTCGATCCGCGGCCGGCTCGCCAGCCGGTGTCCGGCCGGCAGCACCACGTCCACGATGTCGTCCAGCAGCGGCGCCTTGGCCAGGCCGGCCGGCAGTGACAGCGGTTTGTTGTACCAGTCGAGGACCACGGCCAGATCGATGTCGCCGCGCGCCAGCCGGGCCAGCGACTCCTTGGGCTCCAGTTCGTGCACCGCCGGGCGCAGACCCGGATGCTCCGCGCGCAGCGCGCCCAGCGCGGCGGGAAACAGTCCGCGCACCGCGGTGGGGAAGGCGGCAGCCCGCAGTTCGCCGACGGCGGCGCCGCGGTGGGCCTCCAGATCGGCGTGCGCGAGTTCGACCAGGGACAGTATCCGGTCGGCGTGCCCGGACAGCAGCCGGCCGGCGTCGGTGAGCCGCACTCCGCGCCCGTTCCTGGCGAGCAGGGTCTGGGCGGTCTCCCGCTCCAGCTTGGCCATCTGCTGCGACACCGCGGAGGTGGTGACGCCCAGGACGTCGGCGGCCGCGCTCACCGAGCCATAGGTGTCGATGGCGTGCAGGATGCGCAGGCGTTCAAGGCTCAACATGTAAGCGATGCTACGTCGTCGGCGAACCATAACTCGCTTGTTCTACGCGGTTGCGGCGGCCATCGTGGGGGCATGACCGCTGCCGAGAGCCGCCCGGCCACCGTGACCGCCGCGACGTCCCCGACGTCCCCCACGTCACTGACTTCCGCGCCCGCCGCACCACCCCTGGCATCCCCGCCCACCCCGAACGCCCCGACCCGCCCGGCCGCCCCGCCCGGCGGGTCCGTGCCGGCGGTGCGCCGGCTGCTCGACTGGCGGGTGCGCTTCGCCGCGCTCGGTCTGGTGTGGGGCTTCAGTTTCCTGTTCATGAAGGTCGGCAACGAGGCGTTCGCCCCGCTCCAGGTCACGCTCGGCCGGATGGTGTTCGGAACGGCGGTCCTCGCGGTCGCGGTCGCGGTGAAGCGGGAACGGCTGCCGCGCGGCCCGCGCACCTACGCGCATCTGGCGGTGGCCGCCTTTCTGCTCAACTCGCTGCCGTTCTCGCTCTTCGCGACCGCCGAGCAGACGATTCCGTCGATGCTGGCCGGGATATGCAACGCGGCGACACCGCTGTTCTCGATGCTGATCTCGGTGGTCGCGCTGTCGGAGGACCGGCCCTCGCGGCAGCGGTTCGCCGGAGTCGGCCTCGGCTTCGCCGGGGTGCTCACCGTGCTGGGCGCCTGGCAGGGCTTCTCCGGCCAGGATCCCAAGGGCACCGTGATGGCGCTGGCGGCGGCGCTCAGTTACGCGGTCGGCTGGGCGTACGTGCGGCGCACCCTGGCGCGCACCGGCGGCTCCCACCTGTCCATGTCGGCCACCCAGTTGACGCTGGGCACCGTGCAGCTCCTCCTGGTCACACCGTTCTTCACCTCGGTGCCCCACGACTGGCCCGCCAAGTCCGTGCTCTCGGTGCTGGCGCTGGGCGCGCTGGGCACCGGCGTCGCCTTCCTCATCCAGTACGGCCTGGTCGCGGAGAAGGGTCCGACGATCGGCTCGATGGTCACGTATCTGATCCCGATCGTGGCGACCACGGCCGGGGTGCTGCTGCTCAACGAGTCGCTGAGCTGGAACGAGCCGGTGGGCGCGGTGGTGATCCTGATCGGCGCGGCGCTGACCCAGCTGCGGCCGCGGGCGACCCGCCGGGCGTAGGCGATCAGCCGTAACGGCCGGCGCCGGCCGGGCGCAGTACGGCCGCCACCGCGTCGGCGAGGGGCTCGATGTCGGCGGGGGCGAGCGGGGAGACGGTGAGCCGGACCCCCGGGGCCGAGCCGAGCCGGAAGCGGGCGCCGGGGGCCACCGCCCAGCCGCGCTGCAGCAGCCCGGCCACCGCGCCGGTCTCGTCGGGGACGGGAACCCAGACGTTCATGCCGCTGCGGCCGTGGGCGGTCACCCCGCGTGCGCCGAGCGCGCCGAGCAGTGCCTCGCGCCGGTCGCCGTAGGCGCGGGCGGTTGCCGCCGGGTCCACCGCGCCGCTCTGCCACAGGTGCACGACGGTGCGCTGCAGCAGATGACTGACCCAGCCCGCACCGAGCCGGTGCCGGCCGCGGACCCGGTCCACGGTGACCGCGTCGCCGGTGCACAGGGCCAGCCGCAGGTCGGGGCCGTAGGCCTTGGCCGTGGAGCGGATCAGCGCCCAGTGGTCGGTGGCGCCGGACAGGCAGTGCAGGGGCAGGTCGACCAGGCCGTGCACATGGTCGTCGTCGATGACCAGGACGTGGCGGTGGGCGGCGAGCAGGCGCCGCAGTTCGGTGGCGCGGGCGCCGGACAGGGCCGCGCCGGTGGGGTTCTGGCCCCGGTCGGTGACGACCAGCGCGCGCACCCCCGCCTGGAGGGCACGCGCCACCGCGGCGGCGACCGGCCCGTCGTCGTCCACCGCGACCGGCACCGCGCGCAGGCCCATGGCCGGCACGAGGTCCAGCAGGCTGCCCCAGCCCGGATCCTCGACGGCCACGGCGTCGCCCGCCCGCAAATGGGCGGCGAGCACCCGCTCGATGGCGTCCAGCGAACCGGAGGTGACGCCGATCGGGCCACCCGGCACACCGTCGGCGTCCAGGCCGGCCCGGGCCAGCCGGGCCAGTTCGGCGTCGACGGGCGGGCCGCCGTACAGCGCCGGGGTCCGGGCGTGGTGAGCGGCCGCCTCGGCGAGGGCCTCGGCCAGCGGGGGCAGCAGCGCCGGGTCGGGATTGCCGGTGGACAGGTCGCGCGCGCCGGGCGGTACGTCGATGCGGATCTCGTCGCGCGCGGCGGTGGCGGGCCGGGAGCGGATCCGGCTGCCGCGACGGCCGGCCGTCTCGATCACCCCGCGGTCGCGGAGCAGCCGGTAGGCGGCGGCCACGGTGTTGGGGTTGACGTCGAGTTCCCGGGCGAGGTCGCGCAGGGGCGGCAGGGCGTCGCCGGGGCCGAGCGCGCCCGAGCCCACCGCGCCTTCGATGTCGGCGGCGATAGCCGATGCGCCGCTTCCGGTGATTCGATACTCTCCTAGCACAAAGGCAACTATGCACTAGTGCAAAGGATCGCGCCATGGCTTCCGTGCCGCCCGCCTCGTCGCCTCCCTCGTCGCCCGCGCCGCTGCCGGCACACCAGTCCGCGGCCTCCCCCGCGGTCACCGACCCGTCGTCCGGTTATCCGGCCACCGATCGCGCCACTCCGACCCGGTTGCGCGAGCGGGCCTCGTACGACCGCGCCTCGGTGCACGCCATCTTGGACGAGGGCTGGGTGTGCCATCTCGGCTTCGTCCGGGACGGCGCGCCCGTGGTGCTGCCGACGCTCTACGCCCGGCACGGCGAGCGGCTGTACGTGCACGGCTCGACGGGTTCGCGCCCGCTGCGCGGCGCCGGCCCGGGGCTGGCGGTCTGTCTGACCGTCACCCACGTCGACGGACTGGTACTGGCCAGATCCGCCTTCCACCACTCGATCAACTACCGCTCGGTGGTTGTGCACGGCACCGCCCACCAGGTCACCGACCCGGGCGAGCGGGCGCTGGCGCTGGACGCGATCGTGGAGCAGGCGGTGCCGGGGCGGGCCGCGGACTGCCGGCGGCCCAACGTCAGGGAGCTGGCCGCCACCACGGTGATCCGGCTCGATCTGGGCGAGGTCTCCGCCAAGATCCGCAGCGGCGGTCCCGGTGACGAGCCCGAGGACCTCGCACTCCCCCACTGGACCGGTGTCGTCCCGGTCGCCAGGACGTACGGTGCGCCGATCCCGGCCGACGATCTCGACCCGGCGATACCGCTGCCCGCCTATCTGCCGCCGGCCGGTCCGCGCGGCGGCGCCTGAGAGGACCGCCGTGCTGATCCATCCCTGGGACGCGCCGACCGACGACGGCGAATGGCGGACCTGGCTGACCGGCCATGACTTCGGGCAGCTCGCGGTGAACGGACAAGACGGCGCGGCGCCCCTGGTGCAGCCAGCGCACTTCCTCTACGACCCCGCACCCGGTGAGTACGGCGAGGCGCTGCTGCACCTGGCCCGCGCCAACCCGGTCTGGCCGGCGCTGGCCGCGAACGCGCGGGTCACCCTCAGCGTGGTCGACGACTACGTCTTCGTCCCCGGTCCCTGGCACGCCCCGGTCGACGAGCCGGCCGAGCACGGCGTCCCCACCAGCTTCTACGCGGCCGTCCAGCTGCTGGCGGTCGCGCACCTCGTGGACGATCCGGAGCAGAGGGCCGACCTGCTGCGGCGTCAGGTCGCGCACTTCCAGCCGGCGGGTGGCACGGCGCCGGTGGTCCCCGGCCAGGAGCCGTTCGGACGGATGTTGCCGGGGATCCGCGGCATCCGGCTGGAGATCACCGCGGTCCGGGCCAAGTTCAAGTTCGGCGGCAACAAGCCGGCCGCGGTGCGGCGCCGGGTCGGCGGCCTGCTGGCCGAGCGGGCCGACCCGCGGGACGGGGCCGCCCGGGCCCACCAGCTGCGGGCGGACGGGGGCCGG
>NZ_FMCH01000024.1 GCF_900091855.1 Streptomyces sp. DvalAA-14
CGGTCTGCTGCACCTCGGCGACGGCTCGCCGGTGGCGGTGCAGGTCCCGCTGGCCGAGCTGGACGGCTGAGCGGGCGCCGAGGTGGTCACCCGGTCCTCGGGGGCCGCGGCGGCCCGCGGTCCGGCGGCGGCCCGGCCCACCTCGCGGCCCGCGGGCCGGCGGGCGGCACACAAGCGGCACAGATTCGGCACAGGCCGCTGCCTACGGTCTTCCTCAGAGACCGCTCACCCCTGAGGGAACCAGGACCATGAAGACTTGTGCGGCGGCCCCCCACGCCCCGGCACCCCGCCCCGAACTCCTGCACTCACTGGTGGCGGAGCACCGCAACGCCCTGACGGCCTACGCGGAGCGGCTGCTCGGTGACCACCACCTGGCCGAGGACATCGCCCAGGAGGCACTGATCCGGGCCTGGCCGCACACCGACCGGCTCTACAGCACCGAGGGCTCGATCCGCGGCTGGCTGTTCAAGGTGACCCGCAATCTCGTCATCGACCGGCTGCGCAGTGCCGCGGTCCGCTACGAGACCGTCGGCGCCGAGACCTACGAGGTGTCCCAGCGGGACCACACCGACGCCGTCCTCGCCTCGGTGGAGTCCACCCGGCTGCTGCGGCTGCTCTCCCACGAGCACCGGGAGGTGCTGGTGCACACCTATCTGTGCGGCCGCACCGTGCAGGAGACGGCCGGCATCCTCGGTGTGCCCGCCGGGACCGTCAAGTCCCGCCAGCACTACGCCCTGTCGAAGCTGCGCTCCCGCGGCCGGGCCGGTGCGCTCTGACCCCGGGCGCGTTGACCCCGGGCAAGGTGAACCTTCGGGGCCGTGTTCCGTGGAGGGTGTGTGAGTCTGTCCTCCGCGCGCGACGGCGCCGCGGGCCGTTCAGCGGGCCGGAGTGTCCTTCGCCAGGGATTCCAGCCGCTCCCGTACGCCCGCCGCGTCGGGGTGGTCGAGCCGGTCGTAGAGCTCCAGGGCCTGCCGCCAGGCCCGCTCGGCCTGCCGGGAGTCGGCGCGGGCGCGGTGGCTGTCGCCGGCGTGCACCAGGGTGTCGGCCTCCAGGCTGCGGTCGCCGATGCGGCGGTAGAGGTCGACGGCGTGCCCGTAGCCGACCAGCGCCTCCTGGTAGCGCTCCAGGTGGTGCTGGGCGCAGGCGAGGCTGTCCCAGGCGGCGGCCTCGCCGCTGAGGTCGCCGATCTCCTGGTGCATCGTGACGGCCTTCTCGCACTCGACGAGGGTGGACTCGTAGGCGCCCATCAGCAGATGGGTCCAGCCGATCTCGTTGAGGACCGCGGCCTGCCCGCTGGTGAAGCCGATCGGGGCGTAGCAGTCGGCGGCCTGGCGGTAGTGGTCGAGGGCCCGGTGGTGGTCCTTCATGACATTGGCCAGGAAGGCGTTGTAGCGATGGGTGCGGCCCTTTCCGATCGGGTCGCCGAGCCGCTCGAACAGCTCCAGGGCGGCGGTCAGATACCGCTGGGCGTCTTCGTGGGCACCGAGCCGGCAGGCGGCGAAGCCCAGCGCCCGCAGCGCGTTGGCCTGGCCGGGCAGGTCGCCGGTGCGGCGGGTGGTGTCCAGGGCGGTGGTCTGGATGTGGTGCTGCTCCTGCCAGCGGCCGTGCCGGTCCAGGAAGAGTTCGAGGGTCGCGGCGAGCTGCCAGCAGGAGGCGTCGTCCTGCGCGGCGTGCCGCGCGGCCTGCTCCACCATGGCCAGCAGCACCTGGCGTTCGCGCTGGAACCAGTCGGCCGCCTCGGGCTGTCCGCCGAAGGTCTGCGGGCAGACGCCCGGCGGCACGGCGGGCAGGGTGACCCGCTCCCGGTGCGGGGCGAGCAGGGCGTCGCCGGTGTGCGCGCTGCGCAGGTAGTGCTCGACCATCCGCCGGCGCGTCGCGGCGCGGGTCTGCTCGTCGTCCTGGCCCTCGCAGAGCTCGGCGGCGTACGCGCGCAGCAGTTCGTGGCCGGCGAAGCGGCCGGGGGTGTGCTCGGTCAGCAGGTGGTGCTCGACGAGTTCGGCGAGCTGGCGGCGCACTTCCCGCAGCGGCACCCCGGCCAGGCTCGCCGCGGCCGGCGCCGCTATGTCCGGGGCGGCGTGCAGGCTGAGCAGCCGGAACAGCCGGGCGGCGGCCGGGCTGAGGGCGTGGTAGGACCAGGAGAAGATGCTGCGGGCGTCGGTGCGGGTGTCGCGGGTGGCGAAGGCGTCCAGGCCCCCCTGGTTCTCGCGCAGTTCGGCGGCGATGGCGGCCAGCGAGAAGGTGGGGTGCAGCACGGCGCGGGCGCTGGCGATGGCGAGCGCGAGCGGCAGGCGTCCGCACAGGTCCACGATGGCTTCGGCGGCCGCGGGTTCGGCGCTCACCCGGTCCTCGCCCAGCCGGCGGACGAGGAGTTCGACGCCTTCGGCGCGGCTGAGCAGGTCCAGCGGGATGAAGCGGGCGTTGTCGGCGACGATGAGCCCGTCCAGCCGGTGCCGGCTGGTGATGATGGCCAGGCAGCCGCCGGCCGCGGGCAGCAGCGGGCGCACCTGCTCGGAGTCGCGGGCGTTGTCCAGCAGGATCAGGAACCGCCGGCCGGCGAACAGGCTGCGGTAGAGCGACGCCAGCGCGTCGGGACGGTCCGGCGTCAGGCCGGGTTTGACCCCGAGCGCGTCGATCACGTCGCGCATGGCCTGCACGGAGCTCAGCGGCGGCATGGCCGGGTGGAAGCCGCGCAGATTCACGTACAGCTGCCCGTCGGGGAAGTGCTCCGCGACGGTGTGCGCCCAGTGGACGGCCAGCGTGGTCTTGCCCACGCCCGCCATGCCGCTGATCGCCCCGATCACCACCGGGCGGTGCGATCCCTCGTCGTCCGGCTGCAACAGCGCGCGTGACCGGGCGAGTTCCTGGTGTCGTCCGACGAAGGAGGCCAGGTCGGCCGGCAGTTGGGCGGGGCGGACCGCCCGTTCGGCGGTCTGCGGATCGGGGGGCGGCGGCTGCCCCGGGGCCGGGGCGGCGGGCCGGTCGGGCGGGCCCGACTGCCGCAGCACCTGTTCGTGGGCGGCCCGCAGTTCGGGGCTCGGGTCCATACCGAGCTCCTCCGACAGGTCGGCGCGGACCGATCCGAACACCTCCAGCGCTTCGGCCTGCCGGCCGGAGGCGGCGAGCGCGGTGACGATCCTGGCCTGCAACGCCTCGTCGAGCCGGTGCCGGCCGGTCGCCGCGCGGCGCAGGGCGGTGAGCACGTCCTCCGCGAGGCCGGGCAGCTGCCAGGGGGTGGCGTCGGCGGTTTCCTTGGCGGTGGCCACGTACTCGTTCTCCACCGCCACGAACACCGGGTGGTCGAGCAGGTGCGGCATCCCGGGGACGGCGACCGGCCCCTGCCACAGCCGCAGCGCCTCGACCAGCAGCCGTACCCCGTCCGGCGCGGCTCCCGCCGCGATCGCGCGCTGCCCGGCGGCCCGCAGCTCGCGGAACCGTGCCAGGTCCAGCGCGGCGGCGCCGGCGGCGAGCCGGTATCCGCCGCCGGTACGGACCAGGTGGCCGCCCTCGGCCCGGGGCGGCAGGTCGGGCTCCAGCAGCCGCCGGAGCCCCCCGATGTGGCGGTGCACCACATTGACGGCGCTGTCGGGCGGATCACCGTCCCAGAGCAGGTCCACGGCCTCGTGCAGGGTGACCGGCTCGGGGGCGCGCACCGCCAGCAGGGCGAGCAGGGCCTGCTGCTTCGGGGGCCCCGGCGTCAGCTCCCGCTCGCCCCGCCATACCCGGATCGTCCCGAGAACCGTGTACCGCACTGCCGTCGCCATCGCTCGAAGATCCCTGCCGCTGTCCTTCTCGTCGCCTCGTCCGGCCCCGCTCGGGGCACGGCGAAGCCGGCGGTGAGCGGGGAATGGAGGTGAACGGGATCCCGCCGCGGGGGCGGCGCGCGACCGGCCCGGTGCGCCGCCCTCCCGGCGACTCCCGTTTTCAGGAGTCGAACGATACACGGGTGCGACGGACCAAGAGGGGCATCGGTGGTCCTACTGGACAGTACCGACAAGGGTGCTGGTCAGGGATCCCGGCCGCGGCCCCCGGGGGTGCCGGCCGCCGCCCGACGACCGACGAGCGGCGGGACGCCCGGGACCCGGTCGGCCGGTATGCCCCGGTGCGGCAGGTCATATCCAGCCACGCCGCGCCGCCGTCAGGGCGGCCTGGAAGCGGGTGGTGGCGCCCAGCGCGGTCATCAGGCGCTGGATCCGGCGCTGGGTGGTGCGCGGGCTCCAGCCCTGGGTGCGGGCGATGGCCGCGTCCGTCAGACCCGAGGTGAGCAGGGTCAGCAGGACATGGGTGTCGGGGTCGGGCGGCGCGGTACTGGGCTCCGGCCCGGCGGCCGGGGCGCTCCGCGGCGTCTGCGTCGGCACCGAGGCGCCGAGGGCCACCGCCCGGTCCCACTCGGCTTCGAACAGCGCCTCCAGGGCGGCGAGCATCGGCGAGCGGTGGATGAGATACGCGGCCGCGTGCCCGCCGGCCGCCAGGCTGAACGGGATGAGCGCCGCCCGGTCGTCCCGGATGATCAGCTTCAGCGGCAGCTCGCCCCGTACCCGGGCCTGTTCGCCCGCGCGGACGCTGGGCAGGATATCGCCGGCCAGCCGCCCGGGCCAGGAGACCGCCGCGCGCGAGTAGATCACCCGGTGGACGACTCCGGTGCGCTGCCGGCCCAGTTGCTGCTGGAGGTTGCTGCCGGGGCGGTCGACGTAGGGGGGCAGGTCGAAGGCGCGGACCTGGTGGCGGGCCTCGGCGGTCAGCCGGTGCGCGGCCTGGCTGATGTCCTCCCGCTGCGTCAGCAGCTCGACGGCGATGTCCGGGTGGCTGATCCGGTTGGCCTCGCGATGTGTCTCGGCGAGCCGCTGCACCAGTGCGCGGGCGGCGTCCAGCTGGTGCTCGCGCTCCTGGATCAGGGCGGTCGCCGCGACATCGGGCGGGTGGGCGGTGAAGCGGGGCGGCCGGCCGCCGGTCCGGGTCGCCAGACCCATCGCGACCAGGGTGGACAGCACTCGGGCGGTCGAGGCGGTGGAGCCGCCGGCCAGGCCGGCCACCTGCGAGGCGGTGCCGCGCGGGTGGCCGATCAGCGCGATGTAGACGTGTTCTGTTTCGTCGCCGAGCCCCAGGACGTTAAGTTCCATTTCTTCTCCGCGCTCGCGTGGCGGCCGGCCGCCACCTGGCGGAATCCGGCCACCGAGAACATCTTGCACATGATCCACCACGCTTGGCATCTTCCACCGCACAGGGCCCGGTTCCGCGGTGATCGCCGCGGGGCCCGGCCCGCGCTGTGCGCTCCCCTCGCCGGAAGGTGTCCTATGCACCGGTCTCCCCTGTCCCGGTTCCCCCAGCCCCGCGGCCGCCTCCGCCGCGTCCCGGTCGCGCTCGCGGCCGTCACCGCGGCTGTCACCGCCTCCTTCGCCGTACCGGCCGCCGCCTCGGCGCGGCCGGCCGCGGCGCCGCCCACCGCGTCCCTGTCCCGGCTGGCGAAGGCAGCCGCGCCGAAGCCGCCACCCGGGCAGCGCCAAGGGGTGGTCCCCGGCCAGGTCCTGGTCACCCTGACCGCCGACACGGCTGTGACCGGCGCCGCCGTACCCGGCAGCCGGCTGGCCGCCCGCGGTGCGGACACCAGCAGTTCCGGGCTGGACGCGCGGTTGCGCTCGGCGGGCGCCGTCTCGCTGCGTCCGCTGCTGCCCGCACTCGCGCCGGCCTCGGTCAACGGCCTGGTCGGCGCGGCCCGTTCGCGGCTCGGCGCCGACACCTCCGACCTCGCCCGCACCTATGTGCTGCAGACCAGGGACCAGGACTCGGCGGCGGTGGCCCGCAGCCTGCGCGGCGCGCCGGGCATCGCGTCCGCCGAGCCCGACCGCTATGTGAACACCATGAACAGCGGCGCGCAGCCGCTGCCTTCGGCGGCCGGCGCCGTCCGCGCCCCCGCGGTCGGGGGCGGTGGCGGGCAGCCGGCTGCCTCCGGTGTCCCCGCCAACTACGCGCTGTCCACCTCCGCGCAGGCGTTCCTCAACGCCGGGGGCGTGGACGCGGTGGGCGCCTTCTCGCTGCTGCAGGGCCGCTACGGCCAGCAGCCCGGCGCGGGCGAGACCATCACCAATGTGTCCATCGGCGACCTGACCGACCAGTCCATGGCGGACGCGGGCGACGCGTACGTGCAGAGCAACGGCCCGACCACCGTGCTGAGCGGGGGGCAGCGTTATCTCGATCTGCCGTCCATGCCGCTGATCCCGACCTATGTCGCCGAGGACGCCGGCGGCCTGGACGGCGCCGGTTCGGCGGAGAACCAGGACCCGTCCCTCGACGAGGTGATGCTGGACTTCGGTGTGATGGCCCCGCTGGCCCACGACCGGCAGCGCCCGGCGGCCACCGGCAGCGGCTACACGGACCTGCTGGGCATCGCGCCCGGCGCCGACTACCGCCTGGTCGTGCCCGAGCAGCCGACCACCGACCGGATAGCGGGCGCGCTGCTCGCGGCGGCCCAGCAGTCCCCCCGCCCCGACGTGATCACCGCCAGCCTCGGCTTCGGCACCGACGCGCAGGGCTTCCCGGGCCGCTACCTGGAGGACGACCCGATCGTGCGGTCGGTCGTCGCCGCCATCGTGCAGCGCGACGGAATCGTGGTGTCGATCTCCTCCAACGACGGCACCCGCCTGTACACCCCGGCGCCGGTGGGCCCCGACGGCGGCAGCACCCCCACCGACACGGCGCGGAGCGCGGCCGGCGCCACCACGATCGACGACGACGCGGCGTCCACGACCCCCTCCGAGGTGCCCGACACCGGGGCGATCGCGGCGGGCGGCACCACCTTGGACGACGCCCTCGCGCAGGGCGCCGGCGGCCCGGCCACCACGGCCGAGACCCGGATCAGCGGATTCGGCACCTTCTCGTCCGGCTTCGGCAGCCGGGTGGACCTGTCGGCGCCCAGCGACAACATCGTCGCCTTCTCGCACACCCCCGGCGGCGCCGCGCAGGACGTGGACGCGTCGCTGAACGGCGGGACGTCCGCCTCGGCGCCGGAGATCGCCGCCGCGGCCGCGGTGGTCCTGCAGGCCGGGCGGCTCGGCGGGCACGATCTGAGCCCGGCCCGGGTGCGCCAGGTGCTGGAGCGGACCGGGCGGGCCGTACCGACCCCGCCGCAGATCGACCGGACCCTGCAGGTCGGACCGCAGATCGACGTGACGGCGGCGGCCGAGCAGGCGCTCGGCGGCGACGCCCGGGGCAGCCGCGGCGGCCCCTCGGTCGTCCGGCTGTCGGTCGCCCACCGGGTGACCGCCGGCGGCCTGGGCGGCTCGTTCCTGGAAACCACCGACCCCGACCGGATCGACCTGGGCGACATGGCCTCGGGCGGCGACGGCGAGGGCCTGGTCGGCCCGGTCACCGTTCGCCGGGGACGTCACCGGCCTGGACGGCGCCCGGGCCGCGTACTCGCTCGCCGTCGGCCGTACGGTCTTCCGCTCCGACTCGCCCGCGATCCGGGTGACACCCGAGCAGCTGCTGGCGGCGGCCGGCCTCCCCGTCGTGTCCGCCGCCGACCGCACGATCACCGTGGCCTACACGGTGACGACCGGCGGCCGGACGGTCGCCACCGTCCACCGCACCCTGACCGTCGGACCGAGTGACGGCAGCTACGTGGAGGCGGCGGCGCCGAAGGCACCCGCGGTCGTCACCGCCGGGCACGCCGTCACGGTCTCCTACGACCTGACCGGGGGTGGCCGGCACCGACGCCCCGCAGCTGGTGCTGTCCGGCGTCGGCCACTGGAATCCGGCACTCGGCCCGGTCTTCAGCGCCGCCTGGCACCAGGCGCTCACCGCGACCGCCGGCACCGTCACCATCCCCGCCTCGGCGTTCGACGGGGGCGGCGGGATCTACGGCATCGGTATCGCCCAGTCCGGCTTCGGCGGCAACCCCCAGTTCACCGCGTACAGCGAGTTCGCCCCGATCCGGGTGGGCGGCGCCGCGGCCGGCGACCGGGCGGCGGCCCCGCTGATCACCGGCGCGGCCGGCGGCCCGACGCACGCGGCGGAAGTCACCCGGACCGCGCCGCGGTTCACCCTGCGGTACGACGCCGGCGCCGTGCCCGGCGCGCGCTCCGCCGAGGTGGAGTTCTCCGCCCCGGCGCCCACCGTGAACGGCTCGCTCAACACCTTCAGCAACGCCAACGGCAGCGGACTCGACAACGACGGGATCAACACCCCGTCCACCGTGCACCGCACGCTGCCCGCCGCCGCCGGTTCGGTTCGCCTCGACGCGCTCGCGCTCGGCCTGTCCACCTCCCAGGTGTACGACGTCCGGGTGCTGGCCCTGGACCGGGCCCGCAAGGTCGTCGGCCAGGCCTCCGCGCTGTCCACCTTGTCGGTGGACGACGGTCCGGCGCCGGGGGGCAGCACCGTGCTGAGCTTCGCCGCGGCCGGCCCGCACTCCGTCGCGGCCCTGCGCACCACCGCGGGGGGCACCGAGATACGCCGCTACGACCCGGCGACCGGGGTGTACGGCGCGGTGCTCACCTCCGACAGCGGCGCCGGTTCCGACTACGAGGTGCTGGGCGCGACCGCCGACCGGGCGCTGCTCGTGCACCGTTCGGCGGCCGGCGGCGACGTCCGCGTGGAGACCTGGAACACCGTCACCGGCGCCCTGGCCGGCTCCGGTGAACTGCCCGCGGACACCTACACGTTCGTCGTCGGCCGGGTGGACGCCGCACACGAACGGGGCGCGCTGCTGCTGCGGTCGGCCGCCGACAACAGCGACCTGGTGCTGCCCGTCGATCTCACCTCGGGCACGCCGGGCGCACCGATCCCCGCCGATCCGGCCGGCGTCCCGGCCGGGACGTACAGCCTGCTGGACTTCGACTCCTCGACCGGCGTGGTGTACCTGGCCAAGGGCGCGCCCGCGTTCCTCTGCCTCGGCGGTGTCACGGTGGCGCGGGTCGACCTGGCGGCCCGCACGGTGACCGGCGCGGGTTCGACCTCCGGGTGCAGCCACGGCTTCGCCTCCGACGGCGCGGGCACCCTCTACAACCTGTCGGCCACCTCGATCAGCACCAAGATCGTGCCCGGCAGTGTGCTGACCGGTCTCGACGAGTCGACGGGCGTCCAGGGCGACCCGACCGCGCTGCGCCAGGAAGTCCCGGTGGCGCTGGCGGTGGACGGTGTCCACAAGGTGGCGGTGGTCTCCTACTCCGGCCCGGCCGGCACCGCCTACTTCGGCTCCCAGCAGGGCCTGGTGCTGGACAACAACGCGACCGGACAGCTGGTCCTGGTCGATCTCACCTCGGGCACGGTGCTGCGCACCGTGAACGGCTTCTCCATGGGGTCCCACGGCGGCCCGCTCGTCCACGGAGGGGAGATGAACTCCCTCCAGCTCGATCCGGCCACCCGGACGGGATGGACCTACGCGGCCTACGACGGGCAGATCCAGCAGTTCTCCTACTGACGTTCGGGTGAAGGGGGCCCGCCGGCCCGGCCGATCGGCCGGGCCGGCGGGCCCCCTTCGTGCTGGTGTCGTGGTCAGCGGCCTCCCCCGCCGAGCGGACCGGAGACCCGCAGGCTCACGGTGGACACCCGGCCGGATCCCGCCCCGGTGGCGGAGACGACCGCGCTCGCCCGGGGGTGGCCGGCCGGGATCACGACCGCGAAGCGCACGGCGCCGTCGGAGCTGGCGACAGCCGTGCCCAGCACCACCGAGTCCAGGGTGAAAGTCACCGCCTCGCCGTCGCGGTAGCCCGACGCGCGGACCGGGACGGTCTCGCCGGGAGCGGGCCTGCTGTCGGCGGCGGTCAGCCGGCCCGGGTGGGCCAGCGCGCTGTGCTCGGCGCAGACGTTCCCCTGCACGCCGACCGGGAGTGCGGGGGTCGCGGCGCCGGTCACGCCGTCGTCCTCACGGACGGTCAGCGCGCCGAAGTCGTGGCTGCCCAGCACCGCGTCGGTGGAGTCCGACACCGCGATCTTGTACGCGGCGCTCGGCACCGCACCGGGGACGGTGTCCCCCGTCACCGGGACCCGGACCGCGCGGCAGGTCGCGCCCGGCGGGAAGGTGACCTGGCCCATCGCCGCCCCCGCTGTGCCGGTCGCCGAGCCGATCACCGTGAGGTAGGCGGTGACCGGGGACGCGCTGGGGTGCGAGAGATAGACGGCCACCGCGTCGGTACCGGGGCCGGCGCCCTCCTCCACCGCGGTGGAGGCGACGTCGACGGCCGGTCGCCGCCGTACCCGGGGGGCGCCCTGGTCCTTGCTGTCGAAGCCCAGGTCGGACAGGTACGCGCCGCCGCCCACGGGCCCGTCGGCGCCGACGGCCGGGGTGAAGCCGATGGCGGACAGCCGGGTCAGATCGAGCCCGGCCTTCCGCAGCGCCGAGGTGGGTACGTGCACCTGCTGGAGCACGATCTTGCCCAGGTTGGTGGAGGTGCTGGCCGGCATCCGGGTCACGCCCCACGGGTTGAGGCCGGACACCGGCCCGCGCCAGGTACGGCCGGCCGTGTCGGTCACGCTGAGTTCGAGGTCCGTCCCGGTGGTGACGCTCTCGTCCGGCGACATGTCCACCGTCATCTCGTCGTACCGCGAGACGTTCCGGCTGCCGGGCGGGACCGCGACGCGCAGGCCGCCGTCGGTCCCGCTCCAGGTCAGGTGGGTCATCGGGTTGAGCGGCACATTGGGGGCGTAGTTGGCGGGCGTCCAGTAGGGCACCTGCTGGTTGGTGAGGGTGCTGCCCGGATTCGTGCAGTACGGCAGCGCCTCGGGCACGGTCCGCCCGTACTTGTTCGCGCACACGGTCGCGGTGACCGCTCCGGTGGCGGTGACCTGCGGCGAGGCGGCGGCGAAGGTGGTGATGTCGTCGCGCAGGGACGAGGGCTGCCGGGCGACCGTGCGGACGTCGGCGTAGTCCGCGACCGAGGGCGGCTCCTGCCCGGAGCCGTCGAACATGCCTTGGAAACGGGACTGTCCGCCGAGTGTGGACTCGAAGAAGCCCGCGATGTACGCCGAGCCGACCTGGTATTCCTGCGCGGCGGTGAGCCGGATGTTCCGGCCGGAGGCCAGGGCGGTGGCGCTGGTGCCGCACACCGGGTCGTTGGTGGCGGACCAGTCGTCCGAGGCGCCGGGATAGGGCGGCGTCCAGGAGGAGTTGTAGAAGTCGTGGTCGGTGCCCATGACCCAGATGTCGGAGCGCTGGACGTCGTCGGAGAAGGTGCCGTCGCGCGCGTCGGCGTAGAAGTGCTGCCCCTGCTGGTCGGACACGTCGCCGTCGCAGTACGGCAGCAGGGTGGTGGTGACCACGTCCGGCAAGGTGGCGCGGGTGAAGTCGATCGGCGCCAGCGCGAAGACCGACGTGAGGTTCCACGGGTGCGGCAGGGCCTCGTTGAGGGTGCCCGCGGTGACGACGCCTTCGCCGCCGCGGGAGTGGCCCATCAGCCCGATCCGGCTGAAGTCCATGGTGCCGACCAGGCGGCGCGCGGTGATCGTGCCGGCCGGGTAGGTGGACCGTCCGGCGGCCAGCGCCTGGTCGAGGGTCAGGTCCTGGCCGGTGGCCGCGTCGTGGTGGCTGACCGGGCGGCCGCTGTTGGCGGCGTCGAGCATCGTCAGGGTGTCCAGCACCAGTTGGCCGCGCGAGACGGCGCCGTCGTCGGGCGAGAGCTGGTTGTCGTTGGCGTTGATCGCGTTGGCGGAGATCGACACCACCGTGAAGCCGTCGGCGGCCAGTGCCTGGCCGGCGCCGTCGTATCCGGCGTAGCTGAGGATCGGGGCGGTGCCGGCCGGGCAGGGCCAGCCGCTGGCGCCTTTGAGGGTGGTGGTGTTGTAGCAGGAGCTGTGGCGGCCGTGCAGGAACACGACCAGGGGGTGGTCCCCGCCGCCGGCGGGCAGGTAGATGCGTCCTTCGAGTTCGCCGCGGATGCCGCCGATGTCGGCGAGGGCGATGGACTGGGCGCCGAAGTCGTAGTCGGCGACGGTGTAGTGGCCGGTCCCGACGGTCGTCGGGTCGCCGCTGGTCGCGGCGGGGCCGGCCGGGGCAGGGGGGCTCCCGGGGCCCTTCGGTCCGGACGGCTGCCGGGCATTGGGCTGCGCGGTGCGCGGCGCGCTGTCGGCGGGCAGCATGCCGGGGCCGGCCGCGCTGTCGTCACCGCCGGTGGACCACTGCCAGGTGACCGCCGTGGCGGTGGCCGCCGAGGGGTCGGCCGTCGTCACCGTGAGGGTGCGTCCGTCGGCCGATTCCGCGGCGGGGCCGAGGCTCGCGCCGTCGGCCAGCAGCACCGGCATGTCGTCCTTGACCGGCAGGGCGGTGTCCAGGGTGAGCGACACCAGGTAGCCGCCGGCCGCTTCGGCCACCGTCCAGCCGGCTCCGGAGTCGACCACGGCGGTGTCCGGGCCGGGGGCGGCGGCCGCGGCGGGCAGCGCGGTCAGGGCCGTCGTGGCGCTGAGGGTGAGCAGTCCCGCCGCCAGCGCCACGAGTGGGCGCCGCGCACGCGGTATGCGCGGGTGCGTGGTCACGGCCGCCCGCCTCCCGGCTGCTGGCGTACGGGTGCGGCGCCGGGGTCGGCGTCCGGGTCGTCGTGCGGATAGGGGTAGAAGGCGGTGCCGAGTTTGGGCAGCCAGCCGACGGTGGCCACCGGCGCGGCGCCGTCGCCGGGGTGCTGCGGCGGGAGGCCGGCGTTGACCACCGGTCCCCAGCCGACGGTGAGGAAGGTCATCGCAGGGCCTCCTCGGCGATCAGCGGGTCGTTGGAGAGTTCCGGCGGGGCCGGCGGCTCCACGGCCAGGGCGTGCGGCGCGACCTTCGCGCCGGACACGACCGGGTCCGGCGGCGCCGCGTTGTGGTAGTCGGGGAAGTGCGCCTGGTAGTCGATGGCGGCCTGGACGATCCGCGGCTCGCTGAACCGCGGCCCCCAGAACTGCGCCGCGATCGGCAGGCCGACCGTGCTGTCGTAGCCGACGGGGAAGGAGACCATCGGCCAGGCCAGGGCGTTGGGCAGTTGGTAGTAGGCCCGGTAGACGGGGAAGCCGGAGCCGGTGCGCAGCCCGATCTGCGCGCCCAGGGACAGCACCAGCATGAAGTCGACGCCGGCCGCGTCCAGCGCGGCCTGGTAGTTGGCCTGCAGGGTGCGGCGCCGCCGCTCGCCGTCGACCCGGACCGAGGCGGGCACGGCGCCGGCGAAGCGGGTGGCGGAGTCGAAGGAGGACACGGTGTCGTTCGGCCCCTTGCGCCCGTACTGGGCGAGCAGGGCGGCGGCCTGGTCGGCCGGGCGGGTGGCGGCGAACTCCTTGACCGCGTCCCAGTAGCGGATCTCGTACCGGTTGGGGCTCAGCACGGCGGAGGACGGCGAGACCGGGGAGCCGTCGACGGTGGCGAGGACGTCGGCGCTGGAGAAGTACGGGTCGTTGGCCGGCACGGTGACGTCCAGGCCGGGGAATTCCTTCACCTGCGCGCCGAGGGAGGTGAGTTGCTGCCGGAGCCGGGTGAACGCGGCCTGGTGGTCGGGGTCGTAGAGGTCCTGCGGGGAGGTGCCGGTCCGGATGCCCCGGCTGTCGCGCATCCAGTCGGACTGCGGGATGCCGATGGTGGTCCCGGCCAGCGGCCTGCGGCCGCCGCGGGCGGTGAGCGGCATGGCGGGGAAGGGGTCGGGGGCGGCCAGGGTCAGCGGGTCGCCGGCCGGGTCGGGTCCGAGGATCACCGAAAGGATCAAGGACGCGTCGCGCACCGAGCGGGCGATCGGTCCCAGCACGTCGTACCCCGGGGACAGCGGCATCAGCCCGGCGACCGAACTGGTGCCGAGGGAGGGCTTGATGCCGCTGGCGCCGTTGGCGGCCGACGGCATCATGATGGAGCCGCCGGTCTCCTCGCCGATGGCGGCCGCCGCCAGCCGAGCGACAGGGGCGACGCCGGAGCCCTGGCTGGAACCGCCGGGCACATAGGCCTTGTTCCAGGCGTTGCCGGCGAAGGTGCCGGTGATCGAGCCGGAGAACGCCGAGGCGATGGTGTGCCCGAGGATCACCGCGCCGGCGGCGCGCAGCCGGTGCACGACGGTGGCGTCGCGCAGCGCCGCGTTCCCGTCGAAGGCGTGGCTGCCGTCCTTCGCCTCGAATCCCTCGACGGCCACCGAGTCCTTGACGCCGAACGGGATGCCGAGCAGCGGCGGAAGGGCCTCGCGGGTGCGCCGGGCGCGGGCCAGCAGGGTGTCGGCGGCGGCGGCTTGAGCCAGGGCGCCGGCCCGGTCGATCCGGACGAAGGCGTTGTAGCCGCCGTTGTCGCCGTAGGTCTCGAAGGGGCCGTTGAAGCGGTCGATACGGTCCAGGTAGGCGGTGGTGACCTGCACGGCCGTCACGACGCGGGCCCGCAGCAGGGCGGCCAGTTCGACCACTTCGTAGTCGACCAGCCGGGACCGGCG
>NZ_FMCH01000134.1 GCF_900091855.1 Streptomyces sp. DvalAA-14
TGGAGTTGAGGTCGGCCAGTTCCACGGAGGCGGCCGTGCAGCGCGTGCACTCTTTGAGGTGCCGGTTGAGTTCGCGGTCCGCGCGGGTGCGCAGCGCGCCGCGGGCGTGGGCGCCCAGCCGGTCGGCGTAGCGCGCGCACGCGCCCCCGGTGGTCAGGGTCGAGCTGACATGAGCCTGGAGGTACGCCTGCCGCAGACCTTCCCGGGCCCGGTGCGCCAGGACGGCGGTGGCATTCGGGGTCAGCCCGAGCAGCGGGGCGATGTCGCTGGGCGACTCGTCCTCCACCGCCGTGTGCCACAGCACGGTCTGCCAGCGCTCGGGCAGGGCACGGAACGCCCGGATGGCCATGGTCCGTTCGGCCTCGTGCATCGCCCGCACCTCGGCACCGAGGTCCGAACTCTCCTCGGTGGCGCCGGAACCGGCCGCGGAGACCGAGAACACCGCGAAATCCTCGACGAGATGCTCGCGCTTGGCGGTGTTGCCCCAGGTGGCCGCGACCCGGCGGACGGTGGTCAGCAGATACGCGCGCACCGATGTCTGCGGGCCGCTGCCGCCGCGGATCGCCTGCAGGGTGCGCGCGAACACCTCGCCGGTCAGATCCTCCGCGGTGTGTGCGTCCCGGCAGCAGGTCCGGGCATAGCGGCGTACCGATTCGGCATGCCGCCGGTACAGCTCCTCGTAGGCGCTGTCCTGGCCGCCGCGCACCTGGGCGAGCAGTTCGGTGTCGGACACCGCTGCCTGCCCGCCGGCGTCCGGCGCGGGATGCCCGGCGGCGAACACGTCGTCGTCCCCGGGCGCCGCCGCCCGCGGCTCCTCGCCCTGCTCGGGCACCCGCACCCGGGCCGACTCCGGCTCCGGCCGTACGACGTCCCCCCGGACAAGGTCACCGCGAACGGCCCCACCGCGATCAGCACTTCCCCGTGCGGCGTCCCCCCGCGCGACCGGATCCCGCTGTCCGGGCACCCGCGCCGGGGGTACTTCGGCCCCCGACTCCGCGCCCGGCGCCGCTCCCCCGGATTCCCCGTCTCCCTCGTCCACGCGGCAAGCGTGGCACAGGACCGGCCCCCGCCGTCATGCCATTGAAAGGAACCACCCATCCGTGATCCCGACACGCACACAATCCGGCCTTTTCATCCCATCGAGTTCATCCCCGCACGCTCAGGTTTGCCCTCGGCCCGAACCGGCCGGCCCCAACGGCGGCCCGTGGCGCGAGAATCGGTGCGGCCAGCACGCCACCCGCCGCGGAAGATCCAGCGAGCGGAGCCCGGGCAACTCACAGCGCGGAAAGCGGGGGAGCGGCCGCGGTGGTTTCCGGGCCGCGGACCGCTGGCGCCGGTTGCGCGCGGATGTTGCCCGGCAGGCGGCGAGCGGAGCCCGGGTCACCCGGCCGGGGTGAAGGGATCCGCGCAGTGTCCTGTTCCGCCCGGGAGCAGTTCCCGGGCGGAACAGGAGGTCACCTCGGGTTGGCCGCCGCCGTGCTGGGGCGGGAGCGCAGACCCTCTAGGAGGATGTCGAGCAGGCGGGCGGACGCGGCCGCGTGCTGCTCCGGGTCCGGCAGGGTCGGCGCCGCGGTCGCGATGACCAGCAGGACATCGGTGACCGATACGTCCCCGCGCAACTCGCCGGCCTCCCGGGCCCGGTCCACGAGCTGTCCGACGACGGCGAGCAGTGTCCGTACGCCGTCCTGGTCGGGGTCCTGCGGCTGCTCCGGGAGCTGGTCCGTGAGCTGGTCCGGCCGCTCGGCGGTCGCGGCCTCGGCCCCGGCCGGGGCTCTGGCCTCGGACCGGACCCCGGCCGGGCCGGCGTGGGCCTCGACCTCGAAGCGCTCCGGCCCGGCCGGCGCGAGCCGACTGCGCTGCTGCGGCACCCGCGCTCCCGCGTCGACCGTCTCACCGGCACCGCGCATGTCGACCGTGCCGCACGCGTCGACCGTGCCGCACGCGTCGACGGCGTCGGCGAGGCCGATCACCTCGACGGCGCGGACCGACTCGTCGTCGTATGCGGCGCCGGGCCCGCCCTGCACCCGCAGCACCTGGGGCGGCAGCAGCCGGCCGGCGCCGGAAGCCGCCGAAGTGCGCAGGAAGCGCGCGAGCGCCGACCACGCCTCGTTCTCCTGGCCGAGCGCGGTCCGGGCCTGCTCGGTCAGCCGCGCCGTTTCCTCCTCCGCGATCCGCCGGACCAGCACGTCCTTGCTCGGAAAGCGGCGGTAGACCGTGCCGACGCCGACCCGGGCCCGCCGGGCGACATCCTCCATCGGCGCCCCGTAACCGAGTTCGCCGAACACCTCACGAGCCGCGCGCAGCACGTGCTCAAGATTGCGCTGTGCGTCAACCCGCAGCGGGGCCGACCCGCTCACACCCCCCCGTAGTCCGGAACCGGTCGCCGCGATGCGCCGAGAGTCCTGAATGTGCATATGTGTATCCCCCGGAAAAACTCATGTCTCCCCCCGGAGACTCCCCACCCTTAACGAAGATCCCGCGCATACCGCGCAGTACTACGAGATACAAACATAGTTGAGCATGCGTCAAGAAAGAAGGGGGCGGACGGGGCAGGACAGCGCCGGTGGGGCGCACGAGCCCCGGGGCATCCGGCGTGGGAGCCCGACGCACGCCCCCGTGGCGCGTCGCGGCGATCACCCCAACAAGCCGGGCGTCGCGCCCTTTTGCCCGATGATGTGCTGCCCGGGAGTCGCCTGACAGGGGATTCCCCGGAAACGTGCTGTCCGGCCTGTGGACAAACGGCTCACGTCCATTGCCTCATGGAGCAATGACGGAGTCCGCAGCTTTGGCCACAGCGAGCACACCGCGCATTCTTGTTGTCGGCGGTGGCTATGTCGGGTTGTACACAGCCCTGCGGCTGCAACGGAAGCTGAAGCGCGGAGAGGCCGAGATCACGGTCATCGAACCCCAGCCCTACATGACCTACCAGCCGTTCCTCCCGGAAGCCGCGGCCGGCTCCATCTCACCCCGCCACGTCGTCGTCCCGCTCCGGCGGGTGCTCGACAAGTGCCGGATCGTGCCCGGCGAAGCCAGCGCCATCGACCCCGTCCGGCAGCGCGTCACCGTCGTCACCCCGGCCACCGCCGAAGAGGGCGGCGAGGCCCTGGAACTCTCCTACGACCACCTGGTCCTCGCCCCCGGCTCCGTCTCCCGCACGCTGCCGATCCCCGGCCTGGCCGAGCACGGCATCGGCTTCAAGACCGTCGAAGAGGCCATCGGCCTGCGCAACCACGTGCTGGAGCAACTCGACATCGCCTCCTCCACCCGCGACGCCGCGGTCCGCGAGGCAGCGCTGACCTTCGTCTTCGTCGGTGGCGGCTACGCTGGAGTCGAAGCGCTCGCCGAACTCGAGAACATGGCGCGGTTCGCGGTGCGCTACTACCACAACATCCGCCCCGAGGACATGAAGTGGGTGCTGGTCGAGGCCAGCGGGCGCATCCTCCCCGAGGTCGGCGACGACCTCGGCACCTACGCGGTACGGGAACTGCGCGGCCGCAACATCGACATCCGCCTCCACACGCGGCTCCAGTCCTGCGACCACCGGGTCGCGGTGCTCTCCGACGGGGACCGGCTGCCCAGCAGGACCCTGGTGTGGACAGCCGGCGTCAAACCCGCGCCCATCCTCGCCGCCTCCGGGCTGCCGCTGAACGAACGCGGACGGCTCCGCGCCGAAGCCACCTTGAACGTCATCGGCGCACCCGGCGTCTGGGCGGCCGGCGACGCCGCTTCCGTACCCGACCTCACCGCCGAGCAGCCCGGCACCGAGTGCGCACCCAACGCCCAGCACGCCGTCCGCCAGGCCAAGGCGCTCGCCGACAACCTGGTCGCGACGCTGCGCGGCCGTACGCCGACCGAGTACCGGCACAAATACGTCGGCTCCGTCGCCTCCCTCGGGCTGCACGAAGGCGTCGCCTTCCTCTACGGCCGAAAAATCAAGGGCTACCCCGCCTGGTTCATGCACCGCGCCTACCACCTGAGCCGGGTGCCCACCTTCAACCGCAAGGCCAAAGTGCTGGCCGAGTGGGTGCTCGCCGGGCTCTTCAAGCGGGAGATCGTCTCGCTCGGCTCACTGGAACACCCGCGCGCCGAATTCGAACTCGCCGCCGGAGGCGGTCGTAAACCCGACGTGTCCTGACCCGACCCGCGCCGTCCAGATTCCCCCCGGGGGCGCCGGTCGGCCACACTGGGTGGGTGACCACGCGTGCACCAGCACTGGCGAACAGTGCCAGATACGAGGAATCGGACGTTTGAACCTTACGCGCTGGAGCGCCCGGCTCCCCGGAACACAGCGACGCGCTGCCGTACCCGCAGCACGCGGCAAGGTCGGCGACGCCCAGGTCCCGGCCGTCGGAAGCCTCCCTGGAACCCTCCCCGGCGGCCCCGACCGGCCGCCCGCCCCGACCCCCGGCCATCCCGGCCCCGCCCAGGTCACGCCCGGCGGCGAGCCCTCGGTCCGCGGCGTACTGCGCCTGCTGCCCGCCCTCATCGCGGTCACCCACGGGCCCGGCCACCGGGTCGGCTTCGTCAACGACGCCTACACCGAGGTCTTCGGTCCCCGCGACACCGGCGCCCCGGCGCGCGACGCGCTGCCCGAACTCGCCGAACTCGGGCTGCTCCCGCTGATGGACCAGGTCCACCGCAGCGGTAAACCGCGCACCGTCAAGGCCCGCAAGGTCACCTGGTCGGACGGCTCCTCGCACACCCGTCAGGGTTACTTCACCTTCACCTGCACCCCCGTCCAGGGCGACGACCCCGACCCCGAACGCCGCGGTGTCCTCGTCTTCGCCGCCGACGTCACCGACCAGGTGCAGTCCGCCGAACGACTGCGGGAGAGCGAGCGCCGCCTCCACGAGACCGCCGTCACCCTCCAGCGCAGCCTGCTCCCCCAGCGCCTCGAACAGCCCGACGACCTCCGCGTCGCCGCCACCTACCAGCCCGGCGGCACCGACGCCGCGGTCGGCGGCGACTGGTACGACGTCATCACCCTCGGCGCCGGCCGCACCGCCGTCGTCATCGGCGACGTAATGGGCCGCGGCGTGCGCGCCGCCGCCGTGATGGGACAGCTCCGGACCGCGGTACGCGCCTACGCCCGCCTCGACCTGCCCCCGCACGAGGTCATCCAGCTTCTCGACGGGCTCGCCTCCGAGATCGACGACACCCAGATCGCCACCTGCGTCTACGCCGTCCACGACCCCAGCGAGGGCCGGCTCTCCTACGCCAGCGCCGGGCATCCCCCCATCCTGATCCGCGACCCCGACGGCACCGTCCGCCGCGCCGACGAGCCCACCGGCCCACCGCTGGGCACGGGCGGCTGGGTGCACAGCTCCGGCAGCATCCCGCTCGGCCCCGGCTGCAGCGCCGTCCTCTACACCGACGGCCTCATCGAACGCCGCACCGAGGACATCGACGAAGGCGTGGCCGCGCTCACCCGCGCCCTGGCCGGCGCGACCGGCGCGCCCCAGGTGATCTGCGACCGGCTGATGCGCGCCCTCGGCATCACCTCCGAGCACGACGACGACGTGGCGGTCCTGGTCCTGCAGTACCCGGACCACACCGGCCCCGACGCCGAACTCTTCCGCAACGCCTCACTCGATCTGCTCGGCGGCATCGAGGCGGCACCCCGCGCCCGCGCCTTCGCCACCGGGGTACTCACCTCCTGGCGCTTCCCGGTCGAACTGATCGACCTCGGCGTCCTCGCCGCCAGCGAACTCGTCGCCAACTCCCTCCAGCACGGCACCCCGCCGATGCGGCTGCGGATGCGCCGCACCGACCGCCGGCTGATCATCGAGGTCACCGACGGCGACGACCACCTGCCGCGCCGCCGCCGCGCCGAACCCGCCGACGAAGCGGGCCGCGGCATCTCGATCATCGCCACCGTCGCCTCGGCCTGGGGCTCCCGCCGCACCCCGGGCGGCGGCAAGGCCGTCTGGTGCGAATTCGCCCTACCGGGCTAGCGAGGGCGGCGGGGCGGGAACGGGCTTGTCGAAGTCCGTCCCGCCCGCCGGCGGGCGGCCCTTCGGCCTGGCGTGGCGCGGCGTCGCGTCCGACCGGTCAGGCAGGTATGCGCTCGGCCAGCGCGGCAGCCGACGGCGTGGACTGCGCCACCACCCGGGAGTAACGCAGCGGAATCTCCTGCGCCGGGGTGAGCCGGCGACCCATGAACAGGGCCGTGACCGAGATACCCAGCGAGCTGACGACCAGCATCACGATGTACAGGCCGTACGCCCCCGCGCCGGCGATCAGACCGCCCACCGCCGGACCGAGCGCCAGCGCCAGCTGCTTCACCAGCGCGAACGCCGAGTTGTACTGCCCGACCATCCGCTCCGGGGCCAGATCGGCCACCAGCGGAGCCACCGTCGGCGACAGCATCGCCTCGCCGAGCCCGAACAGCGCGTACGTCGAGATGATCGCCGCGACCGCCACGGCGTGATGACCGTGCAGCAGCCCGGACGCTCCCGCCACGAGCCAGGCCGCCGACCACACCAAGCCGACCGCCGCGATCACCCGGCTGCGCCGCCGCTGCTCCACCAGCCGCAGCACCACGAACTGCGCCAGCACGATCACCGCCGTGTTGGCCGCCAGCGCGATGCCCAAGGTGGCCGGGGAGATCCGGGTGACCTCCACGGCGAAGGCCGACAGCCCCGACTCGAACTGCCCGTAGCAGGCGAAGAACATCACAAAGCCGAGCACGCAGACCATCACCATCGCCCGGTCCCCGGCCAGGAGCCGCCAGCCGCCCACAGGCGAACCGGCCTCCGCCCGTACCGCCGCCCGCTCCAGCCGTGGGGCGTGCGGCAGCCGCACCCGGGCGACCACCGCGCCCAGTACCAGGAACATCGACGCCTCTATGGCGAAGAGACGAACGAAGGACCCGGGGTGGGCGGTGTCCACGATCAGCCCGCCGATGAGGCCGCCCACGCCCAGCCCCAGGTTGTTCAGGAAGAACTGGGTCGCGAACGCACGCGACCGGGTGGCCGTGCTCGAACACCAGACGATCATGGTGGCCAGCGCGGGCTGCACCACCGCCATGCCCGCCCCCAGCGCGCCGGCCGCCGTTATCAGCACCGGCTCGCTACCGGACAGCCCCAGCCCGAGGGAACCCGAGGCCGCCAGCACCGTGCCCAGCACGGCCACCGGCACCGGACCGCGCCGGTCGATGACCCGACCGGTAAAGGGCAGCACGAAGAGCGCGGCGACGGCGAAGGTCGCCAGCACCGCGCCCGCCGCGCCCGCGCCCAGCCCCCGCACCTGCGACACATAGATGAACGTGAAGGGCACGGTGAAGCCGTTGCCGAACGCACTCAGCGCGTTGCCGAGCTGGATCCTGCGCAGAGCTGCGCCCATCGCCGTGCTCACGGTCACCTCACCTGACAGATGAAGCCCCCGCCCGCGCTCCCGGGGCGGTCAGCGCAGCGCTGTCCGCCCGGACTTCGAGCCGGAAGACTTCAGAGAGTTAGAGTTCGAAGCTAAAGAGTACATGCGGAAGGGCTTTAGTGCAAAGCCCTCCCGTGGCATACTCGGAGCATGACCGCCGCCGCAGGCTCGACCGGAGCGCCGCACGAGCTGGATCTCGATGCCCAGATCGCGGCCTACCAGCGAGAATTTCCCGAGGTCGACCCCCAGGTCGAGAAGGTCGTCACCGCCCTGGGCCGGCTCAACCGCCGGATGAACGTCGCCTACGGCCGTCAGCTCGTCGACCTCGGCCTCAGCAACTCCGAGTGGGAAGTCCTCAAGGCACTGGTCGTCGTCGGCCGGCCGTACCGCCTGGGCCCAGGCGACCTCGCCAAGCGCCTCGGCCTCACTCCGGCGGCCATGACCCACCGGATCGACCGCATGGTCGCCGAGGGCCTGGTCACCCGGGACCGGGACGAGGCCAACCGCGTCCGCGTCATCGTGGAGCTGACCGACGAGGGCCGCGAGAAGTGGCTCGCGACCATGCGGATGGCCGCCGCCTTCGAGGACCAGCTCCTCCAGGACCTCACCTCCGTCGAATGCGCGGCGCTCGGCGAGATCCTCACCCGTCTCCTGCGACGGGTGGAGTCCAGCCAGCCCGACGCCGGCGGGCGGCTCGAAGACCTCGACTGACACCCTCTCCCGGGGCCTGACCGGCACAGGAGCGACCTGGGTTGACACGGGGTGAACGGGTGCGTAATGTTCTCCGGGTTGTCCGACGTGAGCGCCGACCCTGGTCGGTCCCCGGACAGCCATCCCGCAGGACCACTCGATTCGATACGCGACTCGTCGCATTGTTGATTCGTGGTGCGCTTTTACGGAATGCAGGTGGTCATTCGAACCGCCGGGCCGATTTGGCCGGGCGGGACGGGG
>NZ_FMCH01000189.1 GCF_900091855.1 Streptomyces sp. DvalAA-14
CCGGCCTGCTGACCGCCACCGTGGACCGCCGCTACGGCGGCCCCGGCGGGGGCCTGGCCGACACCGTCCGCATCCTGCGCGCCCTCGGCGGCGGCGACCCCGCCGTCGCCCTGGTCACCGCGATGACCCTGTTCACGCACGCCGTCCAGGCCCGCACCCCGCAGTGGCCGGAGCCGGTCTACCGCGAACTGCTCACCGAGTCCGCCCGGCAGCCCGCCCTGGTCAACGCGCTGCGTGTGGAGCCCGACCTCGGCAGCCCGGTGCGCGGCGGCCTGCCCGCCACCACCGCCCGGCGCGGCGGCGGACGCACGGCCGGCGCCGACGCCCCCTGGGAGCTGACCGGCCACAAGATCTTCTCCACCGGCGCCGTGGCCCTGCGCTGGATGGCCGTCTGGGCCCGGACCGACGAGGACCCGGTACGTGTCGGCTCGTTCCTGGTGCGCACCGACTCCCCCGGCATCGAGATCCGCCCGACCTGGAATCATCTCGGCCTGCGCGCCAGCCGGAGCGACGACGTGCTGTTCGACACGGTGCCGGTGCCGGCCGGCCACGTGGCCGGGCTGGCCGAGCCGGGCGCCGACGGGGGCCGGGACGTCGTCGGCGGAGCCTGGAACTCCCTCGGCCTGACCGCTCTTTACCTCGGGGTGGCCCGAACCGCCCAGATCTGGCTGACCGGTTTCCTGCACGGGCGGGTGCCGAGCGCGCTGGGCGCCCCCCTCGCCTCGCTGCCGCGCTTCCAGAGCGCGGTCGGCGAGATCGCGGTGCGCCTGGCGGGCGCCGAGCGGCTGGTGGACGCGCTGGCGCAGGCCGTGGACGCGGGGGACGAGAGCGCGGCGGCCGAGGCCGGCGGCGCCAAAGTGCTCGGCACCCGGGCGGCGATCGAGTCCGTCGAGCAGGCCGTGGCGCTGATCGGCAACAACGGCCTCACCCAGGACAACCCGTTGCAGCGGCACCTGCGCGATGTGCTGTGCAGCCGCGTGCACACCCCGCAGGACGACTCCGTCCTGCTGACGGCCGGCCGCGGCGCGCTGGCCCGCTAGGCCGTGTCTGACAAATAGCGCCGTCCGCCCGCAGGGCGGGGCCCCGCGGCGTCTGGTGCGTGCGATCGCAAGGCGGAGGGTCGTCCTCGTAGTGGGCTACTCGGACGACCCCGACAACGCAGCGAGCGCGCGTGCCAGGCGTCGCGGGGCAGGCGGGATTTGTCAGACACGGCCTAGTCCCGCCGCCCCCGGCGGCCGAACCCCATCGGCACCACACCGCCCCACCGGCACCGCCCGCCGGACCTCCTCACGAAAGGCCCACCCAGCCATGCCCGTCGAGTTCATCGGCATGATCGGCACCCGCGACATCTCCGAGATCCGCCCGCCGGCCGGACCCGTCGTCGACCCCGACTACACCCTCCGCTTCGCCCGCGCCCACGAGGAGGCCGGCTTCGACCGCGTCCTGATCGGCTACGGCTCCAGCAGCCCGGACGGTACGCAGGTGGCCGCCTACGTGGCCGCCCGCACCGAACGGCTCGGGCTGCTGGTCGCGCACCGCCCCGGTTTCGTCGCACCCACGCTGGCCGCGCGGACCTTCGCCACGCTGGACCGCTTCTCCGGCGGCCGGGTCGCGGTGCACATCATCACCGGCGGACACGACGCGGAGCAGCGCCGGGACGGCGACCACCTCGCCAAGGACGACCGGTACGCCCGGACGGACGAGTACCTGGACATCCTCAAGCGGGCCTGGACCAGCGAGGAGGCGTTCGACCACGACGGCCGCTTCTACCGCTTCCAGGACTTCCTCACCGAGGTCAAGCCGGTCACCGAGCCCCGGATCCCGCTGTACTTCGGCGGTTCGTCCGAGGCGGCCTACCGGGTCGGCGGCAAGCAGGCCGACGTCTTCGCGCTGTGGGGCGAGCCGCTGGCCGAGACGGCCGAGCAGATCGCCTCGGTGCGCGCCGCCGCGGCGGCCGCGGGCCGCACCGAGCCGCCCCGGATCAGCGTGTCCTTCCGTCCGATCCTGGGCCGTACCGAGGACGAGGCCTGGGAGCGGGCGCACCGCATCCTCGACACCATCACCTCCCGCGGCGCGGCCGGCTCGTTCGTCGGCAGCCGCCGGATCCTGCCGGTCGGGCCGGACGCCGAGCCGCAGAACACCGGCTCGCAGCGGCTGCTGGCCGCGGCGGCCAAGGGCGAGCTGCACGACCGCGCGCTGTGGACGCCCACCGCCAAGGCGACCGGCGCGGCCGGCAACTCCACCGCGCTGGTCGGCACGCCCGAGACGGTGGCTCAGGCGCTGCTCGACTATGTCGACATCGGCGTGACCACGCTGCTGATCCGCGGCTACGACCCGCTGGACGACGCGGTCGCCTACGGCCGTGACCTGCTCCCGCTGGTGCGCGCGGAAGTGGCGCGCCGCGACGCCGCCGGCGCCGGGGCGCCGGTCGAGGTCCCCGTCGGCGCCGCCCGATGACCGCCGCACCCGGCACGGTGGCCCCGACCGCGACCGGGGATCCGGTGCACCCGCACGTGCCGCCGCCCGCCGACGACCGCGCCGCGCACTGGTACCCGGCCCAGGGGCTGCTGCACCGGGGGACGGTCGTGCTGCTGCCCGGACGCGGCGAACACCCGGGCGTGTACGAGCGGTTCGGACGGCGGCTGGCCGCGGACGCCTATGTGGTGCACGTGCTGGACGTACCGCCCGAGGCCGGCCCGGCCGAGGTGGCGGCCGGGGTGGACGCGGTGGCCGAGGGGGCGGCCGCGCCGCTGGTGCTCGCCGGTTCGGACACCGGGGGCGCTGCTGGCGCTGGCGGCGGCGGTCCGTACCGCGGTCGCGCCGCACGCGCTGCTGCTCGCCGGTGTGCCGGACGGCGCCGCGTGGTCCGCGGACGGCGCGCAGG
>NZ_FMCH01000012.1 GCF_900091855.1 Streptomyces sp. DvalAA-14
GCCGCCACGGCACGTACGGCGCCCGGCGCGGCTCTTCGCCGGTGCCCGTCGAGGGCGGCCGGCTGCCGTCCGCCGGACGCACCCCCACACCCACCGGTCCGGCGGCTGCCGGACAGCCGCCCTCCACCCCGCCCGCGGCCTCGGATCCGGCGGCGGAGTCGGCCTCGGAGTCGGCCTCCGCACCGGCCCGGCGGGCGACCCGGATACTGCCGCTCGGCCTCGGCCTGCTCCTGACAGGTCTCGGGCTCGGCTTCATCGGGCTGCGGCTGCGCCGACCCGCCGGCTCCTGATCCGCGCCTTTCGCCGGCCCGGGCCCGGGCCGGCGGAAGGCGCTGGACCCGGGCCCGACCCCTCAGGCCGGTCGCACCGCGAGCAGCACCTTCCCCACGTGCCCGCTGCTCTCCATCAGCCGATGGGCCTGCGCCGCCTCGTCGAGCGGGAAGACCCGGTCCACCACCGGCCGTACGACCCCGGCCTCGATCAGCGGCCAGACATGCTCCCGCACCGCCGCGATGATCGCGGCCTTCTCGTCCAGCGGACGGGTCCGCAGCCCGGTCGCGATGACGGCGGCCCGCTTGGCCATCAGCCGGCCGAGATCCAGCTCCGCCTTCACGCCGCCCTGCATCCCGATCACGACCAGCCGGCCGTTCACGGCGAGGGCCTCGATGTTCCGGGCCAGGTACTTGGCCCCCACCAGGTCCAAGATCACGTCGGCGCCGTGTTCGCCGAGCTCCGCCACGAAGTCCTGCTCGCGATAGTTGATCAGGACATCGGCGCCGAGTTCGCGGCAGGCGGCCAGCTTGTCCGCGCTGCCCGCGGTGACCGCGACCTTCGCCCCGACCGCCTTGCCGAGCTGGATCGCCAGCGTCCCGATGCCGCTGGACCCGCCGTGCACCAGCAGCGTTTCACCGGGCCGCAGGTTCGCGACCTGGAAGACGTTCGACCAGACCGTCGCGGCGACCTCCGGCAGCGCCGCCGCCGTCGTCAGATCGACGCCCTTGGGCACCGGCAGCAGCTGGCCGAGCGGCACCGCGACCTTCTCCGCGTACCCGCCGCCGGCGAGCAGCGCGCACACCTGGTCGCCCACCGACCAGGCCCCACCGCTCGCGCCGGGGCCAAATCCCGCGATCCGCCCCGAGCACTCCAGCCCGGGGTACGGCGAAACCCCGGGCGCCGGGTCGTAGCGGCCCTGCCGCTGGAGCAGATCGGCCCGGTTCACCGCCGACGCCGTGACCTCCACCAGCACCTCGCCCGGGCCCGGCACGGGATCGGGGACTTCCGCCAGGACCAGTGCCTCGGGGCCGCCCGGCTCAGCAATCGTTATCGCACGCATGCTGTCGACGGTAACGCCGGACAGCGGAGGAAGTCCGGTGCCCCCGCCGAGGATTCACGGACGGCCCACTGCCGCCCCGCCCTTGCCCCACCACCCGCCCGACCTACGCGCCCGCACCTCCCCGCGTCCGCGTCCGTGCCCGTGCCCGGCTCGTAACCCTGCTGACGTCGGTCGTACCGACCAGCGAAACTGAACAGGTGATCGATACCACGTCGCAGCCGCTCGGCGACCGGCAGCGCGCCGTCGCCCTGCTCGTCGCGGGCTGCTTCTTCATGGAGAACCTGGACGGCACCATCGTGACCACCGCCGCCCCGCACATCGGCGCCTCGCTGGGGGTCTCGGCGACCGCGATCGGTCTGGTCGTCACCGCCTATCTGCTGACCCTCGCGGTGCTGATCCCGCTCAGCGGCTGGCTCACCGCCCGCTACGGCGCCCGGCGCGTCTTCCTCGCCGCGATCGCGCTGTTCACCCTGGCGTCCCTGGCCTGCGCCGGGGCCTCGAACCTCGGTGAACTGGTGGCGCTGCGCGTGGTGCAGGGCGCGGGCGGCGCGATGATGGTCCCGGTCGGGCGGCTGACGGCCATGTCCGGGGTGGCCAAGCCGGACCTGCCGAGGATCGTGTCCTACATCGTGTGGCCCGCGCTGCTCGCCCCGGTGATCGCGCCCCTGCTGGGCGGCGTCATCACGACGTACGCCAGCTGGCGCTGGCTCTTCCTGATCAACATCCCGCTCGGGGTGCTGGCCTTCGCGGTGGCCTGGCGGCTGATCGAGGGCGGACCGGTGAGCGGGGTCGGCGCGCTGGACTGGCCCGGGGTGCTGTGGACATCGGCCGGGCTGGGCACCCTGACGTACACCGGGCACCTGCTGTCCCGGACCCACGGGTCGTGGCCGGTGGCGGCGGCGTTCGGTACGGCCTCGGTGGCCATGCTGGTGGCGGCGGTCCGGCATCTGCGACGGGCGGATCATCCCCTGATCGACCTGGGGACGCTGCGGGCGCCGTCGTTCCGGGCGTCCGTGTCGGGCGGCTCGTCGTTCTGGGTAGCGGTGAGCGCGGTGCCGTTCCTGCTGCCGCTGCTGTTCCAGGAGGTGTTCGGCTGGAGCGCGGTCACCTCGGGCGCCCTGGTGCTGTTCGTGTTCGTCGGCAACATCGGCATCAAGCCGGCCACCACGTATCTGTTCGGGCGGTTCGGCTACCGGTCACTGCTGGTGGTGTCGGGCGCGACGCTGGCCGGCAGCATGGTGGGCTGCGCCTTTCTCACCCCGGGCACCCCGCGGTGGCTGATCGCCGCGCTGGCCGTGATCAGCGGCGCGGCGCGGTCGCTCGGCCTGACCGGATATTCGACGCTGGCCTTCGCGGACATTCCGCAGCGGCGGATGCGGGACGCCAGCACCCTGAACGCGACCGCCAACCAGATGGCCGCGGGTCTCGGCGTCGCGGCGGCGACCGTCGCGATCCGACTCGGCGGCCCCGTCACCCACGCCCTCCTCGGGCGCACCTCGCCGGCCCTGTCCTACAGCGCCGCCTTCTGCCTGCTGGCCCCCGCTGCCCTCGCCGCCACGGCGGGCGCGGTCCGCCTGCACCCGGGCGCGGGGGACGCGCTGCGGTCGCGGGCGGGCAGGCCGGCCCGCGCTTCGGTACGCGGGGCGGGATCGCGGGGCGTGGGCTGAGCGGCGCGACCGGATCGCGGAGCCCGGGCCGGGGCGGCCGGGGCGAAAGCCGCCGCAGCACCTGGCGCAGCGGCCCGGCGGCGGTGTGGGGGAACAGCACCCGGTACGAACGCGGCCCCGCCCCCGTGGCCGGTGCCGCGGCCAGGCGATCTGCCGCCGTGTCCCGCCGGGAGAGCCTCACCCGCCGCTCCCCCAGGCGGCCGCGGACATCCCGGTGTCGAGCACGGCGGTCTCCTGCCCGGCGCGCAGGCCGCCGGGCGGGATCACCGCCATACCGTCGGCGGCGGCCAGGCCGCGCAGCATCGCCGAGCCGGCGAAGCGCAGCGGCCGGGCGGCGGAGTCGTCGTCGAAGACCACCGGGACCAGCCGGGTGTCCACGCGGTGGCCGGCCACGTCCTCCGTCAGCGGCGCCGCGTACGGAGCTGGTACGCGGTGACCGGCCAGGGTCCGCAGCAGAGGGGCGACCAGGGTGAGCACTCCGGCCGCGGCGGCCAGCGGGTTGCCCGGCAGGCCGATGAGGAACGGGCCGCCTCCGGGTACGGCCGCCGACGCGCGTGCCGGGGCAGTCGCAGGTCCCGGGGTTGGCAGTTCGGCGAGCAGCATCGGGTGGCCCGGGCGAACCGCCACCCCGTCGACCAGGAGCTTCGCGCCGATCGCGGCCAGCACGGGATGAACGTGGTCGACCGGGCCACCCGCGGTGCCGCCCGTGGTGATGATCAAATCGGCCGATCCGGCGCTGATCGCCTCACGCACGGCGCCCAGATCGTCCAGCAGGTGCCGGACCGAGGTCACCTCGGCGCCCAGCGCGCGCAGCCACGACGGCAGCATCGGACCGAGGGCGTCCCGTACCCGGCCCTTGCGGGGCAACCCGTGGCCGAGCAACTCGTCGCCCAGCACGAGCACCTCGACCCGTGGCCTGGCGGTCACCGTCAGCTCGTCGTAACCGCTCGCCGCCGCCAGGCCCAACACGGCCGGCGTCACCACCGCCCCGGCCGGCAGCAACTCGTCACCGCTCCGGCACTCCTGCCCCCGCCGCCGCACCTCCTGGCCCGGCCGCGGCGCGAACCGCTGCTCCCGGAGCTCCAACCGCGTCCCGTCGGTGCGGTGTTCGGTCCGGCCGTGCTCGCTGCGGAGCACGGCCACCGCGCCCGGCGGCAGAACGGCGCCGGTGGCGATCGGCGCGGCGCAACCGTCGCGCAGAAGGGCCGGGGAGCCCTGACCTGCCAGCAATTGGCCGGTCAGCCACCAAGGGCCCGGGCCGGCCACCGCCCAGCCGTCCATCGCCGAGGAGTCGAAGGACGGCAGATCGACGAGGGCCGTCAGCGGCTCGGCCAGCGCCGTCCCGAGAGCGTCGTCGCCCAGCGGCTGGACCTGCGGACCCAGTCGGCGGGCCGCCTGACGGGCGATCCGCCGGGCTTCGGGCCAAGTGGCCTCGTGGGTGTGGAGATGCGGGGCGGCCACGGGCGGACCGGGGGGTTCGGGGCGGGAGGCCGAACGGCGGGGGGCGGCTTCACCGTCAGGGGGGGCGCCGTCCTCAGGGGGACGGCCGGGGGAGGTTCGGCCGGCGGCGGCCCGGCGGGAGGGGGTTCGGGCGGCGTCGGCTCGGCGGGCGGAAGGACGGTCCCCGGAAGAGCTGTCGGCCGAGGTCTGGGCGCCACCTTTGCCGCTCCGGGCGGGCGGGCGCGGCGGGGCGGATTCCTCCTGGCCGTGGCGCAGCGCGACCGCCACCGGGTCCAAGGGCGGCGGGGGAGCGGGCGGCACCGGGCGCGGGCGCGATCCGGCCGAGCCGCGGGCCCGGCCGGGGGGTCCCTCGGCTTCGCCGATACCCAGCGCGACGACCAGCGGGTCGGTGGTTGCCGGGCGACCCCGATCGGCCTCGCCCCGGGGCTCGTTGGCAAGCGCCAGGGCGTCGTCGAGTGCGCGGTCGGCGGCGTCACCGCCCGAACCGCTCATCTCGCCGGGTCCGGTTCGCTGCCGGACTCCTCGGCCCAGCGCTGCGCGAGCGCCGCCGCCTTGCTCGCTGCCTCCCGCACCGCCTCCGGGCCGCCGCCCGCGCTCGCCGCCGCGTAACCCACCAGGAAGGTGGTCAGCGGTGCGGCAGGGCGGGCAACGCCGTGTGCGGCATCACGGGCCAGGTCGAGCAGGACGGCGATGTCCACGTCGAGGTCGATGCCCAGTTCGGTCTTGGCTGCTGAAATCCATTCGTCCAACACAGGCCCCATGTTCTCCGATCCTCCTCCCGTCGGCGGGCAGGCTCACCCCTCGGACGCGCCGTCCAGCCGGGCCCGTGCCACCGCTACGTCCTCCCAGGTGTCGCAGTCGAAAGACGCCTCCCCCGTCGGGTCGGGCATCCTCCGCATCCTCAACTCCCCCGTCAGCAGCCGCAGCGGCAACCCGGTCAGCCCGCCGTGCTCGGCCCCGAGCAGGGCGAGTTCGCGCCGCAGTGGTTCGATCCGGTACGCCGCCGCCAGCGGCTGGTCCCGGCCGTCCGCGTCCGTCAGCATCACTCCTTCCCACTCCGTCACGTCTTCGTCGCCGTTCTTGATGCCTTCGGGGCCCCCGCTGTCTCCGGTGCCTTCGGTGCCTTTCGTGTCTTTGTCTTCGCCCTCGGTCAGGCGATCCCGCCGCCCGACCGTTGGTCCGACCGGTCGCTCAGCCTGTCGCTGGGCCCTTGGCTCGGCCCGTCGCTCGTCCGGCCGCTCGCCGGTCCGCTTCCTGGCGTCCGCGGTGAGCGCCTCGGCCAGCGCGTCCACGGTGCGCGCCGTCAGGAACGGCAGATCAGCGGCCAGCACCAGCACCACCTCGGGCCGCCCCCAACCGCTGGAGGCAACGTCGCCCGGCCGCGTGGCTCCGGCCCGACCGGCGTCCGGCCCCAACGCGACGAGCCCGGCGGCGAGGGCCGGCAGCGGACCACCGCCGGCCGGCTGCTCCCGGGTCCACCGCACCGGCCGCGCGGTCGACCGGCGCGGCCCGACGACGACCGTGGCGTCCGCCGCCCCGCAAGCCGCCAGCACCCGGTCCAGCAGCATGCGGCCGCCGACCGGCAGCGCGGGCTTGTCCGCACCGCCGAGCCGCCTCGCCGCGCCGCCGGCCAGCACCACCGCGTCGTAGCTCGTCATGCCCGCGAGTATCCCCCGGTCACCCCGCCGTGCGGCCTCCCGTGCACGCCGCCGGGATCACACGGATGCGAGGAGCACCGCCGGATTCTCCACGCAGTCGGCCACGAAGCGCAGGAATCCGCCGGCCGTGCCGCCGTCGCAAACCCGGTGGTCGAAGGTGAAGGACAGCTGCACCACCTGCCGTACCGCCAACTCGCCCTGATGCACCCACGGCTTGGGCACGATCCGGCCGATGCCGAGCATCGCCGCCTCCGGGTGGTTGATGATCGGCGTGGAGCCGTCCACCCCGAACACCCCGTAGTTGTTCAGCGTGAACGTCCCGCCGGTCAACTCTCCCGGCGTCAGCGAGCTGTCCCTGGCGGCCTGCGTCAGCCGGCCGATCTCGGCGGACAGCCCGGCCGTGGTCCTGGCCTGCGCGTCCCGCACCACCGGCACCACCAGCCCGCGCTCGGTCTGCGCGGCGAACCCGAGGTGCACGGCGGGCAGCCGCACGATCTCGCCCCGCTCGGTGTCCACCGTGGCGTTCAGGTCCGGGTGGCGGGCCAGCGCGGCCGTGGTGATCCGGGCGAGCACCGCGAGCACCGATATCCGCTCGGCGCCCGCGGCCTGCGCGGCGGCGTTCATCGCGGTCCGTACCGCGAGCAGTTCGGTGGCATCGGCGTCCACCCAGCAAGTGGCGTCCGGGATCTCCCGGCGGCTGCGGGTGAGCTTCGCCGCGACGGCGCCGCGTATACCGCGCAATGGAATGCGCTCGGCTCCTTCCTGATCCCGGGTCATGGACGATCCGGCCGAAACCGGAGCCGCGACCGGGACCGGCGTCGGGCCAGGCGTCGGGTCCTGGGCGTGGGCTCGGGCGTTGGCGTTGGGGTAGCTCCGGTTCAGATCCCGGTCCGGTGCCTGGGCCGAGGCCGTCGCGCCGTCCGTGCCCGGTGCCGCCGCCCGCTCGACATCCGCCCGCAGGATCAACCCGTCCGGGCCACTCCCCGCCACCGTCCTCAGGTCGAGACCTCGCTCGCGGGCCAACCGCCGGACCAGCGGCGACACCACGGCCACCGGCCCGCCGTCCGCCAGGTGGCCCGCCCGGGCATCCGCCCGGCCGTTGTCCTGGCCCTGTGCGGGGCCCGCCGACCGGTCGTCCGCCCGGTGGCCGTTCACCGCAGGCGCGGTCCGGGGCGGCAGCGCATCGTGGGGCGGCACGGATGCCGCCGCACCACCGTGCCCCGTGGCCGCGCCGGTGTGCATGGTCCCTCGGCCTATCGTCCGCACCCGATTGCGCCGTCGGGCCGCCGGACCCGTGCCATAGCCCACCAGGACGTTGCCCGAGCCTTCCTCCGCCGCCGTGCCGGCCCCGCCGTCATCGGGCCCATTGCCACCGGGCCCAGTGCCACCGGGTCCACTGCCACCGGGCCCGGGAGCGGCCGACTTCTCGTCGGCCGGCGCGCCGCCCTCGGTGCCGTCCATCGAGCCGACCGCCACCGTCACCAGCGGCCGGCCCACCGCGAGGGTCTCGCCCTCCTCCCCGAAGCGGGCGGTGACCACACCCCCGTAGGGACAGGGCACCTCCACCACGGCCTTGGCGGTCTCCACTTCCACCACCGGCTGGTCGACGGCCACCACCTCGCCGATCTCCACCAGCCAGCGCACGATCTCCGCTTCGGTCAGTCCCTCGCCCAGATCGGGCAGGGTGAATTCCTTGACGACCGCCATTACCCCTCCTCCCACTGCAGGCGCCCCACGGCGTCGAGAATCCGGTCGACGCCGGGCAGGTGGTGCCGTTCCAGCATCGGCGGCGGGTAGGGGATGTCGAATCCGGCCACCCGCAGCACCGGCGCCTCCAGGTAGTGGAAGCACCGTTCGGTGATCCGGGCGGCTATCTCCGCGCCCGCGCCGCCGAAGCCGGCCGACTCGTGCACCACGACCGCCCGCCCCGTGCCGCGGACCGCCGCCGCCACCGTCTCCTCGTCGAAGGGCACCAGGCTGCGCAGGTCCACCACGCCGAGGTCCCAGCCCTCCTCCTTTGCCGCCTCGGCCGCCTCCAGGCAGACCGGCAGCGACGGGCCGTAGGTGACCAGGGTGGCGGTGCGGCCGGCCCGGCGGATCACCGCCCGGCCGATCGGCTCGACCTCGGACGGTGCCTGCGGGGACCAGTCCGCCTTCGACCAGTACAGCCGCTTCGGCTCCAGGAAGACCACCGGGTCGTTGGAGGCGATGGCGGCCCTCAGCAGGCCGTAGGCGTCCGCGACCGTGGCCGGGGTGACCACATGCAGGCCGGGGGTGTGGGCGTAGTACGCCTCCGAGGAGTCGCTGTGGTGCTCCACCCCGCCGATGCCGCCGCCGTAGGGGATCCGGATGGTGATGGGCAGCGGCAGGGCGCCCCGTGTGCGGTTCCGCATCCGGGCGACATGGCTGACCAGCTGCTCGAAGGACGGGTAGGCGAAAGCGTCGAACTGCATCTCGACCACCGGCCGCAGTCCGTACATCGCCATGCCGACCGCGGTACCGAGGATGCCGGCCTCCGCGAGGGGGGTGTCCGTGCAGCGCTCCTCGCCGAACTCCCTGGCGAGGCCGTCGGTGATCCGGAAGACGCCGCCGAGGGCGCCGACGTCCTCCCCCAGCACGTGGACCGCGGGATCGGCGCTCAGGGAGTCGCGCAGCGCCTGGTTGAGTGCCTGCGCCATCGTTGCGGGCTTGCGGGCGGGCGCCTGGGTGCGGTCGGCGGCCCGGGTGGCGGTGGTCATGACTGCTGCTCCGCTTCCAGCTCGGCCCGCAGTTGGGCCTCTTGTTGCCGCAGTTGCTGCGTCGGCTCGGCGTAGACGTGCGCGAACAGCTCCATCGGATCGAGCGCCGGGTCGGCGTTCATCCGCGCGCGCAGGGCGGCGGCCGTCGTCTCGGCCTCGTCCGCCGCGCTCCGCCGCAGCGCGTCGTCCAGCAGACCGCGATCGGTCAGCTCGCGTTCCAGCAGGGTGATCGGGTCGTGCTCGCGCCAAGCGGCGACTTCGCTGTCGTCGCGGTAGCGGGTGGCGTCGTCGGCGTTGGTGTGGGCGTCGATGCGGTAGGTCACCGCCTCCACCAGGGTGGGCCCGGCGCCGCCGCGGGCCCGGTCGACGGCCTCGGTCAGCACCTCGTGCACGGCTGCCACGTCATTGCCGTCCACGAGCCGCCCGGGCATGCCGTAGCCGACCGCCTTGTGGGCGAAGGTCGGGGCCGCGGTCTGCTTGGCGAGCGGGACGGAGATGGCGAAGCCGTTGTTCTGGACCAGGAAGACCACCGGCGCCCGCCACACGGCCGCGAAATTGAGCGCCTCGTGGAAGTCGCCCTCGCTGGTGCCGCCGTCGCCGACCAGGGCGAGCGCCACCACGTCGTCACCGCTGAGCCGGGCGGCGTGGGCGAGTCCCACGGCGTGCGGCAGCTGGGTGGCCAGCGGTGTGCTCAGCGGGGCCACTCGCTCGGCGCGGGGGTCGTAACCGGTATGCCAGTCGCCGCGGAGCAAGGTGAGCGCGGCGACCGGGTCCACACCCCGGGCGATCACGGCGAGGGTGTCCCGATAGCTGGGGAAGAGCCAGTCCTGGGGCTGCAAGGACAGGGCGGCGGCCACCTCGCACGCCTCCTGGCCGGTGCTGGACGGGTAGACGGCGAGGCGTCCCTGCTTGGTCAGCGCGGTCGCCTGCTGGTTGAAGCGCCGGCCGCGGACGAGCTGTCCGTACAGCGCGCGCAGCAGCGCGGGATCGAGCCGGGCGGCATCGGGGGTGCCCAGCAGCCGATACGGCTCCGGGTCGGGCAGCAGCGGCGCGGCATCGGTGCGGTGGCGCCAAGCGGGGGTGTCCAGCACGGTCATCGCGAGCACCTCCTCGTGATCGTTGACCGGGTTCGGTCGGGGGGCGAGCGGGTTTCGCTCTCCCAACCGATTGTTCGGTCGCCGGAGGCATTTTGGCTACGGGGTGGTTTCGCCTGTGGACAAACGGTTCTGCACAGCCTGAGATGGAGCCAGTACGTCCATGGTATGGAGCTTCCGGGGGATGGCGAGCGAACAGATGGCCGATGAGGAACCAACGGTCCGACCTCTGGACCCGATCGACCGCACGATCCTGCGGCTGCTGCAAGAGGACGGACGCGCCTCGATACGCTCCGTGGCCGAGCGTGTACACGTGTCCCGGGCCAACGCCTACGCGCGGATCAATCGGCTGATCGAAGACGGAGTGATCCGAGGTTTCACCGCCCGCGTCGACCACGAGCGAGCCGGGCAAGGCGCGTCCGCGTACATCACGCTCAAGATCGTCCAGAACTCGTGGCGGACCGTCCGGGAAAAACTTGTCACCCTTCCGGGTGTAGTCCATATTGCCCTGGTAAGCGGTGATTTTGACGTTTTGTTGCTGGTGCACACCGTCGACAACCGCAGTCTGCGCGAGCTGGTCCTGACCCGTCTGCAGGCCATCGAGGAGGTGCTCAGCAGCCGCACGCTGCTGGTCTTCGAGGAGACCGATCCGGTCATCGGCGACTGAGCGGGACGGGGCTGCCGGACCCACGGCGGTTCGCCGGAGTCCATCCGGAGCCGTTCGGGTGAAAGATTCGAGGGCGATTCGAGTACAAGCGGAAAAGAGGAGGGGACGGGCGTCCGTGACGGCCGGCCCGCCCCGGCGAGCCGCCTACGTGCGCAGCCCGTCGAACGCCAGCCGCACCACCGCGTCGCCCACCTGCGCGCGGTCCGCCGCGCTCTTCCCTTCGGGCCGGTACCACTCGACGACCGAGTTGATCATCCCGAACAGCAGCCTCGTCGCGAGCCTCGCCTCGACGTCCGCGCGCAGATCGCCCTCGGCCACCGCCGCCTTCAGCAGGGCGGAAACCCGCTGATCGAACTCCCTGCGCCGCTCCATCGCCCACCGCTCGGTCTCCGTGTTGCCCCGCACGCGCAGCAGCAGGGTGACGTACGGGAGTTCCTCCATCAGGACCTCGGTGGTCCGCCGGGTGACGTGCTCCAGCCGCTCGACCGCGCGCCCGTCCAGCGACGCCGGTTCCTCCAGGATGGCAAAGAGGCCCTCCAGGGCCCGCCCCACCGCCCGGTTGAGCAGTTCCTCCTTGCCCCGCACGTGGTGGTAGATGGAGGACTTGGAGATGCCCGCCGCGTGGGAGAGGTGCTCCATGGAGGTGCCGTCGTAGCCGCGTTCGTTGAAGACCTCGACCGCGACGGCGAGCAGCGAATCCGGCGTATAGGTGTCGCGCTTGGACATGGTCATGAGGAGACCACACCTTCCGCCGCGGCCGCGCGCCGTCTCAATTCCGGGCAGGGCGCGTAGCGGCCGGTCGGATACCAGGAGTGCAGGCCGTCGAGGAGATCGCGCACCCACGGCGCGGTGAGACGCTCGCCCCACTCCAGCGGGCCCAGCGGGTAGTTCACTCCCAGGCGCATCGCGGTGTCCACGTCGTGGGCGGAGGCCACTTCTCTGGCCACCGCGTCGACGGCGAAGTCCACCAGCATCGCCACGGTCCGCGCCACGACCATGCCCGGCACGTCGCCGATGACGCTGACCGCCTTGCCCATGGCCTGGAAGAACCCAACGGCCTGCTCCAAGCCATCCTGGTGCACCCCCGCGGACGGCGCGATCCCGATCCGGGTGGCGGCCCGGTAGTCCAGCGCCAGATCGAAGCAGACGGCCGCTTCACCCGGCAGCCGTCCGTCCGCCAGCCGGAGGGGCGTTCCCGAGGGCAGGACGACGACGCCGCGGCGCGGCCGTCCGTCGCCCCGCGGACGCCCCGCCTGCCCGCTCGCCGGATACGGCTCTTCGCGCACCTCGATCCCGGATTCCTGTGCGAGCGCGACCAGTTCGCGGGCCGGTCCCAGGTCGCCGCGAACGGTGACGAAGGGGGGTGCGGCGGCGGGCTCGGCGGTCCGGGGTCCGGACAGGGCTGCCGTGTCCGCGTCGTAGGCGAACCAGCCGCGCCCGGACTTGCGGCCGAGCCGTCCCGACTCGACCAGGCGGCGCTGCGCGAGCGAGGGGGTGAACTTGGGGTCGTGGTTGAAGGCGTCCCACACCGATCGGGTAACCGCCTCGTTGACGTCCTGGCCGATCAGATCCATCAGCGCGAAGGGGCCCATGGCGAAGCCCCCGCACTCCCGCAGCAGCGCGTCGACTGTGGCCGGGTCGGCGGCCCGCTCCTCATGGATCCGCAATGCCTCGGCGTAGAAGGGGCGTGCGACGCGGTTGACCAGGAAGCCCGGGGTGTCGGTGCACCGCACCGGGGCCTTTCCCCAGGCCGCGGCGGTGTCGTAGGCCGTGGTGACAGCCGCCGGGTCACTGGCCGCTCCGGCCACGACCTCGACCAGGGGCAGCACGGGGGCCGGGTTGAAGAAGTGGAGGCCGACCAGACGCCCGGGCAGGCGCAAGGCGCCCGCGACCGCGGTGACGGACAGCGAGGAGGTGTTGGTGGCCAGCAGGCACTCGTCGCCGACGACCGCCTCCAGTTCCGCGAGCAACCGCCGCTTGGCGGCGAGGTCCTCGATCACCGCCTCCACCACCAGCCTGGCATCGGACAGTTCCTCGATGTCCCCGGCCGCGGCCAGCCGTGCCAGAGCCGCCCCGCGGTCCGCGGCACTGAGCCGCTCTTTGGCCACGAGCCGGTCGAGGCGTCCCGCGAGGGTCTCCACGGCCGCCCGCGCCCGGCCGGGCACGGCGTCGTGGAGCTTCACGCGGTGGCCGGCCAGCAGCGCGACCTGTGCGATTCCCTGGCCCATGGTGCCCGCGCCGACGACGGCCACGGTGCTGCTGCGGTCAAGTGCGCTCACGGTTGTCCACGACTCCCTGCCGGGTTGTCCCCGAATCGTCCGTTGTGCCGATGTCCCGAAGTTGTCCACAGGCCGGCGACGTTCTCCTTGTCCCGACCGAACATTCGGTTAATCTAGCGGTGTCCCAACCACTCAGCCCAGCTCGACGAGGAGTTGGTCCCATGTCCGCCGATCTCTCCACCGCGGTCCTGATCGAACGCCATCGCGCCACCCTCGACAAGGCGCTGGAAGCCATCCGGACCCGCGAATACTGGTCGCCCTACCCCGAGCACCTCAAGGCCTACCCGGACGCCGAAGCGGGCAAGGCGGCTTTTGACGCGCTGCTCGGCCGCCCCTTCGAGCTGGACCAGCCCGGCACCGACGACTGGACCGGCGGCGAGCGGTCGCCCTACGGGGTGGAGCTGGGCGTGCGGTATCCGCACCCCGATCCCGACCGGCTGCTGCCCGCGATGCGCGCCGCCGTGCCCGCCTGGCGGGACGCCGGCCCGGAGGCCCGCGCCCTGGTCTGCCTGGAGATCCTGTCCCGGATCAACGCCCGGAGCCACGAATTCGCCCACGCGGTGATGCACACTTCCGGCCAGGCGTTCACCATGGCCTTCCAGGCGGGCGGGCCGCACGCGCAGGACCGCGGCCTGGAGGCGGTGACCTACGCGTACGCCGAGCAGATCCGTGTCCCGGAGACCGCCGAGTGGATCAAGCCGCAGGGCAAGCGCGATCCGGTCGCTCTGCGCAAGTCCTTCACCGCGGTGCCGCGCGGGGTCGGCCTGGTGATCGGCTGCAACACCTTCCCGACCTGGAACGGTTATCCGGGGCTCTTCGCCTCCCTCGCCACCGGGAACGCGGTGCTGGTCAAACCGCACCCGCAGGCCGTGCTGCCGCTCGCGCTCACCGTGGCCGTCGCCCGTGAGGTGCTGGCGGAGGCCGGCTTCCCGCCCGAGCTGGTGTGCCTGGCCGCCGAGCGCCCCGCCGAGGGCCTCGCCAAGACTCTCGCGGTCCGGCCGGAGATCCGCGTCATCGACTACACCGGCTCCACCGGCTTCGGGGACTGGCTGGAGGCCAACGCCCTGCAGGCCCAGGTCTTCACCGAGAAGGCGGGCGTCAACACCGTCGTCATCGACTCCACCGACGACTACCGCGGCATGCTCGCCAATCTGGCCTTCTCCCTGTCGCTGTACAGCGGCCAGATGTGCACCACCCCGCAGAATCTGCTGATCCCGCGGGACGGCATCGAGACCGACGCCGGACCGAAGGCGTACGAAGAGGTCGTCGCCGACCTCGCCGCGGCGGTTCAGGGGCTGCTGGGGGACGACACGCGGGCCAACGCCCTGCTCGGCGCCCTGGTGAGCCCGGAGGTCAAAGCGCGGCTCGAGGCCGCCTCCGGAGTCGGCGAGGTCGCCCTCGCCTCCCGCACCCTGAAGCACCCCGACTACCCGCACGCGGTGGTCCGCACCCCGGCCATGATCACGCTCGACACGGCCAAGCCGGACGCCGAGAGCACCTTCATGTCGGAGTGCTTCGGGCCGGTCTCCTTCGCGGTGGCGGTCGATTCGACCGCCGGCGCGGTGGAGCTGCTGCGGCGCACCATCCGCGACAAGGGCGCCATGACGGTCAGCGGTTACACCACCTCTCCGGAAGTCGAGCGGCAGTTGGAGGAGGCGTGCTGGGAGGAATGCGCGCAGCTCTCGCTGAATCTCACCGGCGGGGTCTACGTCAACCAGACCGCGGCTTTCTCCGACTTCCACGGTTCGGGCGGTAATCCGGCGGCCAACGCGGCGTTGAGCGACGGCGCCTTCGTCGCGAGCCGCTTCCGGATGGTGGAGGTGCGGCGGCCGGCCTGACGAACGACGGGCCGCCCGTCTCGGCCCGCCCTGCCCGAACGGCTCAGGAGCGTCCGGGGACCAGGGGGGACCGGGACGTGGCCGCCCAGTGGTAGAGCGCCATACCGACGCTGGTGGCGAGGTTGTAACTGGAGACCTGGGCCCGCATGGGCAGGGCCACCAGCGCGTCGGCCCGGGCCCGCAGTTCGTCGCAGACCCCGTGCCGCTCCGAGCCGAACACGATCAGTGCTTCGTCCGGCAGCTCGACGGCCCGGATGTCCTCGCCCTCCGGGTCCAGGACCCACAGCGGCCCGGGCGGCAGTTCGGCGGCGTCCCGGTGCTCGACGGCCGTGGCGTAGTGCAGGCCGGCGCCGGACCGTACGGCGTTGGGGTGCCAGGGGTCGAGGTCCCCGGTGGTGACGACCCCGGTGACGCCGAATCCCGCGGCGAGCCGGACAACCGCACCGACGTTGCCGAGGTTGCGGGGCCGGTCCAGCACGACGACCGGCGCCGGGCGGGGCCGCCGGGCGAGGTCGGCCAGGTTCGCCTCCGGGTCGCGCCGCCCGGCGAGCGCGGCCACCCCGGTGGGGTGCACCCGGCTGACCAGGCCGCGCAGCGCCTTTGGCGGGATCTCGCTGAGCCGGGTGGCGAGGTCGCCGGCGAGATCAGGGGCCAGCTCGGCGGCAAGCCGCAGGGCCGCCGCCTTGTCGGCGGTGACGGCGACACGCACATCGGCCCCGAAGCGGAGCGCGTGCTTCAGGGCGTGGAAACCGTCGAGCAGTACCGCACCGGAAGAGGTCTCGCGCCAGCGCCGTACGACCTCGTCCTCGCTCATGGCGTCAGCCTACGGGTCGGGTCGGAGGGCTCCTTCCCGCTTCCGGCGGGCTTCGGCCGACTGTCCCAGCTGTGCGGCCGGCCGGGGAGCCGATGGCCCCGGCCGACCGGCCGGTCAGGACACGGCGCCGGCGGGTGGCCGGCCGACCGCCGGTTCCGTGCCGCCGGGCGGGCGCTGCTCGGGGATCGCCGTCTCGGCGGACCCGGCGCCGGGTCGCAGAAGCCCTGCGGCCCGACTGGCGGCCCAGATCAGAAATCCGGTGGGCAGGAAGACCGAGTCGGCGGCGATCATCGCGAGTGAGAAGAAGGGCAGGCCCAGCACGATGGCGATCGAGGCGTGCTCCAGCATCATCAGGCAGAGCAGCACGTTCTTCACCCGCCGGTTGAACAGGGTGAAGGGGAAGGCGACCTGGACGATGACGGTGCCGTAGGTGATCAGCATGACCATGATCGCGCTGCCGGCCAGGGCGTGCGACAGGGCGGGCCAAGGGGTGAAGTCGTCCAGGTGGAGCGGGTAGTAGAGCGCGGTGCCGTCTTGCCAGCGGCTGCCCTGGATCTTGTACCAGCCGGCCGTGGAGTAGATGAGGCAGACCTCGGCGGCGATGACGAGCATGGCGCCGTTGTGGACGATGTTGCCCATGATGTCGAGCACGCTGCGGGGCTCGCCGGGGGCGTAGCGTCGCACCGCCCACCAGACAGCCTGGCCTGCCCAGCAGGCCCAGAAGATCACCGCCCATCCGGTGCTGAGTTTGCCGGCGAGGCAGGCGGCGATCAGGGCGGCGCCGAGCACCGCCCACAGCGCGATACCGATGGGGTCGGCGAACCTCGGGGCGCTCTCGGCCCTCTCGCCGCGCTCGGCCTGCTCCGCCCTTTCGGCCTGCTCGGCCTGCTCGGCCTTTTCGGCGCGGCCCTCCTGCCGCAGGGCCCAGCGGCGGTCGAGGGACCAGACCCGTCCGCAGCGGGTGAAGGCGAGGTAGATGGCCATGATGTGCACGACGTTGTCGCCACCGTCGCCCACGAAGACGCTGCGGTTCTGCAGGGACAGCACGCCGACCATGAACAGCAGCGCGGACGTCCGGGTCCGCCAGCCCAGCAGCAGCGTCACGCTCGCCGCGATCGCCAGCGCGTAGACCAGTTCGAACCAGGCGCGGCTGTCGCTCCACATCAGCACGCTGAAGGCGTGATTGCCCGCGATGAGTCGCTTGGCCAGGTCGAAGCCCCAGGGGCTGTCCGGACCGTAGAGCTCGTCGCGGTGCGGGAATTCGCGCAGCAGGTACAGCAGCCAGGTCAGCGAGAACCCGATCCGCACGATCGCGCTCTGGTAGGGGCCCAGGACGTTCTCGCAGGCCCGGCGCAGACCGCGGGCTATCGAGCGGTCCAGACCGGCCCCGAAGGAGGCGAACGGGGAGTCGGCCGCCGGGGCGGGGACCGCTCGGGAGCCGGCGCCGGACGCGGAGGCGGCACCGGAACCGGCACCGTAACCGGCACCGGAGCCAGCGTCCGATCGGGCTTCGGATCCGCCGTCCGATCCGGCGTCGTCGGCGGCGGCGCGGCTGTGCGGGGTGGCGCTCATGAGGCGTTCTCCTGACCGGCCGACGCGGCGCTCACGGTCCACCAGGGCAGCGTCCGGTACTCGGCGCTCGAACTCGTCGCGCCCGCTGCCCAGGAGGGCTGCGGAACCTGGGTGGTGGCGGCGCGGGCCTGGATCCGGACGACGTCGCCGCCGTCCAGCCGCGAGCCGAAACGGTCCTGCAGGATGCGTTGCAGGTAGTCGCGGCTCATGTCGCTGCGATCGCCCGCGTTGGGCTGCTCCTGCTGGTCGTGGGTGTCGGTGTAGAAGCCCCAGGCGCGGCGGAGTTCGTTCTGCTGGGTGTGACTGGGCAGCGGATCGTGCCGCATGGCGGCGATGTCCATGCCGGTCATGTCCACCCAGCCGGTGGTCTTGAGTGCGCCGCCCGGCTGGCGGACCTCGGCACGCGCCTCGACGTGGATGTTCTGCTGCAGCGGGTCGGGGGCGAACAGCTTCCAGTTCTGCTCGAACTCCGGATAGATGTAGTCGCTGACCGCCGCCGCGTGCTCCTTGCTGAGTGTGTTCGAGGGGGCGACATGCAGGAACACCATGGCGAGGTGCAACAGAGCGGCCACGCTGACGACGCCGACCGTCACCGCCACGGCTATGCGCCCGGGCAGCGAGAGTGCCGCCACCCGGGGCGGCGGCCCTTGCATTGACTCCATCGTTTCTCCGATCTCGCCAGCTGCTCGGGCCCTGCTGCCGCGCAGCACGCTACCCACCCGGGGGCCCGGCGGTGACCTTACCGAGTTATCCACAGGCTGAGGAACGGCTTGACACCCGCCTCTTGCGCGCTCGACCATGGAGTGAACCGAACGATCGGTCGGTCGGTTGATTCAGGTGAGTGAGAGGAAGGTCCGATGACGACCACGGCGCAGCCCCCGGCGACCGCAGCGGCGGCGGACCAGGACGCGATGACAGCGGCCTTCGACGACGCGGTGGCCGCCGATCTCAGGATCGAGCCCCGCGACTGGATGCCGGACGCGTATCGCGCCACGCTCATCCGCCAGATGGCCCAGCACGCCCACTCGGAGATCATCGGCATGCAGCCGGAGGCCAACTGGATCAGCCGGGCGCCCTCACTGCGCCGCAAGGCGATCTTGATGGCCAAGGTGCAGGACGAGGCGGGACACGGCCTCTACCTCTACAGCGCCGCCGAAACACTGGGGGTGAGCCGGGACGAGTTGCTGGACAAGCTGCACGCCGGCCGCCAGCGGTACTCCTCGATCTTCAACTACCCGACCCTCACCTGGGCGGACGTCGGCGCAGTCGGCTGGCTGGTGGACGGCGCCGCCATCACCAACCAGGTCCCGCTGTGCCGCTGTTCCTACGGGCCGTACGCACGCGCCATGGTGCGGATCTGCAAGGAGGAGTCCTTCCACCAGCGGCAGGGATACGAACTGCTGCTCGCGCTGAGCCGGGGCACCCCCGCCCAGCACGCCATGGCCCAGGACGCGGTGAACCGCTGGTGGTGGCCCTCGCTGATGATGTTCGGCCCGCCGGACGACGAGTCGGCGCACTCCGAGCAGTCAATGACCTGGAAGATCAAGCGCCACTCCAACGACGAGTTGCGGCAGCGCTTCGTGGACATATGCGTCCCGCAGGCCGAGGTGCTGGGCCTGACCCTGCCCGACCCGGACCTGCGGTGGAACGAGGCACGGGGCGCCCACGACTACGGGGCCATCGACTGGAGCGAGTTCCAGGAAGTGCTGCGCGGCAACGGCCCCTGCAACGACCAGCGGCTGGAGCGCCGTCGAACCGCACACGACGAAGGCGCCTGGGTACGGGACGCGGGCGTCGCCTACGCGGCCAAGCACAAGGAGGCCCAGCGATGACCGGGGGACAGGACGAGCCGAGCGGCACCGAGTGGCCGCTGTGGGAAGTCTTCGTCCGCAGTCGGCGCGGGCTCAGCCACAGCCACGCGGGCAGTCTGCACGCACCCGACGCCGAGATGGCGCTGCGCAATGCCCGGGACCTGTACACCCGGCGATCCGAGGGCGTCTCGATCTGGGTGGTGCCGTCCACAGCGGTGACGGCCTCCTCCCCCGACGAGAAGGACCCGTTCTTCGAGTCGTCGTCCGACAAGCCCTACCGGCACCCGACCTTTTACGAGATCCCCGAAGGGGTGAAGCACCTGTGACCGCCACCGACACAACCGCGCCGACCCCTGGGACGCCCAGCACCCAGGCGGTCGACTCCTCGCCGACCCCCGCGCTGACGGGGCCGGCCGCTGCCGCCGCGCGCGCCCTCGGCGACGACGCCCTGGTGCTCGCCCAGCGACTGGGGGAGTGGGCCGGAAACGCGCCTGTGCTGGAGGAGGACGTCGCCCTCACCAACATCGCCCTCGATCTGCTCGGCCAGGCCCGCACCCTGCTGTCGCTGACCGGTGACGAGGACGAGCTGGCTTTCCTCCGCGAGGAGCACGAGTTCCGCAACGTGCAGCTGGTGGAGCGGCCCAATGGGGACTTCGCCGAGACCATCGCCCGCCAGCTGTACTTCTCCGTCTACCAGGAGCTGCTCTACGCCGGGCTGGCCTCATCCGGCGGCGAGCTGGCGCCCCTGGCGGCGAAGGCCGTCAAGGAGGTCGCCTACCACCGGGACCACGCCGAGCAGTGGACGCTGCGACTCGGTGACGGAACCGAGGAGAGTCACCGCCGGATGCAGGGGGCCCTGGACGGGCTGTGGCGCTACACCGGCGAGCTGTTCAACCCGCTGGACGGCCTCGCCATCGACCCGCCCGCGCTGCGCGAGCGCTGGCTGGAGCACGTGACGGCGACGGTCGGGCGGGCGACCCTGACGATGCCGCAGGGCCGCGACCGCACACCGTGGTCGGCCGGGGCGGGCCGGCAGGGGGTCCACACGGAGCCGTTCGGGCGGCTGCTTGCCGAGATGCAGTATCTGCACCGTGCCCACCCGGGGGCGTCATGGTGACCGCCGAAGCGACCGCACTGGAGCAGGAGCTGCTGCGGCTGGCCGGCGCCGTGCCCGACCCCGAGCTGCCGGTGATCTCGCTGGCCGAGCTCGGCGTGCTGCGCGGTCTGCGGGTCATCGGCCCCGGGCGGGTGACCGTGGAGCTGACCCCGACCTGGACAGCCTGCCCGGCCATCGACACCATGGCCGCGGACGTGACCGATGTACTGAGGGCGCACGGCGTGTCCGAGGTGGAAGTGCGCACGGTGCTCGCCCCGGCCTGGTCCACCGACGCGATCAGCCCGGAGGGCCGCCGCAAGCTCGCGGAAGCCGGAGTGGCACCGCCCCGCCACCTCCCGGCCGGCCCGGCCTCCCCCGACGGACCTGCCGGCGCCGGCCCCGGCCCGGTGGCCGTCGACCTGGCGATCCGCTGCCCGCACTGCGGCTCGACGGACACCCGGCTGCTGAGCCGCTTCTCCTCGACCGCCTGCAAGGCACTGCGGCGCTGCGAGTCCTGCCGCGAGCCGTTCGACCACTTCAAGGAGGTGTGAATGTTCCATCCGCTCCGGGTGGCGGAGGTCCGCCCCCTCACGGACGACTCGGTGACCATCTCCTTCGAGGTCCCCGAGGAGCTGCGCGCCGCGTATCGCTACCGGCCGGGTCAGCACATCGCCATCCGCCGACAGGTGGCGGGCGCCGAAGTCAGGCGGACGTACTCGCTGTGCGACCCGGTGCCGGCCGACCTGCTGCCGGCCGGGCCGGAGGCAGTGCCGGGCTCCGGCCCCGGCGACGGGCCGGACTCCGGGCCGCGGCGGCTGCGGGTCGGGGTGCGCCTGGTGGAGGACGGTGAGTTCTCCACCTACGCGCTCAAGGAACTGCTCACCGGGCACGTGCTGGACGTGATGACCCCGGCAGGACGGTTCGTTCTGGAGCCACGGCCCGGGCGGTTCGCCGCGGTGGTCGGCGGCAGCGGCATCACCCCGGTGCTGTCACAGATCGGCACGGTACTGGCCCGGGAGCCGAGAGCAACCTTCTGCCTGATCCGCAGTGACCGCACGGCCGCGTCCACGATGTTCCTGGAGGAGGTCGCGGACCTGAAGGACCGCTGGCCGGACCGCTTCCACCTGGTGTCCGCACTGTCCCGGGAAGAGCAGCAGGCGGGGCTGCCGTCGGGCCGCCTCGACGCCGAGCGGCTCACCGCGCTGCTTCCGGCGCTGCTCCCGGTGCTCGCGGTGGACGGTTGGTATCTGTGCGGGCCACTGGGCCTGGTCAGCGCTGCCGAGCACGCGCTGCGCACCTTGGGCGTACCCCGCTCCCGGGTGCATCAGGAGATCTTCCATGTGGACGAGGTGGCGGCCGAAGCCCCGGCGGGACCGACGGCGGCGGCGGGGCCGATGTCCGGCGGCGCCACCGTACGGGCGACGCTTGACGGCCGCGGCGGCAGCTGGCCGTCGGCGGGCGAGGAATCCGTCCTGGAGACGGTGCTGCGCAACCGGTCGGACGCCCCGTACGCCTGCAAGGGCGGAGTGTGCGGAACCTGCCGGGCGAAGCTGGTGTCGGGCGAGGTGCGGATGGACCGCAACTTCGCGCTGGAGCCGGAGGAGACGGAGGCCGGCTATGTGCTGGCGTGCCAGTCGCACCCGCTGACGCCGGTCGTCGAGGTCGACTTCGACGCCTGATCAGCCGGCTCAGCCAGATCAGCCAGATCGTCACCGGCCCGCCCCCGACGACCGCGCCAGCGAGTCCCGACGAGGCGAATCGGAGTGGACGGACTCACAGGACGTAGCCCTCGGCGCCGTTGTCGTCCACCACCGGTCGGCCGCCGGCTTCCCAGTCGAGCATGCCGCCGCTGACGTTCACAGCGTCGACGCCCTGCGCGATGAGGTACTGGGTGACCTGGGCCGAGCGTCCGCCGACCCGGCACACCACGTGGACGCGGCCGCCCTCGGGCACCTCCGCCATCCGCGAGACGACCTCACCCATGGGGATGTGCACGGCGCCGTCGGCATGCCCCGCGGCCCACTCGTCGTTCTCCCGGACGTCCAGCAGGATCGCGTCGGCCGGTACGGCGGCGGCATCCACCGCGGGCAGCTGGGAGCGGAACATAGGGCGCGGCCTCCTGGGTCACGAAGGGTGCGGCGGCCCGCGCGGGGCGCGGACCACACAGGGAATGGGGAAAAGCTACCTCAGCGGCCCGTGGTCCTCGCCGCGGAGCCGCACGACAACCCGCTGGGACCCCCGCTACGACCGCCGGCCGGCCGACGGCGAGCGCTCAGCCGCCGGATGCCTGGTGGACGAGATCGGCAAGCCGGGCCTCACGCTGGGCGACCTGGGTGAGGAGCTGCTCGGCGATCTCGTTGAGCAACGCGTCCGGGTCGTCGGGGGCCAGCCCCATCATCTGCCCGATCGCGCTGTCGGCCAGCTCGGCAGCAGTCGCAGCCAGCTTCTCCTTGCGCTCGGCGAGCCATTCCAGCCGGGCGTACAGCACCTCGGCCTCGCCCGGAAGTTCCTCCTCCGGCACCGGCCCGGCGTCCCACTCCTCGGCCAGGGCGCGGAGCAGGTCCTCGTCGGCGTAGGCGTAGGCCTCATTGACCCGGGCGATGAAGGTGCTGCGACGCTCCTTCTCGGCTTCGTCCTGGGCGAGGTCGGGGTGGGCCTTGCGGGCGAGCTCCCGGTAGAGGCGCTGGGCCTCCTTGCCCGGCCTGACGCGGCGTGGCGGGTTGGGGTCCTCCACCGGCCGCACGCCGTCCGAGCCCAGCAGCCCGCCGAAGAGCTCCTCCACCCCCGGCATCGGCATCACCAGGGCCCTGGCCTCCCAGGCCCGCTCGATGTCCGCGCGGTCACCGCTGTGCGCCGCGACAGCCTCCGCGATCAGCGCGTCCAGCTCGTCCAGCCGGGCGTACATCGGGCCGAGACGCTGGTGGTGCAGTCGGGAGAAGTTCTCCACCTCGACCCGGTAGGTCTCCACCGCGATCTCGAACTCGATGAGGGCCTGCTCGGCCGCACGCACCGCCTTCGCCAGCCGGTCCTCGGCGCCCGGCGCGGGCGCGGAGGCGGCAGCGGAGGATTCGGTGTCGGAGGTGTTCGTCACTCGGACAGCCTAGGCCCTGCACGGCCAGAACCCCTCAAACGCCGAGCCCGGGGACGGGCGAGCGCCCGACCAGGCAGGTCAGCGGCCGTCCACCGCGCCATCCGGCGACCCCGAGCCGACGACCAGCGGCGTGAATTCGTCACGAGGCGCAATCCCGCATATGCCGCATGTTCCACGTGGAACATGCCCCGGCACGGATACGCGGCCACTCCGCTCCCCCACTGCTCCTCAGATGTCATGGAGGTCAGTCGGGCAATGGCGGCTGCTGACAGGGCGTCGGCGTCAGCGGACTTCCCGTCACCCTCCCACCGCCGAGGGGCAATCCGGCAATTCGGTCGACTCCGCCCACGATTTCGTGCTTGCCTTGAGTCCGGACCCTACTCAGCACCCTACTCAGCGCCGAACCGCAGGTGCACGACGTTGGACGAGATCACCCGGCAGGCAGCGACCACCGACACGGATCACCACACCGACCGTCAGGCCGGTTACGAACAGCGCGAAGAGCACGAGTCGTACGAGCACCCCGAGATTCCAGACGGGAACGGTTCCCGCGGAGCGGGGCAGAAAGCGCCCGCCAGCGCCCGCCCAGCGCCCCGGTGCGCCCGCACGGCCCCGCCCGCGCAGCCCGGCGCCACAGCGGCGGCAGCAGCTGCGGCGGCACCTGCAACGGTCGCAGCGGCGGCGGAAAGGTCCGCCCTGCCCTACGGTCCCGCCGACCCCATCCCCGGAATGGCCGCGCTGGTGCGCCTCGCCGTGCTCTGCGTGGACCCCGACGGCCGCATCTCGTACTGGAACCGCGGCGCCGAGGAGCTGTTCGGCCACCGCTGGGAGCACGTCTTCGGCCACGGCGCGTCCGGACTGCTGTCGGCGACGCCCCCGATCGCCTCCGCCACCGCCGTCCGGTCGGCCGCACAGCACCAGGACACCCTGGATCTCCTGGACGACCTCACCAACCCGGCCTGGGCCGGCGCGCTGGCCGCAACCGACCGGGACGGCACCTTGAAGGACGTCCTGTGGTGGACGTACCGCATCGTCGAGCCCGGTGGCCGGAGCCTGCTGGCGATCGCCACCCACGCCAAACCCCTGCGGACCGGCGGCCTGCGGATCGCCCTCGGCGGACGGCTGCTGCCCTACACCGCCGAGGGCCCGCAGCGGCAGGACATCTCGGTCGCCGCGGTGCTGACCCCCGCCGCCGACCCGGCGCGGGGCCAGGCGATGGCCGCCCGGCTGGTCAGCGTGCTGCCCGGGGTCAGCCCCGGGCGGCTGGACCGCCTCGTGCGGCAGATGGCCCCGCTGGGGCACCCCGGCCTCGAAGTCGAGGGCGGCACCCGGCTGCCAGTCGTCCCGCACGACTACGCCCGGTTCGCCGCCGCGTCGCGCCCCGCCGCCCCGTCCGTCCGCCGTGAACTGCTCCCGCCGCCGCGTCCCGACGGCCCGACGACGAACGGTACGGCGTCGCCGGCCACCGACTTGTCCAGCGCTTCGGCGCTCACGGCCGTACCGCCGCCTTCGGTGGTCTCCCTCTCGCCGCTGGGGCCCCCCGCCTTCCCACCTGTGCCACCCGGCTGGGCCGATCCGTCGTCCGCGGCGCAGACCCAGCAGAGCCACGAGGCGCAACCGGGTCCACAGGCGGCCCGCCCGGTGGCCGGCAACGCGCTGGACGAGCAGCTGTCCCTGCTGCGTGAGACGGGCGCGGTGGTCGGCTCCACCCTCGACCTGAACACCACCGCCCGCGAGCTGTGCGCCGTGACCGTGCCGCGTTTCGCCGACTTCGCGGCCGTACTCGTGGTGGACCAGCTCTTCTCCGACACCGAGCCGCCCACGGACGACCGGCCGGGCCGCACCGTACTGGTCCGCCGGGTCGCCGTCGCGCATTCAGATCCGCTCGGGCTCTGGGAGGCGGCCGTCCCCGAAGGGGAGCTGCTGACGCTGTCCGCCGACGAGATCGTGCCGCGGCTCGGCGACCCCGTGCTCGTCCCCGTGGTGGATCCGACCCTCGCCGGCGACATCGCCGTCGACCTCGGCGTGCCGGGGCTCGGGCAACTGCTGGCCGGCCACTCCATGATCGTGGCACCACTCACCGCGCGCGGCACCGTACTCGGCCGGGTGTGCTTCCTGCGCGGTCCCGGCCGCCGCCCGTTCGACGCCCGGGACGCCGCGACCGCCACCGAAGTGGTGGGCCGCGGCGCCGTCCACATCGACAACGCCCGGCTGCACCGCCAGGAATCGCGGGCCGCCGCCACCTTGCAGCGCTCGATGATGCCGACCCGGCCGCCCCGAATCCCCGGGGTCCGTATCGCGCACCACTACATGCCGGGGGACCGGCAGGCCCAGGTCGGCGGCGACTGGTTCGACGCGATCCAGCTGCCGGGGGGCCGGGTGGCGCTGATCGTCGGCGACGTGATGGGGCACGGACTGCAAGCAGCCGCGGTGATGGGCCAGTTCCGCACCGCTGTGATCACCATGGCGGCCCTCGACCTGCCGCCCGCTCAGCTGTTGCGCCACTTGGACAACCTCGCCCACCGGCTCAGCCCCGAACACCTCGCCACGTGCGTGTACGCCGTCTACGACCCGATTCTGAGGATCTTGACCCTCGCCAACGCCGGTCACATCCCGCCGGTGCTGTCGGCGGGCTACGACGGACACAGCGAGCTGCTGGAAATCCCCGGCGGCGCGCCCATCGGGGTGGGCGGAGTGCCGTTCGAGACGGTGGAAGTCCCGGTTCCGGACGGCAGTTGGCTGGTGCTGTGTACGGACGGCCTGGTGGAAGTGCGCGGCCAGGGCATAGACGCCGGACTCGCCGCGCTGTGCGCCACCGTGATCGAGCCCGAGCAGACGCCCGAGGACGTGTGCGCGCAGATCCTGGCCCGGGTGCATTCGGAGGACCGCAGGGACGACGTGGCGCTGCTCGTCGCCCGCTTCGAAGGCATCGCGCCGCAGGACGTGGTGAGCTGGACGCTGCGCCTGGATCACGGCGAGGTGGCCGCGGCACGGGAGTTGACGCGCCGCCAGCTTGCCCAGTGGGGCCTCGAACGGCTCAGCGACACAGCGGAGTTGCTGGTCAGCGAGCTGGTGACCAATGCGATCAGGGCGGCGTCGTACGAGGTGGAGCTGCGGTTGATGCGGGTCGGCAAACTGCTGGTCGAGGTGAGCGACGACAACCACAACCTGCCCCATCTGGTACGCGCCGACGCCGACGACGAGCGGGGGCGCGGACTGGCGCTGGTGTCGCACCTGTCACGGCGCTGGGGCACCAGCCGCAAGGCGGTCGGCAAGGTCGTCTGGTTCGAGCTTCCGCTGCCCACCGCATGACGGCCGCCACCTGACGCCCACCGCCCGGACAGCCGCCGCCGCCCGAAAAGACCCCCGCTGACAGCCGTCACCCGGTACGGCTGACGGCTGGGTCCACGAGCCCCTACCATTGCGCTCAATATCATGTACTCCGCAATTTTTCGGGCATAACGCTATCGGGCCAACGGCACACGGAGAGGTGGGAGCGAGGCGATGTCCGGACGTCAGGAGTCCCTGGACACCATCCAGCGCGAACTGACCGCGTTCGCGCGCCGGGCACGGGCAGCCGCCGCTCGGATGCATCCCGAGCTCTCGCTGGTCGCCTACACGTTCCTCGCCCACCTGGAGGACAAGCAGGGCTGCCGGGCGACGGATCTGGCCGCGCACTACCTGCTGGACAAGTCGACCGTGAGCCGACAGGTGGCCGCGCTGGAGCGGGACGGCTTCGTCGAGCGCCGGGTGGACGCCGCCGACCACCGGGTTCAGGTCCTGCATCTGGCGCCGCGCGGCATCGAGGTCCTGGCGGCGGCCCGGGTCCGCCGGCGCGAGACCTTCGAGGAGCGCCTGGCCTCCTGGGCACCGGCCGACCTGGACCGATTCGCGGCGTATCTCGTGCGCTACAACGGTGAACCGCCGGCACACCCGTGACCTGCGGTTCGAGAGGAACCCGAGAAGAGCCCACAGAAAAACCCGCAGGGCCGCGATCACCGGCGAACTCGCCGCCGGTCATCACGGCCCTGCGATGCGGCTGCGTCAGAGGTTGACGCCGAAGTCCTGCGCGATGCCGCGCAGGCCGGAGGCGTACCCCTGGCCGACGGCGCGGAACTTCCATTCGGCGCCGCTGCGGTACAGCTCACCGAAGACCATGGCGGTCTCGGTGGAGGCGTCCTCGGTCAGGTCGTAGCGGGCGATCTCGGCGCCCCCGGCCTGGTTGACGACGCGGATGAAGGCGTTGCGGACCTGGCCGAAGCTCTGCTGCCGGGTCTCGCCGTCGTAGATCGAGACCGGGAAGACGATCTTGTCCACATCGGCCGGAACGGTGGCCAGGCTGACCTTGATCGCCTCGTCGTCGCCCTCGCCCTCACCGGTGAGGTTGTCACCGGTGTGCTCGACCGACCCGTCGGGACTCTTGAGGTTGTTGAAGAATACGAAGTGCTTGTCCGAGACGACCTTGCCCGACGTGTTGAGCAGCAGTGCGCTCGCGTCGAGGTCGAAGTCCGCACCGGTGGTGGTGCGTACGTCCCAGCCCAGGCCGACGGTGACCGCCGTGAGTCCGGGGGCCTCCTTCGTCAGCGAGACATTGCCGCCCTTGGAGAGGCTGACACCCATGGTGGATCTCCCTGCTCGGTTCGGCGCGGGCCGCGCCATTTGACGATTCCTTTGCCCATTGACTCCAACGGAAACCAGCCTGCCCCGGTTCCCCGTCGCGTGCCACCGTTCTCCCCGCAGCGCGTCGATGCTTGACGCGCCCTTAATCCGGCGTTTCCCCCATATCGGCCGCCTGGCTCGACGTGGGCGCTTCTCGGCCCTCGACCTGCTCCACCGCCCAGCGGGCCCACTCCTCCTGCATCGCGGTGAGCCGCAGGCCGTACTCGAGAGCGAGGCGGCCGTAGACGGATATCGGGTCGTCTCCCCACGGCACGGACGCCTCCAGTTCTCGCAGGGCGGCATGGCCGGCCGCGGCGCGGCCGGCTTCGAGGCCGAGATAGACCGCGGCCTCCACCGGAGTGAGAGCGCCGAGAAAGAAGACCCGCAGCAGCGTTTCGCTGCGGCGGATCCGATCGGGCTCGGTCTCCGTAAGCCAGTGGCGCAGCTCGACCCGGCCCTCGGCCGTGATGGCGTACTCCTTACGCCCGCGTGGACCTTCCGCGGACACCGTCAGCAGACCGGACGCGGCCAGCTTGCCCAGCTCTCCGTAGACCTGGCTCTGGGTGGCGGGCCAGACATTGGCCAGGGACGTCTCGAACAGCTTCATCAGGTCGTAGCCGCTGGCCGGACGTTCGGCGAGCAGGCCCAGGACCGCGTGGCGAAGACTCATGCAAGCAGCTTACCTTCCACTCTTGACAGGTCAAGAGATGACCTTCTACTTTTGACATGTCGAAAGTGGAATGATGATCGAGCGGGCGTCGCACGCCCACCCGGACTCTGGGAGGGAAATCTCATGAACTACCTGCGCGGCTTCGTCCCGTGGATCGCGTTCGCGGCGGTCTCCACGGTTGGCTGGCAGTGGGGCGCGCTCGCCGGGCTGCTCCTCGGGCTGCGGCTGGTGGTGCAGGAACGCAGGGCGGGCGTGGCAGCCGACGCGCTGATACTGGAGATCAGCACGGCGTTGTATTTCGCGGTCCTGACCGCGCTCGCCTATGCCATGACCAACAGTGGCCTGCACCACTACACCGGTGCGCTCTCCATGGGCTGGCTCGCCGTCACCGCGTGGGCCACGCTCGCCGTCCGGCGCCCCTTCACCCTGGGGATAGCCCGCCGCCAGGCGCCCGAGGCGGTCTGGGAGAACCCGGTCTTCCTCCGGCTCAACACCGTGCTGACCAGCGCCTGGGCCGCCGCCTTCACGATCACCGCCGCCGTGCTCCTGACCGTCTCAGCCGCCGGCCTCGGCGCCGCGGTGTCGGTACCGGTTCAGATAGCCGGATTCGTCCTGCCCGCGCTGTTCACTGCCCGCTATCCCGAGCGTGTGCGCGCCCGCATGGCCGCCACCGCCGCCGGGGCCGCCACCGCCGACGCATAGCCCCGGGCGGGGCCCACCAGCCCGGCCCGTGACCCGCACCCGCCGACCGCATCCGCTGAACAACCCCGGTCCCCGACCTGCCCCGCGACAGCAAAAAGGTCGGCATCATGATCATGATGCCGACCTTCTCGACGGTGTCCATCTGTGCGCGAGGGGGGAGTTGAACCCCCACGCCCTTTCGGGCACTGGAACCTGAATCCAGCGCGTCTGCCTATTCCGCCACCCGCGCATGGGTGTTGTCGTTTGGCTTTTTCACACCGGGTGGACTGGCCGGTCCTGTTGGTGTGGGAGCGCCTCCCGACATGCAGAAGATTAGCACGCCGTCCGGAGTGGAATCACATCCGTTTGGGCTGGAGCGGAGCAGGCGGGGGTACGAGGAAGCAGGGCACGCGGTGACGGCGGCGGGCCGGGGCAGCCGGAGGACAGGGCCAGGTCCACGGCGGAACCGGAGCGCGGACGAACGACGGGCCGACGACGGACCGACGACGGACGACGACGAACGAGGCACGGGCGGAGGGCGGAGTGGAGGAGCGCGGCGGTGCGGGACACTGGGGGCAAAGGGATTGGGCACACTGGACCGGGGACAGGGACCGGTGAACGGGGGACCGGGCATGGATGCCGCATCTACCATCGCTGTGGGCGGGGGTCGGCGGACACAGCACGGTGTGAGAGTTGACACTGCCCTGTCCAGCGGGATCAGGGAACCAGGTGTTTTTCCCAGGCGTGGATACGATCAGTAAGCAGTATCGGAAATGACACGAAGAAAGGCCCCGAGGAGGGAGGTGCCCGGTGGGTGTACTGAAGCGCTTTGAGCAGCGGCTGGAGGGCCTGGTGAACGGGACCTTCGCCAAGGTGTTCAAGAGCGAGGTGCAGCCCGTGGAGATCGCGGGCGCGCTGCAGCGTGAGTGTGACAACAACGCGACGATCTGGAACCGCGATCGCACCGTGGTGCCGAACGACTTCATCGTGGAGTTGAGCACGGGCGACTACGAGCGGCTCAGCCCCTACGCGGTCCAGCTCGGCGACGAACTGGCCGGCATGGTCAAGGACTACGCCAAGCAGCAGCGCTACACCTTCATGGGCCCCATCAAGGTCCATCTGGAGCGGGGCGACGACCTGGACACGGGCCTGTACCGGGTGCGCAGCCGCACGCTGGCCTCCAGTGAGTCCCAGCACCCCCAGTACCAGGCCGGCCAGGCTCCTGCCGCGTACCAGCAGAGCCCGGCGGCCTACCAGCAGCGTCCTGCCTATCCGCAGGGTGGCCAGGGCGGCGCTTCGCAGAGCGCTCCCCCGATGCCCCCCGCACCGCCTCCCGCGGGCCCCAGGCCGGGCGGTGGCGGCCCGGCGGCGGGCCCCGCCCCGGTCACCCGGCTCCCCGGCACCGGCTTCCCGGCCGGTTCCGCCGCGGCCGGCCTGCGCCGCTGGATCGAGATCAACGGCACCCGCCACCAGATCTCCCGCTCCACCCTGGTGCTCGGCCGCTCCACCGAGGCCGATGTGCGGGTGGACGATCCCGGCGTTTCACGCAAACACGCCGAGATCCGGGTCGGTACACCCTCCGTCGTCCAGGACCTCGGGTCCACAAACGGCATCGTGGTGGACGGACAGCACACCCAGCGCGCTACGCTCCGCGACGGCTCCCGCATCGTCGTGGGGAGCACCACCATCGTGTATCGGCAAGCCGAAGGGTGAAGCGGGGGCAATGTCAGAGCTGACCCTGACGGTCATGCGGTTGGGTTTCCTTGCCGTGCTGTGGCTGTTCGTGATCGTCGCAGTCCAGGTCATTCGCAGTGACCTGTTCGGGACGCGGGTGACCCAGCGCGGCGCGCGCCGCGGTGACAACGCGTCCCGTCCACCGCAGCAGCGCCAGCAGCAGGCGCCGCCCGCTGCCCGCCAGCAGCCCCAGGGCAACCGGCAGCGCCGCGGTGCACCCACCAAACTGGTGGTCGCCGAAGGATCGCTGGCCGGCACAACGGTGGCGCTCCAGGGCCAGACCATCACCCTGGGCCGGGCGCACGACTCCACGATTGTGCTCGACGACGACTACGCGTCCAGCAGGCATGCCAGGATCTACCCGGACCGCGACGGCCAGTGGATCGTCGAGGACCTCGGATCCACGAATGGCACCTATCTGGACCGGAACCGGCTGACCACGCCTACTCCGGTCCCGCTGGGTGCGCCGATCCGCATCGGTAAGACCGTCATCGAGCTGCGGAAGTAGTCGCACAATGGGCGAGCGGAGCCACGACGCGCGAGCGAGAGGGTGGGCAGCGTGCGGATGTACCCGGAGCCGACGGGGGAGGTACGCATGTCTCTGAGCCTGCGTTTCGCCGCCGGTTCGCACAAGGGCATGATCCGCGAGGGGAACGAGGATTCCGGCTACGCCGGCCCCCGTCTGCTCGCGATCGCCGACGGAATGGGCGGCCAGGCCGCCGGTGAGGTCGCCTCCTCCGAGGTGATCTCCACCATCGTCACGCTGGACGACGACATCCCCGGCTCCGACATCCTCACCTCGCTGGGTACGGCGGTGCAGCGCGCCAACGACCAGCTGCTGCACATGGTCCAGGAGGACCCGCAGCTGGAGGGCATGGGCACCACCTTGACGGCCCTGCTGTGGACCGGTCAGCGCCTCGGCCTGGTGCACGTCGGCGACTCGCGCGCCTACCTGCTCCGGGACGGCGTACTGACCCAGATCACCCAGGACCACACCTGGGTGCAGCGGCTGGTCGACGAGGGACGGATCACCGAGGAGGAAGCCACCACGCATCCGCAGCGTTCGCTGCTGATGCGCGCGCTCGGCAGCGGTGAGCACGTCGAACCCGACCTGTCGATCCGTGAGGTACGCGTCGGCGACCGCTACCTGATCTGCTCCGACGGCCTGTCCGGCGTCGTCAGCCACCAGACGCTGGAAGACACCCTCGCGGGTTACCAGGCCCCGCACGAGACCGTGCAGGAGCTGATCCAGCTCGCGCTGCGCGGCGGCGGACCCGACAACATCACGTGCATCGTCGCCGACGTCCTGGACACCGACGACGGCGACACGCTGGCGGCGCAGCTCAATGACACCCCGGTGGTGGTCGGCGCCGTCGCCGACACCCAGCTGCCGCTCCAGGACGCCCGTCACCTGCAGACCCCGGCCGGCCGCGCCTCCGAGCTCGGCCGCACCCCGCACCAGGCCGGTCCGGACGGTGCCTTCGGCCCGCCCGGCAGCGGCGACGCGGCACCGGGCGGCGTGCTGGGTGCCTTCAGCTCCTACGACGACGAGGACTTCGAGAAGCCGGCCAAGGGCCACCCGTGGCTCAAGCGCAGCGTGATCACCCTCGTCGTGCTCGCGGTGATCGGCGGCGGCGTATACGGCGCCTACGCCTGGACGCAGACGCAGTACTACGTCGGTGCCAAGGGCAATCATGTCGCCGTCTACCAGGGCATCGACCAGAAGCTGGCCTGGATCCAGCTGTCGAAGGTCCACCGGGACCGGCCCGACATCGAACTCAAGTACCTACCGACCTACCAGCAGAACCGGCTCCAGGACACCATCGCGGTGGGCAGCCTGAGCCAGGCCGAGGACAAGGCCGACGAGTTGGCCCAGCAGGCGACCGTCTGCAAGAAGGTCGCCGCCGGCACCGTCAAGGGGTCCGCCGGCGCGGGCACCGCCACCGGCCAGGCCAACACCAAGCCCAGTGGGAAGCCGGCCGCGAAGCCGAGCAGCAAGCCGGGCACCAAGCCCGGGGCGAAGCCCACCGCCACTCCCACCCCGACGACCGCCCCCACCCCGTCCCTGACGCCGGAAGAAAAGAATCTGGCCGGGGAATGCGGTACGGGCCAGCAGTAGCAGGAGGGGTCGGCTCGTCATGAGCGCCAGCAATACCACCACCATCACGTCGATCGGTGCGCCCAACCGGCGCAACACCGAGCTGGCGCTACTCGTCTTCGCCATCGTCATCCCGCTGTTCGCCTACGTCAACGTGGGATTGGCGATGAACAACGCGGTGCCGACGAGCCTGCTCGGCTACGGCGTCGGCCTCGGGGTGATGGCGGGCGGCGCCCACCTGCTGGTGCGCAAGTACGCCCCGTACGCCGACCCGCTGATGCTGCCGATCGCCACCCTGCTCAACGGCCTCGGCCTGGTGCTGATCTGGCGGCTCGACCAGGAACCGACCATCACCACGCCGCAGCTCGGCGGGCCGCTGGCCCCCAAGCAGCTGGTGTGGTCCGCGATCGGCCTGGCCCTGTTCGTGATCGTGCTGATCTTCCTCAAGGACCACCGGATCCTGCAGCGCTACACGTACATCTCGATGTTCGCCGCGCTGGTCCTGCTGGTGCTGCCGGTGTTCTTCCCGCCGGTCTACGGCGCGCGCATCTGGATCACCATCCCAGGGGTGGGTTCGCTCCAACCAGGGGAGTTCGCCAAGGTCGTCATCACGGTGTTCTTCGCCGGCTACCTGATGGTCAAGCGGGACGCCCTGGCGCTGGCCAGCCGCCGCTTCATGGGGATGTACCTGCCGCGAGGCCGCGACCTCGGCCCGATCCTGGTGATCTGGGCGATGAGCATGCTGATCCTGGTCTTCGAGACCGACCTGGGCACCTCGCTGCTCTTCTTCGGCCTCTTCGTGATCATGCTCTACGTGGCCACCGAGCGGACCAGCTGGATCGTCTTCGGCCTGCTGCTGAGCGGGGCCGGCGCGGTCGCGGTCGGCTCCTACGAGTCGCACGTCCAGGTCCGCGTCCAGAACTGGCTGCACCCGCTCAAGCTCGCCAGCAACGGCGGCGTCACCGAGACCGCGCAGTCCCAGTACGCCTTCGGCTCCGGCGGCATCTTCGGCTCCGGCCTCGGCCAGGGCTACTCCCGGCTGATCGGCGGCATCGCCCCCAAGAGCGACTACATCCTGGCCACCGTCGGCGAGGAGCTGGGCCTGGCCGGTCTGATGGCCGTCCTGCTGCTCTACGGCCTGCTGATCGAGCGCGGCATCCGTACCGCGCTGGCCGCCCGTGACCCGTTCGGCAAGCTGCTCGCCATCGGCCTGTCCGGCGCCTTCGCGCTGCAGGTGTTCGTGGTGGCCGGCGGCGTCACCGGACTCATCCCGCTGACCGGTATGACGATGCCGTTCCTGGCCCAGGGCGGTTCGTCGGTGATCGCCAACTGGGCGCTCATCGCGATCCTGCTGCGGATCAGTGACACCGCCCGTCGCCCGGCTCCCAGCCCGGCCCCCTCTCCCGACGCCGAAGCTACCCAGGTGGTGCGAAGCCCGTGAACAAGCCCCTGCGACGAGTCGCGGTCTTCTGCGGCCTGCTCGTCCTCGCCCTGCTGGCCCGAGTGAACTACGTGCAGTTCGTCCAGGCCGACCAGCTCTCCAACGACCCGAACAACCGCCGGGTCGCCATCAACCAGTACGCCCAGCCGCGCGGCGACATCATCGTCGACGGCAAGGCCGTCACCGGCCACACCACGACCACCGGCAGCGACTTCAAGTACAAGCGCACCTACACCGACGGCCCGATGTGGGCGCCGGTGACCGGCCACGCCTCGCAGGCGTTCGGCACCTCGTTCCTGGAAGGCGTCGAGGACAAGTTCCTCACCGGCAACGACGACCGGCTGTTCTTCAACCGCACCATCGACCTGCTGACCGGCAAGCAGAAGCAGGGCGGCAACGTCGTCACCACGCTCAACGCCAAGGCCCAGACCGCGGCCTTCAAGGGGCTGGGGGACAAGAAGGGCGCGGTCGTCGCGCTCGACCCACGCACCGGCGCGATCCTGGCGATGGCGAGCACCCCGTCCTACGACCCGTCGAGCATCGCCGGCAACTCCACGACGACGGACGAGAAGAACTGGAACGCGCTCCAGCCGAAGAACGATCCGGACGACCCGATGCAGAACCGGGCGCTGCGCCAGACCTACCCTCCGGGCTCGACCTTCAAGCTGGTCACCGCGGCCGCCGCGCTGCAGTCCGGCAAGGTCACCGACATCGACGGCACGACGACCTCCCCCGACCCGTACATCCTGCCCGGCACGACCACCGCGCTGCGCAACGAGGGCTCCATCCCCTGCAAGAACGCCAGCCTGCGCAACGCGCTGAAGTACTCCTGCAACACCGTGTTCGGAAAGCTCGGCGCGGACCTCGGCCTCAGCACCATGGTCAAGGAGGCCGAGCAGTTCGGCTTCAACAAGGAGCAGCTCGTCCCGGTCCGCGCCGACGCCAGCAACTTCGACACCAAGATGAGCCCCGACCAGGTGGCGCAGTCCTCCATCGGGCAATTCGACACCGCGGCCACCCCGCTGCAGATGGCCATGGTGGCCTCCGCCATCGCCAACAACGGCACGCTGATGAAGCCGTACGAGGTGGACAAGCTGGTCGCGCCGAATCTGAGCACCATCGCCCAGACCACCCCCAGCAAGCTCAGCCAGCCGCTGTCGCCGGAGAACGCGCAGAAGCTCCAGTCGATGATGCAGACCGTGGTCAGCTCCGGCACCGGCACCAATGCCCAGATCCCCGGCGTCACCGTCGGCGGCAAGACCGGCACCGCGCAGAACGGCATCGACAACAAGGGCAAGCCCTACGCCTGGTTCGTGTCGTACGCCATGACCGACCAGGGTTCGCCGGTCGCGGTCGCCGTCGTGGTCGAGGACGGCGCCGCCAACCGCGACGACATCAGCGGCGGCGGGCTGGCCGCCCCGATCGCGCAGAAGGTGATGGAGGCCGTCCTCAACAAGTGAGGAACCAGCTCGGACGCGGCCAGGTACCGGTCAGGTATCGGCGGGCGGCCGGGGCGCGGTCGCACGATGTACGCCCGGTAGCGTATGCCCGAGCAGGCACAGGGCAATGGTTAACGGATTCGGTTGAAGATCGGGTTTGAGAGAGGGCAGAGCTATGGAAGAGCCGCGTCGCCTCGGCGGCCGGTACGAGCTGGGCTCGGTGCTCGGCCGCGGTGGCATGGCCGAGGTGTACCTCGCCCACGACACCCGGCTCGGCCGTACCGTCGCCGTGAAGACGCTACGGGTGGACCTTGCCCGCGATCCGTCCTTCCAAGCCCGGTTCCGCCGTGAGGCACAGTCGGCCGCCTCCCTCAACCATCCGTCGATCGTCGCCGTGTACGACACCGGCGAGGACTACGTCGACGGCATCTCGATCCCGTACATCGTGATGGAGTACGTGGACGGCTCCACGCTCCGCGAGCTGCTGCACTCCGGGCGCAAGCTGCTGCCCGAGCGCGCCATGGAGATGACCGTCGGCATCCTCCAGGCCCTGGAGTACAGCCACCGGGCGGGCATCGTGCACCGCGACATCAAGCCGGCCAACGTCATGCTCACCCGGACCGGCCAGGTCAAGGTCATGGACTTCGGCATCGCCCGCGCCATGGGCGACTCCGGCATGACGATGACGCAGACCGCGGCCGTCATAGGCACCGCCCAGTACCTCTCCCCCGAGCAGGCCAAGGGGGAGCAGGTCGACGCCCGCTCCGACCTCTACTCCACCGGTTGTCTGCTCTACGAGCTGCTGACCGTACGGCCGCCGTTCGTCGGCGACTCCCCGGTCGCGGTCGCCTACCAGCACGTACGGGAAGAACCGCAGCCGCCGTCGGTGTACGACCCCGAGGTCACCCCGGCGATGGACGCGATCGTGCTGAAGGCGCTGACGAAGGACCCGAACTACCGCTACCAGTCGGCCGACGAGATGCGCGCCGACATCGAGGCGGCCCTGGACGGCCAGCCGGTCGCCGCCGCGGCCGCGATGGGCTCGGTCGGGTACGGCTACTCGCACCCGTACGGTGACAGCGCCGCCACCACCGCGCTCCCGTCCCAGCCGGACTCCCCGCACACCTCGATGCTGCCCCCGATGCGCGACGAGGACGGCGGCTACGGCTACGAGGACCGCCCCGGCCGGCGCCGGCAGAAGAAGAGCAGCAACACCTCCACGGTGCTGCTGGTCGTGGCCGGCATCCTCGTCCTGGTGGGGGCGATCTTCCTCGGCAAGGCGCTGTTCGAGCACAAACCGGCGGACGCGGGCACCACGGTGCCGAACTTCCACAACCTCTCGCTGGCCGACGCCAAGGTCAGGGCGACCAACGTCGACCTCACGCTGGTCACCGGCGCGCCGACCTTCTGCGCCGACGCCAACGTCGACAAGGGCTCGATCTGCAAGCAGATCCCGGCGGCCGACTCCCCCATCCCGTCGGACAAGACCGTGAAGGTGGCGATCTCCAAGGGCGCCCCGCCGATCGCGGTCAAGGACGTCACGAACGACCCGTTCGACGCGGCGAAGGCGCAGCTGGTCAGCCAGGGCTTCGAGGTCAAGGAGAAGGTCAAGACCACCACGACCCAGGACAAGGACATCGTCCTGTCCATGGACCCGGACGCCGGCACCAAGCTGGCCGCGGGTTCGACGGTCACTCTCACGGTGGCGGAACCGCCGACGCAAAAGCCGGTGCCGAACGTCCAGAACATCGATGTGAATGCCGCCAAGACCCAGTTGCAGCAGGCCGGCTTCAACAACATCAAGGTGCAGATGCAGCCGGACCAGGCGGCCGCGAACACCGTCATCGACCAGAGTCCGGACGCCTTCACCCCGGAGACGCTGGGCACCCAGATCGTGCTGACCGTCTCGTCCGGTCCGCAGACGCAGGCACCGCCGCAGGTGATGCCTGATCTCCACAACCAGACGGTCGGACAGGCCAAGGCGGCTCTCGCGGCCCTGAACCTCAATCTCCAGGTCCAGCCGCAGAACAACGCCCCGGACGATGCCATGGTCGTCTACACCAACCCGCCGGCCAACACCCAGCTCGAGGAGGGGGAGACCATCCAGCTCTTCGCCTTCGGCGGCGGCGGCAACAATCCGGGCGGCCCCGGCGGCAACAACCCCGGCGGCGGCTGAGCCGGGACGCCATCGCGCAACGGCAAGGGGGGCGGCCCGCACATGATGTGCGGGCCGCCCCCCTTCGTCGTCCGTCGTCGTCCTCCGCCTACGTCCTCCGCCTTCGTCCTCCGTCGCGGCCAGCTACTGCCGGAGCTCCACCGGCGGCGTCCGCTGCGGGTCGACCTTCTGGATCCGGACCAGTTGGCCCCAGACGATGTAGCGGTAGCGGGAGGTGTAGACGGGGGTGCAGGTCGTCAGGGTGATGTAGCGGCCCGGCTTGGTCTTCCCGGACTCCTTGGGCACCTGGTCGGTCACGGCGACGTTGTACTTCGAGGTCTGGTCGAGGATCTTGTAGACCTTGTAGACGTACCAGGTGTCCTTGGACTCGAAGACGATCGGGTCGCCCGTCTTGATCTTGTTGATGTTGTGGAACTTGGCGCCGTGGCCGTCGCGGTGTGCGGCCAGGGTGAAGTTGCCGGACTTGTCCCAGGGCATCGCGGCCCGGGTCGGGGCGGTGTAGTAACCGGCCACGCCCTCGTTGAGCACGTCCGTGGAGGTGCCCTTCTTGACCAGCACCTCGTAGTCCTTGCCCATCGCCGGGACGTGCAGGAAGCCGATGCCGTCCCGGGTGTCCAGGCCGCGGGCCGGGACGCCGGCGCCGTGGGCGGCCGGGGGGCTCTGGGCCCACTGCTGGCGGACCCGGTCGCCGGCCTGCTTCTCGTGGCGGTCGGCGATGACGTTCGTCCACCACAGCGAGTAGACGACGAAGAGGGCCAGCAGCACCCCCAGGGTGATCAGGATCTCGCCGATGAAGCTGATGGTGGCCGCCACCGGCCCCCGGCCCGGCGGCCTGCCGCTCGGCACGGTGTTCCGTTCCCCGTCACTGGTGGCGGCGTCGCCGGCGGCGGCCGGGTCGTGCGCGGAGGCCGGCTCGGCGGCTCCCTTCGCCACTAGCCCTCGACCAGGGCGTCGGGCTTGCCCTTGCTGCGCGGCCGTTCCTCGATGAGCTTGCCCCAGACGATCAGCCGGTTGGTGCTGGTGAACTCGGGGGTGCAGGTGGTGAGGGTCAGGTAGCGGCCGGGCTTGGTGAAGCCGGAACCGGGCGGGACGGGCTGCAGCACGCTGATGTTGGACGGCGGCGTGGTGGCCAGGGAGCTGGTGATCTCGTAGGTGTAGTACGTGGTGGCCGTCTCCACCACCACCTTGTCGCCCGGCACGAGTCGGTTGATGTACCGGAACGGTTCGCCATGGGTGTTGCGGTGGGCGGCGACCGCGAAGTTGCCGCTCTTGTCCCACGGCATCGCGGTGTTCAGGTCGCCGTCGTAGTGGCCGATCATGCCCTTGTCGAGCACCTTCGTCTTGTCCACGCCCTGCGCGATGGGGGCCTTCACGTCCAGCTTCGGGATGTACATGATCGCGAAGCCCTGGCCCGGCGAGAAGGTGCCCGCCGCCCGGTTCGGGTCGGTCGTGGTGGTCTGCCACTGGTGTTCCAGCTTGTTGGAGGCGCTGTTGGCCTGCTGGTGGGCCCGGACGTTGGTCCACCACAGCTGGTAGGTGACGAACAGCAGCATGATGACGCCGGTGGTGATGAACACCTCACCGACGATGCGGCTGATGACGACGGACGGGCTCTCCTTGGCGGCTTTCGCGGCCCGGCGGGCCTCCACCCGGCTGAGCGGCGTGGACGCCTCGGTGGCGGGGGCGCTCGCGGGGCTGCCGGCCACCGGCCCGGCGCCGGCGCCGCGACCTCGCGCCCGGTGTCCGCCGCCGCCTTGCCGTGCGG
>NZ_FMCH01000154.1 GCF_900091855.1 Streptomyces sp. DvalAA-14
GGGTCCTCGCCGCGGTGTGCGCCGTCGGCGCTCTCGGCGGCCTCGTCCAGCGCCTCGAACCAGGCCACCGGCTCCGCGATGCGCCGCGAGCCGGCCCTGGCCAGCGCCAGCGACAGTTCCAGGTCCGGATTGGTGCCGGGGGAGACCCGGCGGAACAGCTTCAGGATGTAGGTGTCGCCGTACACCACCGAGGTGTTGGACTGCTCGGCGGTGGACACCCGCGGGGTCAGCCCCGGCGGGAACTGCGCGGTCGGCTCGGCGGTGAACCGCAGCCGCCCGGTGCGGCCGGGCAGCCGCAGCCGGTCCAGCAGCACCGCGGCCAGCCGCGGGTCGTGCGGCGCGTCGTACAGCGTCAGCCCGTCGTAGGGGCCGCCGACCGCCGGGCCGAGGGCGGCGCGGACCAGGTTGGAGGGCAGCAGCGGGTGCGCGCCGAGCAGCAGTTGGTAGCAGTCCGCGGGGCGCCCCGGCTGCTCCACGTCGATCAGGACATGCAGCAGCCCCAGCGGGCCGAGCCGGCCGCCGGGCGGCACCAGCTCGGTCGCCTCGGCCAGCCGCAGGCGGCCGATGGGCAGGCCCTTGCCGGCGAACCAGCGCTGCCGCGGCAGCCAGCCGCGCAGCAGCGGGTCGAGCGAGTTCAGCAGCCCCGGCACCAGGTCGCGGCTGGTGGACGGCGGGACGGAGGAGGGTGGTGTTGCAGGAGGTACGCGGGTCCAGGAGCGGTCCGACATGACGTCCTTTCCCCGGGGAATCGCGCACCCGGCCGCTACTGCGAGCGGCGGGGGCGCCAGCCTCCCGGATGGCGGGTGCGGGCTGTCCGGCGACACGGGGGAGCCTGCCCCGGGCGGGTGACAGGAAACCGCCGTACGGGCTGCTGAAGGGTACTGCTGGATACCTCTGGATCCTGCCAAAGGTAGGTCATGCCCGCACCTCGGGCACGCGGGGGGCCGGGCGACCCGGCCCCCCCTCGTCAGACCTGGTCGCGGCGCAGCCGGAACCAGTAGAAACCGTGGCCCGCCAAAGTCAGCAGGTACGGCAGTTGGCCGATCGCCGGGAAGCGCACCCCGCCGATCAGCTCCACCGGATGGCGGCCCGCGAATTGACGCAGGTCCAGCTCGGTGGGCTGGGCGAACCGGGAGAAGTTGTTCACGCACAGCACCAGGTCGTCACCGTCCTCCCGCAGGAAGGCCAGCACGGCCGGGTTGCTGGACGGCAGCTCGGTGTAGGAGCCGAGGCCGAACGCCCGGTTCTGCTTGCGGATCTCGATCATCCGCCGGGTCCAGTGCAGCAGCGAGCTGGGGGAGCTCATCTGCGCCTCGACATTGGTGACCTGGTAGCCGTAGACCGGGTCCATGATCGTCGGCAGGTAGAGCCGGCCGGGATCGCTGGAGGAGAAGCCGGCGTTGCGGTCCGGCGTCCACTGCATGGGGGTGCGCACCCCGTCCCGGTCGCCGAGCCAGATGTTGTCGCCCATGCCGATCTCGTCGCCGTAGTAGAGGATCGGCGAGCCGGGCAGCGACAGCAGCAGCGCGGTGAACAGTTCGATCTGGTTGCGGTCGTTGTCCAGCAGCGGGGCCAGCCGGCGGCGGATCCCGATGTTGGCCCGCATCCGCGGATCCTTGGCGTACTCCGCGTACATGTAGTCGCGTTCCTCGTCGGTGACCATTTCGAGGGTCAGCTCGTCATGGTTCCGCAGGAAGATGCCCCACTGGCAGCCGGACGGGATCGCCGGGGTCTTGGCCAGCACTTCGGAGACCGGGTAGCGCGATTCGCGGCGCACCGCCATGAAGATGCGCGGCATCACCGGGAAGTGGAAGGCCATGTGGCATTCGTCACCGCCCTTCTCGAAGTCGCCGTAGTAGTCCACGACGTCCTCGGGCCACTGGTTGGCCTCGGCCAGCACCACGGTGTCCGGGTAGGCCGCGTCGATCTCCTCCCGGACCCGTTTGAGGAAGTTGTGGGTCTGCGGCAGGTTCTCGCAGTTGGTGCCTTCCTGCTGGTAGAGGTAGGGCACGGCGTCCAGCCGGAAGCCGTCGATGCCGAGGTCCAGCCAGAACCGCAGCGCGGCCAGGATCTCCTCCTGCACTTGCGGGTTCTCGTAGTTGAGATCCGGCTGGTGGGAGAAGAACCGGTGCCAGTAGTACTGCTTGCGCACCGGGTCGAACGTCCAGTTGGACGTCTCGGTGTCGACGAAGATGATCCGGGCGTCCGGGAACTGCTTGTCGTCGTCGGCCCAGGTGTAGTAGTCGCCGTACGGCCCGGTCGGGTCGCTGCGGGACTGCTGGAACCACTCGTGCTGGTCACTGGTGTGATTCATGACGAAGTCGATGATCACGCGCATACCGCGCTGGTGGGCGGCGTCCACGAACTCGACGAAGTCGGCCAGGTCGCCGAACTCCGGAAGTACCGCGGTGTAGTCGGACACGTCGTAGCCGCCGTCCCGCAGGGGGGAGGCGAAGAACGGCGGCAGCCACAGGCAGTCGACGCCCAGCCATTGCAGATAGTCGAGTTTGGCGGTGATTCCCTTCAGGTCACCGACGCCGTCGCCGTTGCTGTCCTGGAAGGAACGGACGAGGACTTCGTAGAACACTGCCCGTTTGAACCATTCGGGATCTCGGTCCTTGGCCGGTGTGTCCTCGAAGGTGTCCGGTACGGGTTCGTTGACGATCAACTGAGTGACCCTCCGATCGATGGAGACGGTCGCAGTGACAGCAGGTGCGCGGGCGCGCGGCCCGGCTCAAGGCGCACATAGTTGTCCCTGCCCCAGTGGTAGGTCTCGCCGGTGAGCTCGTCGCGCACCGGGAAAGACTCGTGCCAGGAGAGGCCGAGTTCTGGCATGTTCAACGACAAGGTCGCCTCCTGGGTGTGGAACGGGTCCAGGTTGACGACCACCAGCACGACGTCGTCGTCCCGCCGCTTGGAGTAGGCCAGCAGCGCGTCGTTGTCCACGTGGTGGAACGTGATGTCCCGCAACTGCCGCAGAGCCGGGTGACGGCGGCGGAGCCGGTTGAGCGTGGTGAGCAGGGGGGCCAGCGAGCGGCCCTCCGCTTCGGCGGCGGCCCAGTCGCGCGGCCGCAGCTGGTACTTCTCCGAGTCGAGATACTCCTCGCTGCCCGGTTTCGCGGGGGTCGCTTCACACAATTCGAACCCCGCGTAGACCCCCCAGCTGGGGGAGAGGGTGGCGGCGAGCACGGCCCGGGTCTCGAACGCGGGACGGCCGCCGTTCTGCAGGTAGGCATGGAGGATGTCAGGGGTGTTGACGAAGAAGTTCGGCCGCATCCAGGCTGCCGTCTTCCGGCTCAACTCCAGCATGTAATCGGTCAGTTCCGCTTTGTCATTACGCCAGGTGAAGTAGGTGTACGACTGCTGGAAGCCGACTTGCGCCAGCATGCTCATCATCGCCGGGCGGGTGAACGCCTCGGCCAGGAAGATCACATCGGGGTCGGTGCGGTTGATGTCGGCGATCACCTTCTCCCAGAACACCACCGGCTTGGTGTGCGGGTTGTCCACCCGGAAGATCCGTACGCCGTGCGCCATCCAGTGCCGCAGCACCCGCAGGGTCTCCCGGACCAGGCCGGCGAAGTCCTCGTCGAAGGCGATCGGATAGATGTCCTGGTACTTCTTCGGCGGATTCTCCGCGTAGGCGATGGTGCCGTCCGCCCGGTGCGCGAACCACTCCGGGTGCTTGGCCACCCAGGGGTGGTCGGGTGAACACTGGAGGGCGAAGTCCAGCGCCACCTCCAGGCGCAGCTCGCGCGCCCGGGACACGAAGTGGTCGAAGTCCGCGATGGTGCCCAGGTCCGGGTGCACCGCGTCGTGGCCGCCCTCCGGCGAGCCGATCGCCCACGGCGAGCCCACGTCCTCCGGGGCGGCCGACAGGCTGTTGTTGGGGCCCTTGCGGAAGGCGGTGCCGATCGGGTGGATCGGCGGCAGGTACACCACGTCGAAACCCATCGCGGCCACCGCGGGCAGCCGCTCGGCGGCGGTGCGGAAGGTGCCCGAGCGCGGCGCGCGGCCGGCCTCGACCACCGCGCCCTCCGAGCGGGGGAACAGGCTCGTACCAGGACCCGAACAGCGCGCGCTCCCGCTCCACCAGCAGCGGCAGCGGGCGGGAGGCGCTGACCAGCTCGCGCAGCGGGAAGCGGTCCAGGGCGGCCACCACGGCCGGGGCCAGCGCCGCCGCGTGCCGGGCCGAGGCCGGCCGCCCCTCGTCGCGCAGCGCGTCCACCGCGGCCAGCACCGCGGCCCGCTCCTCGCCCTTGGGCACCCCGGCCGCGGCCCGCTCGTGCAGCTGGGCGCCCTCGGTGAGCACCAGGTCGGTGTCGATGCCGGCCGGGATCTTGATACCGGCCGTGTGCCGCCAGGTGGCCACCGGATCGGACCAGCCCTCGACGGTGTACGTCCAGTGGCCGGCGGAGTCCGGCGTGACCCGGGCTCCCCACCGGTCGGTGCCGGGCTCCAGCGCGCGCATCGGCGTGAACGGCCCGGGCCGGCCCGCCGGGTCGCGCAGCACCACGTTGGCGGCCACCGCGTCGTGCCCCTCCCGGAACACGGTCGCCGTCACCTCGAACGTTTCTCCGGCCACCGCCTTCGCCGGGCGGCGGCCGCAGTCCACGATCGGGGTGACATCGACAACGGGAATACGACCGATCATTGCCTCACCTGTACAACTCGTGATATTCGGGGCATAGGGACACTCGGGTGGACACTCTTTTTAACTGTTCTTGGTGCTACGGGCTCTGCTGACTGGCCTGCCCGCAGGATCGCAATTCTGCGCGTTCACTCAGGTGGATCTGTGAGCGGGGTCACCTGGAACATCGAGTACGGGCCACGCAGTGCAGCCTGCCCCGCACTCGCGGGGTGAACGCACCACAGTGCGACGTTTCGGGAGCGCGGCAGGGATGCTCCAATCCGCCGCGGGTCGCCTCCGTGAGCCTCCGTTGGAGCGTTTGAAACAGTGGATCCCGGAGATCACTGTCGGCTTCCCCTCCCACGCGGCTACGGTCGGGGGTGTGAAGGCAATCCGTCGATTCACCGTGCGCACCGTCCTGCCGGAACCTCTGCGCCCGCTGGGGGAACTGGCCCAAAACCTACGCTGGTCATGGCATCAGGAGACCAGAGAGCTCTTCCGGGACGTCGATCCGGAAGGCTGGCGGGCCGCCCAGGGCGATCCGGTGCGGCTGCTCGGGGCCGTGTCCAAGGAGCGGCTGTCCGCGCTCGCCGCCGACCGCCGCTTCCTGCGGCGGCTCACCATCGCGGCCGAGGACCTCGCCGACTACACCGGCAACCCCCGCTGGTATCAGGAACAAACCGACCTGCCCGCCGCCATCGCCTACTTCTCGCCCGAATACGGCATCACCTCCGCCCTGCCGCAGTACAGCGGCGGCCTGGGCATCCTCGCCGGGGACCACCTCAAGGCCGCCAGCGACCTTGGCGTCCCGCTGATCGGTGTCGGCCTGCTGTACCGGCACGGCTACTTCCGCCAGAGCCTGTCCCGCGAGGGCTGGCAGCAGGAGACCTATCCCGTACTCGATCCCAATTCGCTGCCCGTCAGCCCGCTGCGCGAGGCCGACGGCACCCCCGCCGAGGTCGCCCTGACCCTCACCGGCGGCCGAACCCTGCACGCCCGGATCTGGAAAGCCCAGGTCGGGCGGGTCCCGCTGCTGCTGCTCGACTCCGATGTGGAGGGCAACCAGGCGGCGGAACGCGATGTCACCGACCGGCTCTACGGCGGCGGCAGCGAACACCGGCTGCTCCAGGAGATGCTGCTCGGCATCGGCGGCGTCCGGGCGGTCCGCGCCTACTGCCGGATCACCGGCCACACCGCCCCCGAGGTCTTCCACACCAACGAGGGCCACGCCGGCTTCCTCGGCCTGGAGCGGATCAGGGAGCTGTCCCTCGAGGGGCTCGGCTTCGACGCGGCCCTGGAAGCGGTCCGCTCCGGCACCTTGTTCACCACCCACACCCCGGTGCCGGCCGGCATCGACCGCTTCGACCGGGAACTGGTCGGCCGCCACCTCGGCGACGGCGGCGAACTGCCGGGCGTGGACATCGACCGGATCCTCGAACTCGGCCGGGAGACCTACCCCGGCGGCGACCCCAACCTGTTCAACATGGCCGTCATGGGCCTGCGGCTCGCCCAGCGCGCCAACGGCGTGTCCACCCTGCACGGCGCGGTCAGCCGGCAGATGTTCGCCGGCCTGTGGCCCGGCTTCGACCCCGAGGACGTGCCGATCACCTCGGTCACCAACGGGGTGCACGCGCCCACCTGGGTGGCGCCCGAGGTCGAGCGGCTCGCCGCCGAGAACTCGGGGACCTCGGCCGGCGAGGACGCCGTACCGGTCAGCGGCGACGACCGCTGGCAGGCCGGCGACGGCGTGCCCGACAGCGCGATCTGGGAGCTGCGCCGCGAGCTGCGCGAACAGCTGGTGGAGGACGTCCGCCGCCGGCTGCGTGCCTCCTGGCGGCAGCGCGGCGCGGGCGACGCGGAACTCGGCTGGACCGACCAGGTGCTCGACCCGGACGTGCTCACCATCGGCTTCGCCCGCCGGGTGCCGTCCTACAAGCGGCTCACCTTGATGCTGCGCGACCAGGACCGGCTGCGGGCCATGCTGCTGCACCCCGAGCGGCCGATCCAGATCGTGGTGGCCGGCAAGGCCCACCCCGCCGACGACGGCGGGAAGCGGCTGGTCCAGGAGCTGGTCCGGTTCACCGACGACCCCCGGGTCCGGCACCGCATCGTCTTCCTGCCCGACTACGACATGCGGATGGCCCGGCTGCTCTACCCCGGCTGCGACGTCTGGCTGAACAACCCGCTGCGCCCGCTGGAGGCCTGCGGCACCTCGGGAATGAAGGCCGCCCTCAACGGCTGTCTCAACCTGTCGGTGCTCGACGGCTGGTGGGACGAGTGGTTCGACGGCGACAACGGCTGGGCGATCCCCACCGCCGACGGCCTCAGCGACGAGGACCGCCGCGACCAGCTGGAGGCCGCCGCCCTCTACGAGCTGCTGGAGAACCAGGTCGCGCCGCGCTTCTACGACCACGGTGCGGAAGGGGTGCCCAAGCGCTGGATCGAGATGGTCCGGCACACCCTGACCACGCTCGGCCCCAAGGTGCTGGCCGGCCGGATGGTGCGCGACTACGTCAACCAGCTGTACGCGCCGGCCGCCCGCTCGCACCGCGCCCTCCAGGGCGCGGCGGCCGGCGAGCTGGCCGAGTGGAAGCAGCGGGTGCGCCAGCAGTGGCCGCGGGTCGCCGTCGACCATGTCGAGACCGGCCCGGTGGACGAGGGCAGCACCCCGGAACTGGGCGCCACGCTCACGCTGCGGGCCCAGGTGTCGCTGGGCGGCCTCGACCCGGCGGACGTCGACGTCCAGCTGCTGTCCGGCCGGGTGGACGCGGCGGACCGGCTGACCGCGCCGACCGCCGTGTCGCTCAAGCCGGCCGGCCGTCCGGACGACGCCGGCCGCCACCAGTACGAGGGCCAGCTGACCCTCGACCGGACCGGCGCCTTCGGCTACACCGTCCGGGTGCTGCCGGCCCACCGGCTGCTGGCGACCTCGGCGGAGCTGGGCCTGATGGCGGTGCCGCCGGAGACCGAGGGGATGACGGCGGGGGTGCTGCGCTGATCCGCGACAGCTGACTCGGGACCGCGGAAGGCCCGCACCGACCGGTGCGGGCCTTCTTTTGTGCCGGTTCGTGCGGGTTCAGCTCATCTGGCGGATGTTCTCCGCCTGCGGGCCCTTCTGGCCCTGGGCGACGTCGAACTCGACCTTCTGGCCTTCGAGCAGCTCGCGGTAACCCTGCGAGAGGATGTTGGAGTAGTGCGCGAAGACGTCGGAGCCGCCGCCGTCCTGCTCGATGAAGCCGAAGCCCTTTTCCGAGTTGAACCACTTCACGGTTCCGGTTGCCATATCCATCTCCTACTGGTGGGGCAGGTGCGTCCAGATCCGCACTGTACGGACCGAAATCGCCCGAGATGACCACCCCACACCGTAGATAAAAGGTAAAAATCGGAAGACCCGGGCCGGCGGTGGGGGCGCCGGCCCGGGTCGGGACCGCGTGGTCAGCGGGAGGTACCGCTGATCAGGTGATCAGCTGACATTCACCGCCGTGTCGTCGATGAGGAACGACGTCTGGAGGCTGGAGTCCTCGGTGCCGGTGAACTTCAGCGTGACGGTCTGGCCGATGTACGGGGCCAGGTTGACCGAGCGCTGGACGTAGCCGGTGCCCTTGTTGACGTTGGAGTAGCTGGCCAGGGTGGTGGAGCCGGCCGTGACGGTCAGCTTGTCGTAGGCCGTGCTGGTGCTGGTCTCCGCGGTGGTGATGTACAGGTAGTAGCTGAAGGTGGCCGAGGTGGAGCCGGCCGGGATGGTCACCGACTGGGAGAGCGTGTCGGTGTGGGTGGTGCCGTAGCCGTCCAGCCAGGCCTTGTACGAGCCCGAGTGCGCGGGGGCGCCGGTGCTGTTGTCGATCACGCCGGAGGACTGCGTCCAGGAGGTCGCGCCGCTCTCGAAGCCGGGGTTGAGCAGCAGCTGGCCGCCGCCGCCACCGCCGCCGGAGGCGGTGACGGTCCAGGTGAAGGACGCGGTGCCGGTGGCGTTGGTGGAGTCCTTCGCGGTGACCGTGACGTTGTAGGTGCCCGTGGCGGTCGGGGTGCCCGAGATCAGGCCGGTGGAGGCGCCGATCGACAGGCCGGTCGGCAGGCCGGTCGCGCTGTAGGTCAGGGCGCCGCCGTTGGTGCTGCTGGCCGAGATCTGCAGGCTGGTCGCTGTGTTCACCACGGTGGACCGGGCGCCCGGGTTGGTGACGGTCACGCCGCTCGGGGTGCTGACGCGGCTGCCGACGCCGATGGCCGCCCAGGTGTTGGCGACCGTGTTGTACGTGGCGCTGCCCGCGCCCCACAGGTCGGCCGCGGCCTGCAGCGACTGGGTGCGGGCCGAGGCGTAGTTGGTGGTGGAGGTGAAGCGCTCGGTCAGCGCCTTGTACCAGAGCTTGAGGGCGTTGTCCCGGCCGATACCGGGCACCGACAGGCCGTCGGAGGTCGGGCTGTTGTAGCTGACCCCGCCGATGACCTTGGCGCCGCTGCCCTCGGACAGCAGGTAGAAGAAGTGGTTGGCCGGACCGGAGGAGTAGTGCACGTCCAGGCCGCCCAGGCTGGAGGACCAGTAGTCCTTCGAGCCGCCGTCCTTGCTGGGCTTGTCCATGTAGCGCAGCGGGGTGCCGTCGCCGTTGATGTTGATCTTCTCGCCGATCAGGTAGTCACCCGGGTCGGCGGCGGTGTTGGCGTAGAACTCCACGCCGGTGCCCATGATGTCGGAGGTCGCCTCGTTCAGACCGCCGGACTCACCGGTGTAGTTCAGGCCCGCGGTGTTGGAGGTGACGCCGTGGCTCATCTCGTGGCCGGCCACGTCCAGCGCGGTCAGCGGGTGGGTGTTGCCGCTGCCGTCGCCGTACGTCATGCAGAAGCAGCCGTCGTCCCAGAACGCGTTCTCGTAGTTGTTGCCGTAGTGCGTGCTGGAGTAGGCGGCGACACCGTCACCGCGGATGCCGCTGCGGCCGAAGGTGTTCTTGTAGTAGTCCCAGGTCTCCTGGGCGCCGAAGGCCGCGTCCACCCCGGCGGTCTGCGCGGTCGCGCCGTTGCCGTCGCCCCAGACGTCGTCGGCGTCGGTGAACAGGGTGCCCTTGCCGGACGTGGCGTGGTTGAGGTTGTACGTGCTGTGGCCGCCGCGGCTGCCGTCGGTCAGGTTGTACGTGGAGCCGGACTTGGTGGTGGTGATGTTCACCTGTCCGCTGTACTCGCTGTTGCCGACGCTGGTCTCGATGCCCTGGTACTGGAAGAGCTTGGCACCGGTGGTGGCATCGGTGATCACGTGCAGCTGGTTCGGCGTGCCGTCGTCCTGGAAGCCGCCGATCACCGACTCCCAGGCGAGGGTCGGGGTGCCGTTCGCGGCCCAGATCACCTTGCGGGGCGCCGCGGCCGCGGTCGGGTCGGCCGCGCCCTGCGCCCGGGCGGCGGTCAGCGCGTACGACTTCGCGGAGTCGGCGCTCTTGGCGGGGGTGACGCTGCTGACCGCGATGGTGGCGCCGGTCGCCCGGTCCACGCCGGTGGTGGCGCCGGTCGCGTCCTGGGCGACGACCAGGTCGCCGCCGAGCACCGGCAGTCCCAGGTAGGTGCGCTCGTAGCGGGTGTGGACGCTGCCGTCCGCGTCCTTTTCGACGTCTTTGACGACGAGCTTCTCGTTCGCACCGAGGTGCAGCGACGACGCGGTGGTCGAGGCTTGGGACTGCTTCTGGGCGACCAGTGCCGACTGCTGCGCCGGGGACAGGGCGGCCGGCAGCGCGCCGGCCCGGGGGGCGGCGTGGGTGTCGGCCTGGACGGTGTGGGCCGTGCCGGACTGGGCCGAAGCCGTTCCGGCGGGCAGGCTCACGGCGAGCATTGCGGCACCTGCTATCAGGGCGCCTGCCGCGGCTGCTGTGCGGGGGGATCTGCGCACTCGTGACACTCCTTCTGCGGCGGCCGCGGGTGGCGGCCGGGACAGTCCGGGCAGATGGGGATGGTGGGGTCTACCCGGGTAGAGCTGTGGTAATGCTGTGCCGGCGCTGTGCGCCGGGTGTGCTGGGGAACGGGGCACAGAGTGGCATCCTTTACCTGTCCATGTCATTGCCGTGACTCGAATTTGGCTGAAATTCGTTCGGTGGGCGGGTGGTGAGGTTCGCATAGCGGGCGGGTGTGATCGCTGTGTTGCGTGCTGGCAAAGTTTTTGAGCCGTCAAACGGTACTTTTGGTGGCACAGCACCCGCGCCGGTCGGCCGACCACCCTCGCCCTGTCCATTCGCCCCTTGAGACGGATGGCTGGATCCGGTCGCTGGGCGATACGACCGAAAACCAGGTGAGAGCTGTCCGTGGTGCCCCCTAGGGTCGGAAAGTGACCCCCGCAACGAGTCCTGCCGCCATGCCCGACGCCGAGCCCGACACCGGGACCGAGCCCTCCGACGCGGGTGACGCCGCGCCGTCGGGCGCGCCCGTCCCCCCGCACTCCTCGCTGCGCTCACTGCTGCGGCTGTGGCCCTACGTGAGACCGGTGCGCGTCCTGCTGGCGGTCTCCGCGGTGGTGGCCGTGGTCGCGTCGTGCATGTCCCTGCTCATCCCCCTGGTCCTCAAATGGATGGTGGACGGGCCGGTCCAGCACCACGACCCGGGCGGGGTGTGGCTCGGCGGCGGTCTGGTGCTGCTGCTCGGGCTGCTGGAGGCGCTGCTGTTCGGGGTGCGGCGGTGGCTGGTGGCCCGGCCGCTGGCCGGGGTCGAGGCGGGCATGCGGGCCGACCTCTACCGGCACCTGCAGCGGCTGCCGGTGGACTTCCACGACCGCTGGGCGTCGGGGCAGCTGCTGTCCCGGGCCACCATGGATCTGCAGATCCTGCGGATGTTCCTGGCCTTCCCCCTGGTGTTCCTGGTGGTCAACACCGCCACCGTGGTCATCGGCTTCGGCATCCTGTTCGCCCAGTCGTGGCTGCTCGGCCTGGTGCTGCTCACCCCCGCGGTGCCGCTGATGATCCTCTGCTCGTACTTCGAGTCGCGCTACGCGCTCGCCGCCCGCCGGGCCCAGGACCAGGCCGGCGACCTGGCGACCCTGGTCGAGGAGTCGGTGCTCGGCATCCGCATCGTCAAGGCGTTCGGGCGGCACCGCAGCCAGGCCAGGGCCTTCCGCGGCAAGACCAAGGAGCTGTGGCACACCGAGATGCGCAAGGCCCGGCTGCTGTCCGACATCTGGGCGGTCATCATGACGCTGCCGGAACTGGCCATCGGCGCCGCGCTGCTGGTCGGGGTGCTCCAGGTCGCCGACGACAAGCTGTCGGCCGGCACCCTGGTGGCGTTCTTGTCGACCGCGCTGGCCCTGCGCTGGCCGGTGGAGTCCATCGGCTTCCTGCTGGCGATGAGCAACGAGTCGGCCACCGCCGCCGACCGCTACTTCGAGGCGATGGACGCCCCCGAGGCGGACACCTCGGGCCGCGAGGCGTCGCCGGTCGCCGACGGCGTGCGGCTGGAAGGCGTCCGCTTCCGCTATCCCGACGCCCCGCCCGACAGCGAAGAACTGCTGGCCGGTGTCGACCTGCACATCCGCCCCGGTGAGACGATGGCGCTGGTCGGCGCCACCGGCAGCGGCAAGACCACGCTCACCATGCTGCTGCCCCGGCTGCACGACGCGACCGGCGGCCGGATCACCCTGGACGGCGCGGACATCGCCGACCTGCCGGTCGCCCGGCTGCGCGAGCTGCTCGCCGTGGCCTTCGAGGAGCCGACGCTGTTCTCGGCGACCGTGCGGGAGAACGTGGAGATGGGCGCGGGACCGGACGGCGCCGACGAGCAGGACGTGCTGCGGGCGCTGGCCGTGGCCCAGTGCGACTTCGTGTCCGCGCTGCCGAAGGGCCTGGACACCCAGGTCGGCGAGCAGGGGCTGAGCCTGTCCGGCGGGCAGCGGCAGCGGCTCGCGCTGGCCCGCGCGGTGGTCGGCAAACCCCGGTTCCTGGTCCTGGACGACCCGCTGTCCGCCCTCGACGTGCACACCGAGGCGCTGGTCGAGGCGGCGTTGCGCGACGTCCTGCGGGAGACCACCGCGCTGGTCGTCGCCCACCGGCCCTCCACCGTGCTGCTCGCCGACCGGGTGGCGCTGCTGGTCGGCGGGCGGATCACAGCGGTCGGCACGCACCCGGAACTGCTGCGGGACAGCGCCGAGTACCGGCACCTGATGTCGGGAGACGCGGACTCCCGCACCGCGCGGACCGCGGCCGGCCCCTCGGACAGCGCCGCCGCCGGCACCGCCACCGCGGCCACCGCCCACGCCGACACGCTGCAGAGGAGCGACGCCCGATGACGTCCGTGGCATCACCCACCGTCACCGAACCGGAAGAATCCGGCCCCCGGACCACCGGCCCCGCCGATCCCGCCGGGCCGCCCGCCCCGGTCGACCCCTTCGACCAGGACGTCCTGCCCGCCCCGCGCAACGCCCAGCTCGCCCTGCTGCGTTCGCTGCTGCGCCCGCACAGCCGCCGGGTCTGGCTCGCCGCCGTCCTGCTGCTGATCCAGCAGGCCGCGGTGCAGGCCGGCCCGCTGCTGGTCGCCTACGCCATCGACCACGGCATCCCGCAGGTGCGCGAGGGCCGGCACGGCGCGCTGATCGCGGTCGCGGCCGGCTACCTCGGCTGCGGGCTGCTGTCCGGTGTGCTGCAACGCTGGTTCATCCGGGTGGCCGCCGTCGTCAGCCAGGACGTGCTGATCGACCTGCGCGGCCGGATCTTCCGCCACGCCCAGTCACTGAGCCTGGACTTCCACGAGCGCTACACCTCGGGACGGCTGATCGCCCGCGCCACCTCCGACGTGGAGTCGATCCGCGAACTGCTCTCCGACGGCCTGGAGGAGCTGATCGGCGTGGTGCTGTCCGCGATCTACATCACCGCGCTGCTGCTCTTCCTGGACTGGAAGCTGGGCCTGGCCACCGTGGCTTCCTACCTCCCGCTGTACGTCGCGATCCGGGTCTACCAGCGCCGCTCGATGGTGGCCTACCGCAAGCGGTCCACCGCGATCGCGGCGGTGATCGTGAAGTTCACCGAGACGATGAACGGCATCCGCCCGGTCAAGGCCTTCCGCCGCGAGGAGCCCAACGACGCGGCCTTCCACGAGCTGAACCACCGCCACGAGCGGGCGAACGGCGACGCGATCCTGGAGATGGCCCGCTATGTCGTCGGATCCCGGCTGCTCGCCAATGTCACCATCGCGGTGATCGTGCTGTGGGGTGCCTACCGGGTGGCGGGGGGCGGGATGGAGCTCGGCGTGCTGGCCGCGTTCGTGCTGTATCTGCGCCGGCTGTACGACCCGATCGACCGGCTCGGCATGTTCCTCAACTCCTACCAGTCGGCCGCCGCCTCGCTGGAGAAGATCGCCGGGCTGCTGGCCCAGGCGCCGACCGTGCCCGAACCGGAACGGCCGGTGAGCCTGCCGGAGCGCGCGGACAGCCGGCCCGGCCGCGAGGTCGTCTTCGACGCGGTGCGGTTCGCCTACCGCACCGGCGGTGAGGTGCTGCCCACCTTCGGACTGCGGCTGCCCGCCGGGCAGACGGTCGCCGTCGTCGGCGCGACCGGCGCCGGCAAGTCGACCCTCGCCAAGCTGCTGGCCAGGTTCTACGACCCGACCGACGGCCGGGTGCTACTCGACGGGGTGCCGCTGCGCGATCTGTCGCGGGCCGATCTGCGCCGGGGCGTGGTCATGGTCACCCAGGAGGCGTTCTTGTTCTCCGGCACCGTCGCCGACAACATCACCATCGGCAGGCCCGACGCCACCCGGCAGGAAGTGGAAGCGGCGGCGAAGGCCATCGGCGCCCATGAGTTCATCGCCGCCCTGCCCGACGGCTACGACACCGACGTCCGCAAGCGCGGCGGCCGCATCTCGGCCGGCCAGCGGCAACTCGTCGCGTTCGCCCGGGCGTTGCTGGCGGACCCGGCGGTGCTCATCTTGGACGAGGCCACCTCGTCCCTCGATGTGCCGGGGGAGCGGGCGGTGCAGCACGCGATGCGCACGGTGCTCAACGGCCGTACCGCGGTGATCGTCGCGCACCGGCTGTCGACGGTGGAGATCGCCGACCGGGTGCTGGTGATGCGCGACGGGCGGATCGTGGAGGACGGTACGCCGGACCAACTCATCTCGGACGACGGCCACTTCGCCGGTCTCCACCAGGCATGGCGGGACAGCCTGGTCTGACGGTGGCCCGAGGCGGTCCGGGAGTCCGGGATGGCCCGAGGCGGTCCGGGATGGTCCGCCGGTGGCGGGGGCATGCACACCCGGTGAACCATTCAGGCGGAACTGTACAGGTTAGACTGGACAGTCTATCCTGAAAGCTTTACCGTCTGAGTATGGCAGACAACCCCGAGGGCATCTCGGAATCGGCCGCCCGCGCCGCGCGGGACGTACGCGTGGTGTTCAGCCGGCTCCGGCGCCGGCTGCGGGGCGTCGCCGACACCGACGAGTTGACGCCGTCACAGGTGGCCGCGCTGACCCTGCTGGGCCGGCAGGGAGCGGTGTCCACCAGCGACCTGGCCGCCGCCGAGGGGGTGCGGCCCCAGTCGATGGCCGCCTCGCTCACCGTTCTCGACCAGCACGGCCTGATCGAGCGGCGGCCCGACCCGCTCGACGGGCGGCGGCAGTTGGTCAGCCTGACCGGCGCGGGCCGGGAGCGGGCCGAGGGCAACCGGCAGGCCCGCGAGGAGTGGCTGGCCCGGGCGCTGCACGACCGCTTCACCGAAGGCGAGCGCCGGACCGTCATCGAGGCGATGGCGCTACTGGACCGGCTCGCGCAGCCCTGAGCCGGGCCGGGCGGGCGCTACGCGGCCCGGCGCAGATTCCGGACCGCCGGGACCGCCAGCAAGGTGACGGCCACCGCCACCGCCACCGCGGCCCCGGCCTGCAGTACCCGGCCCGCCCCGAAGAGCGAGGCCGCCGGCCCGGCCAGCGCCTGGCCGACCGGGACCATGGCCACCGAACCGGCCACCTCGTAGGCGTGGATCCGGTTGAGGATGTCGTTCGGCACCTGTGTCTGCACGCTGGTGGCCCAGTTGACGCCCCAGTAGGCGGTGCCCGTCCCGGCCACGAACACGCAGCCGCACATCGCGGCGACCGGCAGGTCCAGGCCGACCGAGGCCGGCATCAGCGCGGTGGCGAACAGGGCCACGGACCCGGCCCGCAGCGGGTGGGCCGCCCGGATCCGCAGCGCCAGCAGCGCGCCCACCGCGGTGCCGCCGCCGAGCGCGGAGTTCACCAGGCCGTAGGCGCCCGCGCCGTGCTCGGGGATGATCCGGCCCGCCGCCAGCGGGGTGTAGGGGCCGATCACGCACACCATGAAGACCATCCACACCACGATCACCGACCACATCCAGGACCGGGATCGGAACTCCCGCCAGCCCTCCGCGAGATCGGCCCGGAATGACCCGGCCGCCGCGAGCAGCCGGGGCGGGACCGGGCCGAAACGCAGCAGGATCAGGCACACCGCGCTGGTCAGATACGTCGACGCGTGCACGGCGAACACCACGCCGGGGGAGGCGAATCCGACCAGCAGGCCGGCGAAGGCGGGCCCGGCCAGGCTCGCCACCGACTCCGCGGTCCGGGTCACCGCGTTCCCGCCCTGCACATCGGCCGCGACCCGCACCAGCGTGCTGGCCACGCCCGGCTGGAACATCGCCGCCGCGGTGCCGTTGACCACCGCGATCACCACCACCTCCCACAGCCGCACCCGGTGGGTGAGGAAGAGGAAGGCGGCGGTGGACTGCGAGCAGACCCGGACCAGGTCCGCGCCGATCATCTGGGCGCGGACGTTGAAGCGGTCGGCGAACACCCCGCCGAGGATGACCAGTCCGGCGAAACAGGCGGTGGTGGCGGCCATCACCAGCCCGATGTCACCGACCGAGTAGCCGTACGACAGCAGGCCGGCCGACAGCGCCACGGGCAGCATGGTGTCGCCGAGCATGGCCACCGAGCGGGCGGTGAAGTAGAGCCGGAAATTACCGGACCACAGCCGCTCGCCGAGCCCGGACCCGAGCCCGGACCCCGGCTGTGGGGCACGTCCCGGGCCGAGTCCGGGGCCGAGTCCCGGGGTGACCTCGGCGGCGGGGTCGGCCTGACGGTCGGAGCGGGGCGCTGAAGAGGTCACCCGACCAGAATGGACTGGACCACTCGGCGCAGTCCAGCGGGTTCGCGGCCGGGCGCCGTGAGCACCGCCTCACCCGGGCTGAGCTGGGGCGCGGCCGTCACATCCGCAGCGCCCGGTACAGCCGCACGGACCGCGCGCCCATCCGTATCAGCTGCCCGGCGGCGGCGGATTCGCCGGCCGGCGCGGCACCGGCTTCCGCACCGGACCGGGCGGCGCCACCGGCGGCCGTGTCCCGTTCCCGGCCCGGGCCCAGGCCCCGGCCCATGTCCGAATCCGGCAGCGGGTCCTCCTCCCGCGCGGTGTCCAGCACCAGTTCGTACGACCGCGCCCAGGGCGCCCCCGGCAGTGCGAAGTCGGCCGGCCGGTGGTCCGCGTGCACGATCAGCAGGAAGCTGTCGTCCACCACCGGCCCGCCCCGCGCGTCCCGCTGCGGGATGTCCTGCCCCGAGAGGTACATGCCGAGCGTCGAGGAGGCCGCGTACCAGTCCTGCTCGGTCATCTCCCGCCCGCCGGGCTGGAACCACGCCACATCGCGCAGCCCCTCCGGGATGCTGGCCAGGCCGGAGAAGAAACCGCCGCGCCGCAGCACCGGATGGGCGTGCCGCAGCGCGATCAGCCGGGCCGCGGTGTCGCGGATCGACCGCCAGCCCGGATCGTCCAGCAGCGACCAGTCCACCCAGCTGACCGGATTGTCCTGGCAGTAGGCGTTGTTGTTGCCGCCCTGGGTGCGGCCCATCTCGTCGCCGGCCACCAGCATCGGCACCCCGGTGGACAGCAGCAGCATCACCAGCAGATTGCGGATCTGCCGGCGGCGCAGCGCCAGTACCTGCGGATCGTCCGAGGGGCCCTCGGTGCCGCAGTTCCACGAGCGGTTGTCGTCGGTGCCGTCCCGCCCGTTCTCCCCGTTGGCCTCGTTGTGCTTGCCGTTGTACGAGACCAGGTCGCGCAGGGTGAAACCGTCGTGCGCGGTCACGAAGTTGACCGAGGCGTACGGCCGCCGCCCGCCCCAGTCGTACAGGTCGCTGGAGCCCGACAGCCGGTAGCCCAGGTCGCGCACATCGGTGGTGGCGCCGCGCCAGAAGTCCCGTACGGTGTCGCGGAAACGGTCGTTCCACTCGGCCCACAGCGGGGGGAACGCGCCCACCTGGTAGCCGCCGGAGCCGACGTCCCACGGCTCGGCGATCAGCTTGACCCGGCGCAGCACCGGGTCCTGGGCGATCACCGCCAGAAACGGGGACAGCATGTCCACGTCGTGCATGGCGCGGGCCAGCGCCGAGGCGAGATCGAAACGGAAGCCGTCCACCCCCATCTCGGTCACCCAGTAGCGCAGCGAGTCGGTGATCAGCCGCAGCACATGCGGCTGGACGACATTGAGGGTGTTGCCGCAGCCGGTGTAGTCGGTGTAGCCGCGCGGATCGTCACCGAGCCGGTAGTAGCCGCGGTTGTCGATGCCCCGCAGGGACAGGGTGGGGCCGTTCTGGGCGCCCTCGGCGGTGTGGTTGTAGACCACGTCGAGGATCACCTCGATGCCGGCCGCGTGCAGCGCCCGGACCATCCGCTTGAACTCGCCGACCTGCTCGCCGCGGGTGCCGCTGGCGCTGTAGGCGGAGTGCGGCGCGAAGTAGCCGATGGAGTTGTAGCCCCAGTAGTTGCGCAGGCCCCGCCGTTCCAGGTGCTCCTCGTGCGCGAAGTGGTGCACCGGCAGCAGTTCGACCGCGGTCACCCCGAGCCGGGTCAGGTGCTCGATCGCCGCCGGATGGGCCAGCCCGGCGTACGTACCGCGCAGCTCGGGCGGCACCCCGGGGTGGGACTTGGTGAAGCCGCGCACATGCAGCTCGTAGATCACCGAGTCCGACCACGGCGTCTTGGGCCGCCGGTCGTCCTCCCAGTCGTCGTCGTCGTCCACCACCACGCCCTTGGGCACGTGCGGCGCCGAGTCGCTGTTGTCGCGCACGGTGTCGGCGACCTCGCGCTCCGGCCAGTCGCGGACATGCCCGTACGTCTCGGGAGTGAGGGTGAACTCGCCGTCCACCGCGCGGGCGTACGGGTCCAGCAGCAGCTTCGCCGGATTCCAGCGCGCGCCGGTCCACGGGTCCCAGCGCCCGCCGACCCGGAAGCCGTAGCGCTGACCGGGCAGCACACCGGGCAGGAAGCCGTGCCAGACCTCATGGGTCAGCTCGGTCAGCGGCGCCCGGGTCTCGGCGCCGTCGGCGTCGAACAGGCAGAGCTCGACCGACTCGGCGCCGCGGGCCCACAGCGCGAAGTTGGTGCCGGTGGCCCCGTCGGGGCCGCTGCGGAAGCGGGCGCCGAGCGGCTGCGGC
>NZ_FMCH01000615.1 GCF_900091855.1 Streptomyces sp. DvalAA-14
GCGCACGGTCGGCGACGGCCTGGCCGTCGGCGCGGCCTGGAGCACCGGCGCCGACGCGTGCGCGACCGTCGCCGGGAGCAGCACTTCCCCGGCCGCCACCGCGGCCGTCCCGCCGGCCGGCGGCACCGGGATCCGGACGGCCGTCCAGCACCTGCACTCGCTCGATCTGGTGGGCCAGGCCGACGGCGCGGTGATCTCCGCGGTCGCCGTGATCACCGTGGATCCCCGGCAACTGACCGCCATCGCCCCGGACTCGACGCTGGCCCGCGCCCTGCTGTCCGGGCTGACCGCCCCGCCGGCAACGCCGGCCGGCGCCGACGTCCCCCTGCCGGTCTTCCTGTCCCCGGCCCTGCGCGCGAGCGAGCGCACCGGCGGCTTCACCGCCAGCGTGCTGGCCGCCGGTCGTCCCCCCGTGCGCCTGACCCTCCATCCGGTCCGCACCCTCACCGCCACGGACCTGCGCGACCCTCTCCTCGGGCCGGTCACGGCGCAGATCGCGTCCGGCACGCCGATGCTGATCACCACCGCCTCCGCCGAGCACCTGCTGCCGCAGCAGTCCTCCGGAAGCACCGTCCTGCTCCTGCGGGGCCGCGGACCCACCCCCGTCACCGCCGCGGCACTGCGGTCGGCGGCGGCCAAGGAACTGGGACCCCTGGCGCGGATCCGCACCCGGTCCGAGACGCTGAGCACGCTGCGCGCGGACGGCCTGCGCCGGGGACTCGGCACCGTCTACGCGACCGGCTCGGCCCTGGCCGCCCTCTTCGGACTGCTCGCGGTCGCCCTGGAACTGATCCTCACCTCCCACGAGCGCGGCCGCACCACCTCGTTCCTGCGCACGCTCGGGCTGGGCGGCAGGGAAGCCGGCGCGGTGCACTTCCTGCAACTGCTCCCGCTCGCGGTGGCGGCGGCCGTGGGCGGCACGCTGCTGGGCCTGCTCGAACCGCGGCTGATGACCCAGGCCCTGGACTTGCGCCAGTTCACCGGCGGACCCGCGCAACCGGCCCTGCGGACCGACTACTCATTGACCGTCGCCCTCGTCATCGGCATGACCGTGCTGATCATCGCCACCGCGGCCACCGAGACCGTCCTCGCCCGCAGGCGCCGCCTGGGCGCCGTACTCCGCCTCAGCTGACCGCCCGGGCGTCCGGTCCGCGGTCCGCGCGCCCGCCGCGTCGGGCCATACGCCGATGTGATCGGACTCCAGGGCCAGCCGCACCCGCTTGCGCATGTGCAGCCGCTCGGTGAACTCGCCCGGCAGTTGCAGCCGACCGTTGCGGTCCAGTACCGCGTACTCCTCGGCGGTGAGCGCCTCCACGCCGGCCTCGTCGGTGACGACCCGCCGCAGCACCTCGGTCGAGGTGCGGCCGTTGCGGATCCGCACCGTGCGCTGGACCTGCTCGGACACCAGCGCGTCGTGGGTGACGACGACGACGGTCACACCCAGGTCCTCGTTGGCCCGGCGCAGCGCGGCGAAGACCTCGTCGCTGGTGGCGGTGTCGAGTTCACCGGTGGGCTCGTCGGCGAACAGCACTTGGGGCTCGTTGGCGTTGGCGACGGCGATGGCGACCCGCTGCTGCTCGCCGCCGGAGAGCGCGTCGGGGGTGCGGTCCCGGCACTGGCCGACGCCGAGCAGGCCGAGCAGTTCCTCGGCCCGGGCCCGGCGCCGGGAGCGCTTGATCCCCGTGTACGTCATCGGCAGCATGACGTTCTCGGCCGCGGTGAGGTACGGCAGCAGGTTGCGGGCGGTCTGCTGCAGGACGAAGCCGACGGTGGTACGCCGGTAGCCGAGCCGTTCGCGGCGCTTCATCGCCAGCAGGTCGTGTCCGGCGACCTCGGCGGATCCCGCGGTGGGCACGTCCTGGCCGGAGAGTATGCCCAGCAGGGTGGACTTGCCGGAGCCGGAGGCCCCGATCACCGCGATCATCTCGCCCTGGGCCACGGCCAGATCGAGGCCCTGCAGGGCCTGCACCTCGACGCCCTCGGTCTGGTAGATCCGCACCAGGTTCTCGCAGACGACCAGCCCCTCGTCGCGCTCCCGCACCCCGGCCGCGGCCGCCCGCCGCCGCAGCAGGTCGAGGTCCGGTGCCCCGCCCGTGCCGTCGTGAACTGCCACGCGGTCCCCCTTGCTGCGACTGGATGCGACTGGATGCGCTTGGACGCGCTTGGACGCCGTGCCGGCCCGTGACCGTGCCGGCCAGCGGCCAGGGTAGTGCGCGGGGGCGCCCGGCGGGGGCCCGGACCGACTGGTCCGGCGAGGGGGGAGCGAGACGAACGATCATTTTTATTCCTGGATAGGATGAGCCCATGCCGAAGGTCACCCAGCAGTACATGGACGCCCGGCGCGAGGAGATCCTGGACGCGGCCCGGCGCTGCTTTCTTCGCGACGGATTCCACTCGACGTCCATGCAGGACCTGTTCGCCGAGTCCGGACTCTCGGCGGGTGCGGTGTACCGGCACTTCGCCAGCAAGGACGAGATGATCCTCGCCATCGCCGAGGAGAACCTGCGGGCCGTCCTCCAGGTGGCGCTGACCGTCGCCGAGCGTGAGCCCGGCCGCTCCGTCGGCGCGGTCCTGGCGGAGACCCTCGAGGTCGTGCGGGCCAGGTCAGCGGAACGGGATCTGGCCGGGCTCACCGTCCTGGTCTGGGCCGAGGCCATGCGCAACCGCTCACTGGCCGGGAAGATCGACGAACTCCTCACCCGGATGCGGACCGCCCTCGTCGCCGTGGTCCGCGAGCACCAGGGCCGCGGCGAACTGCCGGACGAGGTGACCGCCGAGGCGATCGCCACCACCCTGCTCTCGATTCTGCCCGGTTACCTCCTCCAACTGGCCGTCCTCGACCCGTCGGTGGTGGCCGGCGTGCCTGACGCCGTACGGGCGATGTGGCCCGCGCCGCAGTAGGGATCGCGGCACCCGGTCCGCCCGTGCCGGTCCCCGCCTGCCGGCGCCGTACCGCCGTCCGCACGGACCCTTCGGTACGGCACCGGGCAGTCGTCGGCGGGCGGCGTCGGCCGGCGGCCCTAGTCGACCCGCGAGACCTGGTAGTGGCTGATGTACCACCGGTCTTCCCCGCGTCGCACCAGCACGCCGAGACGCACCCCGAGCGTGGGCCGGTCGGTGAAGGAGAAGTCCACCTCCAGGTAGCCGAGCACCAGGTCGTCGGCGAGGAGCCGGGTTTCCAGGATCCGGTAGTCCGCGGTCAGCCCGGGCGGCTGGGAGGCGTAGTAGGCGGCCACGCCCTGGCGCCCGACGCTGTACGGGTGCAGCCCCTGGAAGATCGCGTCTTCGGTGAACTGGGCGGCGGCCTCCTCCGGCTCGTGGGCGTCGACGGCCGCTTTCCACCGGTCCAGGACGCCGCGAAGGACCACTTCGCCGTCGGTCGTGCTGTTCATCGGGATTCTCCTGCCGTGGTGCGTCGGGGTGTCGGAGGTCAGGTCCGGGGGTACCGGCTGGGCCCGGTGAGCCGGCTGAGCGGGCCGAGCGGGCCGAGCGGGCCGAGCCGGGTGCGGCTCCTGGTCAGTGGCCGGCGCTCATACCGCCGTCGACGTGCAGGATCGCGCCGGTGACGAACGGTGCCGTCTCCAGGTAGACCACCGCGTCGACGATGTCACTCACCTCGCCCATGCGGCCGACCGGGTGCAGCCCGGCGAGTACCTCGTGGGTCTCCTCGGGGTGCATGGGGGTCTTGATGGTGCCCGGGGAGACGGCGTTGGCGCGGATGCCCCGGGTGGCGTACTCGATGGCCAGGGACTTGGTGGCCGACTGCAGGCCGCCCTTGGTCAGCGAGGCCAGTACCGAGGGGACGTTGGAGTTGGCGTGGTCGACCAGGCTGGTGGTGATGCTGACGATATGGCCGCCGCCCTGCGCGAGCATGTGCGGGACGGCCAGCCGGGTGACGCGGAAGAACCCGGCGAGATTCACCCCGAGCACGGTGGCGTACTCGTCCTCGGTGTAGTCGGTGAAGGGCTTGGCGACGAAGAGGCCCGCGTTGTTCACCACGGTGTCGATCCGGCCGAACCGCTCCAGCCCGGCCGCGATCACGCGCTCGGCCGTAGCGGGGTCGGCGATGTCCCCCTGGACGGCGACAACGCCCCGGTCCTGCGACTCGCCAATGCTGCGCGAGGTGGCGACAACGCCATAGCCGAGCTTGCGGTAGGCGTCGACCACACCGGCGCCAATGCCCTGCGACGCGCCGGTTATGACCGCGACCTTCTGACCCTGAGTGCTCATGCTGATCTCTCCCACATTCCGGAAGGGGGGTGATGTGCTCCGACCGATTCCTAGCCGACCGGTCGACTATTGGACAGTAGACGACCGGTCGATTAGCAGGCAATGGGCAACGAGCCGGTCCCCAGGACCCGTTTCCTCCCTGCTGCGAGCCGCAGCCTCCCAGCGGGGCGCGCCCACTGGGGGCAGGTCGGTGAGTTGCCGCCCGGACGCGGCCGGGGGACTTGGCGGACGCCGGGGCAGCGGGATCGGCGCCCCGAAGGGGGCGCGGGGAACTGCGCGGCCAGTCCCGCACTCGCGGGAGGTCCGGTGACGAGCCGCGCAGACGCGGCGGGTGGATCCGGGCCGGGGGACCCGGGGGTCGGGGCCCATCCTGGGCGCTCGCATGGGTGGGGGATGCTGCCCGGGGTGGCGGAAGTAGCGCCCTGAAGGGGCGCGGGGAACTGCGCGGCCGGCCCCCCACTCGCCGCAGGTCCGGCGATGAGCCCCGGGGGAAACGGCGGGTGGGTCCGGCGGGGGGACTTGGCGGTGCCGGG
>NZ_FMCH01000212.1 GCF_900091855.1 Streptomyces sp. DvalAA-14
TGTCGCCGCTGGTCCCGGCCTGCCCGGCCCAGTAGTCCCGGCGGGCCGCGTCCGGCGGGCCGGCGGTGAACTCCTTGGCGGCGACCTGGGTGAGCTGGGAGCGGGAGACGAGCAGGGCGGTGTACTCCCGCACCCGCGCCTCCAGCGCCCCGGCCGGCAGCACCTCGTCCACCAGGCCGGTGCGCAGCGCCCGCTCGTCGTCGATCAGCTCGGCCGAGAACAGCAGGTGCTTGGCGGTGGAGGGGCCGGTCAGCCCGGTCAGCCGCCGGGTGGCGGCGGCCGGGTAGACGATGCCGAGCCGGGCCGGGGTCACCCCGAAGCGGGCGCCGCGCGCGGCGAAGCGCAAGTCGCAGGCGACCGCGAGCTGGCAGCCGCCGCCCACGCAGTAGCCGCGCACCACCGCCAGTGTCGGCTTGGGGAAGGCGGCCAGCGCTTCCCCGGCGACCACGGCCGCGTCCTGGGTGTCCCGGGCTCCGGCCGGCCCGGTCAGATCGTTGATGTCGGCGCCGGCGCAGAAGGTGTCGCCCGCGCCGGTGACCACCAGCACCCGTACCCGCGGGTCGGCCGCCAGCGGTGCCAGCAGCCGCGGCAGCGCCTCCCACATGGCGCGCGTCATGGCGTTGCGCCGGGCGGGATTGCTGATGGTGACGGTCGCGGCGCCGTCCTGGACCGTCACCAGCAGACCGGGACCGGGACCGGGCGCGGACATGCTGGCTCCTCTGGCTCCTCTGGCGGCTGCGGGCCGGGCCGCGATCCTATCCGGACCACAAGACGCCGTAATCGATCACCACGCGAACGAATGCGATCGGCAGCGGTCGAAAATCGCGGAAAAGGGCGGACTTACGGTTTCCCGCCCGTGCAACTGCATAGGACGCCGACACTCTCACCCGTGAGGCGGAAGCTGCCGGACTGTCGGCAGGGGATGCAGGGGCACAGCGATGCGAAAGCGATGGTGGGTGCGGTCATGGAGGTTCGCGGGAGCGTTCCGCCAGGTCAGGCTCCGGCCCCGAGACCGTACGAGGGGGTGTTCCGGTTCACGGCCCCGGCCCTCGACTCGTCCGTCCCCCGGATACGGCACGCGGTGCGCGAGATCATCGCCGACCTGGGTGTGCCGATGGACGACGACCTGCTGTACGGACTGCTGCTGATCGTCTCGGAACTGGTCACCAACGCGGTCAAGCATGCGGCGGTGCTGTCCCCCGAGATCCCGGTGGAGCTGGCGGTCGGCGCCGACTGGATCAGGGTGGCGGTCGAGGACAACCACCCCTACCGCCCCAAGGCGCTGGAGACCGACCACGCCCGCACCGGCGGACGCGGGCTGCTGCTGGTCAAGAGCGTCACGGACGAGGCCGGCGGCTCCTGCGACACCACGCAGACACCGACCGGCGGCAAGGTGATCTGGGCGGCGCTGCCGCTGCGCGCCACCGCGGACTGACCGGCCGGCCGCGGGTGCGGCCCGCGGCGACGGCGGTCACCAGCCCGCCGTACCGCCCGTCAATAGCCCGCTGTACCGCCCGTCACCAGCCCGCCGTACCGCCGGTCACCTCGCGCACGGTCGGCAGCGCCGCGTCCAGCACCGTCTGGAACCACGCCGAGAACGGGCCGTCGGTCCGCAGCCGTTCCAGTGCCTGCGGGCCGACCAGGGCGGTGTCGTCGATCTCGGCCGGGTCCGGCCGCAGCCGGCCGCGCACCAGCCCGACGAAGAGGTGGTTGTACTCCTGCTCCACCAGACCGGAGGCCGGGTCCGGGTGGTTGTAACGGACCGTGCCCGCCTCCCGCATCAGCGCCGGGGCGACACCCAGCTCCTCGGCGGTCCGCCGGGCCGCCGCCACGAAGGGCTGCTCACCGGGGTACGGGTGCCCGCAGCAGGTGTTGGACCAGACACCGGGGGAGTGGTACTTGCCCAGGGCCCGGCGCTGGAGCAGCAGCCGGCCCTCGTCGTCGAAGAGGAAGACCGAGAACGCGCGGTGCAGCCGGCCGGGGGCCAGGTGCGCGGAGAGCTTCTCCGCGGTGCCGATCGTCACGCCGTCCTCGTCCACGAGTTCCAGCATGATCGGTTCGGCGATCCCGTTCGGGGACGGCGGTACGGAGGCGGCGCCGGGTCGGCCGGTGGCAGGAGTGGTGGGCATGTCCATCCTTCGCGTTCGACGACAAGTCCTTAGTCTGCCTCACCCGGACACCGGGCCCGCCCCCGCACCGCTCGGCCCCCGCGGCGCTCGGAGGCACGGCGGTGGGTACACCCGGTCCGACGGCGCTCCGCACTCCGGCGGCCCGGGCGGCTCAGTGGCACAGCCGCGCTTCGTGCTCCGCGTGGCCGACCGGCTCCAGCTGGAAGGTGCAGTGCTCCACGTCGAAGTGCGCGCCGAGACAGCCCTGGAGATCGTGCAGTATTTTCTCGTAGCCGACCGCCTCCAGCACGTCCTGGCTGACCACGACGTGCGCGGACAGGACCGGCAGCCCCGAGGTGATCGTCCACACGTGCAGGTCGTGCAGGCCCTCCACGCCCTTGAGCTCCTCGATGTGCCGCCGTACCGAGCCCATGTCGACGCCCCGGGGCGCCGCCTCCAGCAGCACGTCCACCGCCTCGCGCAGCAGGCGCCAGGTGCGCGGCACGATCAGCACCCCGATCAGCAGCGACGCCACCGCGTCGGCCTGCCGCCAGCCGGTGTTCAGGATGACCACGGCCGACACCACCACCGCGAGCGAGCCGAAGGCGTCCGCCATCACCTCCAGGAACGCGGCGCGCACGTTCAGGCTCTCCTTCTGGCCGCGCATCAGCACCAGCAGGGACACCGAATTGGCCACCAGGCCGATCAGGCCGAAGACGATGGTGGCGCCGCCGTGGATCGTCTGCGGGGTGACCAGGCGCCGCACGCCCTCGTAGAAGATGAAGGCCCCGACGCCGAACAGCAGCACCGCGTTGAGCACCGCGGCCAGGATCTCGGCGCGAGCGTAGCCGAAGGTGCGGCGCTCGCTCGGCGGCCGGGCGGCGAAGTGGATGGCCAGCAGGGCCATGGCCAGGCCGGCCGCGTCGGTGGCGATGTGCCCCGCGTCCGCGAGCAGGGCCAGCGAGCCGGTCGCCGCGCTGCCGGCCACCTCGGTGGCCAGCACGAGCAGGGTGATGCCCAGCGCGATCCGCAGCCTGCCGCGGTACGCCGCTCCCGCCGTCCCGGTCGGGCGCGTGGCGCCGTCCGGTCCGTGGCTGTGGCTGTGCCCTGCCCCCATGGACGCGCTCTCCTTCCGCCGGCTGTGCCCCGGTTCCGCCGGGCCCGTCCGGCTCGGTCCGGCCGGGCTGCTTCTGTCCGGCCGTGCCCCGGTCCGCACCGACCGCGCTGACCTGCCCCGATCTGCTCGGGTCCGCCCTGCCGTGCTCGCTTGTCGGTACCGCTGCGCCTTTTCGGTGGGTGCGGCGGCCACGGCGGCCAGTCAACACCGGTCACGCATGGTGGGCAAGCCGGTACTGGAGACCGTTGTCATGTGCGGTGACCTGCGGTGATGAGGTGCTTCGACGGGGTGGCCGAAAGCTACCGGGCTCACCCGTCCGGCGGAGCGTTCGGGCGGACGGGGATCCCCGGCGGGCGGTGCGCCCCTTGGGAGACCCCCGGTGCGGTCGGCCGCAGCGCGGTGGGCCCCGGCGCCGGCGCCGGGGAAGCCGACGATCGCATCAGATGGAGAAAGTCCTGGCGAACATGCCATGAACTGGGGTCATCGGGTATCCGATAGCCTCGCGACCGTGCCCGCCCGGCGCCGCTGCCGGCTGCCCATGGGCACGCCCCGGACATCTTGAGGGAGTGGGTTCCGCTGCCGACCGCAATTCTGACCGGCCCCGCCAACGGGGCGCCGCCGCCGTCGCCGCTGACGGACGACCTGCGGGCGCTCGGTTTCCAGGTGGTCCGGGCGGCGACCCCGGCGGAGGCCGCCGCGCGGCTGGCCGCCGTACCGGCCGCCGACCGGGTCGCCGTGGTGGACCCGCGCTTCCTCGGCCACCGCCACGCGCTGCGGCTGGCCCTGACCGATCCCCGGTTCGACGCCGCCGCGATCCCCGGCGCGCTGTCCGTACAGCCGCCGGCCCGCCCGGCGCTGGCCAGGGCACTGGAATCGGAAGCGGCGGGCTCGGCGGGTCCGGCGGGACGGTCCGGCCGGATCGGCGGTGTCGGCGAGGTCGGCGGCGTCGGCCCGGCGTCGCTTTCCGGCCACGGCCCCGCGACCGCGCCCACCGCGCCCACCGCTTCGGCCTCTCCCACTACCTCGGCGTCCCCCCACCACCCCCTGCCCGCGA
>NZ_FMCH01000009.1 GCF_900091855.1 Streptomyces sp. DvalAA-14
TGCCCCGCAGGGGCGCGGGGAACTGCGCGAGCAACCACGACGGCAGCAGCGGCCGGTCGGCGGCCCGAGCGGGGCAGGTCGTGCCCCGCAGGGGCGCGCGGGATCGGGGCGCCGTCAGCCCAGCGGCGCGTAACCGCTTCCGTCGGGCCCCAGCGGCAGATAATCCGGCGCGCTGCGCCCCACGCTGGCGTGCAGCCGGCGGACCAGGTCCGGGGCCGGCGGCCGGCCCAGGCCGAGCAGGCCCGCCACCCGGTCGCGGCGGTCGTCCAGGTCGGGGAAGGTCGAGCGGTACTCGGCCTCCAGGCCCACCAGCGGGAAGCCGCGCCCCGGCAGGCAGTCCTGCCAGTAGGGCAGCCCGATCAGCAGCTCCAGCGCCTCCGGCAGCGACTCGGCGATCAGCCCGCCCTCGCCCTCGAAGCCCGCGTACAGCACCGGCCGGCCGGCGCCGGTCCCCGCGCCCACCTGGTAGTAGGTGCCGCCCCCGCCGTCTCCCGCGATGGCCTGCAGCGGAGCGCCGGACGGCAGCCGTATCTCCGCGCCGTGCCCGGCCCTGGACGGCTCGAAGTCACCGGGCCAGGCGAGGAACTCCTCGGCCTCCGGGATGCCCAGGAGCCGTCCCAGCAGTGATTCCGTATCGGTGGTGGTCATGGCACCGAACGTAACAGCGGGGTCCGACAATCGGCCGTCCGCCGGGGCGGTCGCCGGGCGGGCGCGGGTGACGGCGGGTCAGGACTGCCGGCGGGCGCGGTAGGCGGCGACATTGGTGCGGTTGCCGCAGAACTCGTAGGAGTGCCAGCGGCGGGTGCGGCTGCGGGAGGAGTCGTAGAACGCCCCGCGGCAGTGGTCGTTGGCGCACAGCCGCACCCGGGACCAGTCGCCCGCCGCGACCAGCGCGGCGACCGCCCCGACGATGCCGCCGACCACCGGGTCGCCGCCGGTCTGGCGCAACTGCACCAGTCCGGGCGCGGCGAATTCCTGCCGGAAGGTGACGGACGCGGCGCGGCCGGACAGCGCGGCCCAGTTCCCGGCGCGGTCCTCGCCGTCGGGGGCGGCCACCAGCTCCAGCAGGTCGGAGCGGACCGCGCGCACGAGGTCGAGCCGGGCGGCGGAGGGGGCGCCGTCGTCCTGGCCGAAGGGGCGCAGGACGACCGCGGCCGATTCCAGGGCGTCCAGCTTGTCGCCGAGGCTGCCGTGGGCCCGTGAGTTCAGCAGGTCCACCACTGCCACCGCACCGGCCGGCACGGCCGCCTCGCGCGCCACGGGTGTTGTGGTCTTCGCCATGGCCGCATCCTACGTCAACATGGTCTATTTCCTGAAGACCTTTACAAGCTCGCTGCCCGCTGCGTAGCGTGTAAGCGTCTTCGGTTTGAAGACGCTGTTTCAGGTTCTTGAGGAGCTGACCCATGAGTCGGATCACGCTGACCGGCATCGGCGACCCCGCCGCCAACCTCCGGCTCGACCCGGATCCCGAGCCGCGGCCCCCGCTCGGCCCCGACGACGTCCTGCTGCGGATGGAGGCCGCACCGGTCAACCCGGTCGACTTCCTGTTCGCCAACGGCTGGTACCCCGTGCAGCCGAGCGTCCCGGGCCCGATCGGCGCCGAGGGCGTCGGCCGGGTGATCGGCACCGGCCCGGCCGCGGACCGCTCGCTGACCGGCAAGCGGGTCGTCGTCCTGGGCACCTACGAGCAGGGTGTGTGGGCGGACACCGTGGCCGTACCGGCGCGGAACGTGGTCGAAGTGCCCGAGGGCGTCGACGCCGCGCAACTGTCCATGGCGATCATCAACCCGGTCACCGCCTATCTGCTGCTGCGCGACTACGCGGACCTCGGGCCCGGCGACTGGGTCGCCCAGACCCTCGGCAACTCCGCGGTGGCCCGCGCGGTGACGGCGCTGGCCCGGCGGGCCGGTATCAGGACGCTGAACGTCGTCCGGAGCGAGGACAGCGCCCGGGAGGCCCGGGAGACGGGCGCGGACGTGGTGCTGGTCGACGGTCCCGACCTCGCCGAGCGGGCTGGCGCCGCTCTTGGCGGCAGCCGGCTGCGGCTGGTGCTGGACGGCGTCGGCGGGCCCACCGCGGGCCGTCTGACGGCCGCGCTGGAATCCGGCGGCGCCGTCGTCAGCTACGCCTCGGCCACCGGCGCCCCGCCCGAGATACCGATCGGCGACATCGTCTTCCGCGACATCGCGCTGCGCGGCCTGTGGGTCGTCAACTGGTTGCACAGCGCGCCGCGCGCCGAAGTGGAGAAGGTCGTCGCCGAACTCGTCGGCCTGATCGCCGCCGGCGAGCTGTCCGTCCCCGTCGACTCCAGCTATCCGCTGGACCGCTACCAGGACGCCCTGGCGCGGCACCGGGCACCCGGGCGTACCGGCAAGGTGCTGTTCACCTTCGGCCCGTCCGACACCGCGCAGGCGTGAGCTCCGGCTGATCCGGCCGGCCAGGCCACCCTGGTCGGCCCCGTCGGCCCTGTCAGCCCCGTCAGTCCTCGGTCAGCAGCACCACGGGGGAGTCCGCCAGCAGTTCGGCCAGCGGCACGCGCCCTTCGTACGTGCCGCCGCCGAGGCGGTCCCGCCAGCGGCCCGGCGGCAGCGGCAGAACGGTGTCCCGCCAGCCGCCGGCCTCCTCCAGCCGGCGCGACAACCGGGTGACGGCGGTCAGCGCGCCGCCGCCGCGCAGATAGGCCACGCAGTGATCGGCCGCCGGGCCGTCGGCCGGCCGCGGCTCGTACGCGGCGGCCGGCCCGTACCACTCGGGGTGCTCCCGGCGCAGCCGCAGGGCGACCGCGGTCAGCCGCAGCTTCGCCTCGTCGAAGGAGTCCGGCGTGGCGCCCTCCAACAGGCGCCGCAGGGTGTCGTGGGCGTCCGCCTGCGGGCTGCCGGCGGGGGCACTGTTCATCGGCGCGCGGTTGTCCGGGTCCACCAGGGTGCGCACCGGCCACTCGGTGCCCTGGTAGAGGTCCGGCACCCCCGGCATGGTCAGCTGCAGCAGCGCCGCGCCGAGGACATTGGCCTGCTCGTAGGGGTGCAAGGTTGCCGCGAAGTCGCCGGTGTCCTGCTCCTGGACCCCGCAGGGCCCCTGCTCGGTGAAGGCGGCGACGGCCTTCTCGTAGGCCTCGTCCTGCTCGGTCCAGGTGGTGTGCAGGCCCGCCTCCCGGACCGCCTTCAGCGCGGCCGGGACCAGCCGCTCGGGGCGGCAGGCGCCCAGGCCGACGCCGGTCTGGAAGACGGTGTACTCCGTGTGCCGGTCGGGTCCCGGCGCCAGCCCGAGCCGCGCGCCGCGCTCGGGTCGCTCGCCGAGCCACGCGCGCCAGGCATCGGGCAGCTCGGAGAGCACCGCCAGCCGCAGCCGCAGGTCGGCGCTGCGCTTGGTGTCGTGCGTGGACAGGACGGTGCCGGTCGCCGGCCGTTCGCGCCGCATCCGCTCGCAGTAGGCGTGGAACTCGGCCGGCGTGGTGGCCGGCTCCGCCGGATCGCGGCCCACCTCGTTGAGCGACAGCAGCGGCACGTAGCGGTAGAAGGCGGCGTCCTCCACGGATTTGGCGTGCAGGGCGGAGGCGACCTGCGCGAAGCGGGCCACGAAGTCGGCGGCGTCCGCCCCGCCGCCGGTCCCGGTCCCGCCGCCGCTCGTCCCGCCCGCCCGGCCCAGCGCCAGGTCCCGTACGAAGTCCAGCGCCGCCGCCAGTTCCGGCGCGGTCTCGCGCCGGGCCTCGGCCGCCGCGTGCTCCAGCATGGCGGTGTCCTCGGCGGTGGCCGGAGCGCCGGCCACCACGTAGGGGCGGTAGACGGGCACCCGCAGCAGCAGCTCGCGGATGGCGTCGGCCAGCTGCTCGGGTCCGTACGGCGGGCTGCCGGGGATCGCGGCGCGGGCCCGCTCGGCGGTCCGCTCCAGCCGGGACACCTCGGCGGACAGCTCGCGGGACACCACCCGGTACCCGGCCCGGGCGACGGTCGGCGCCCACCGGCCGCCGCGGTCGTCCTCGATACCGGTGAACTCGCGGTAGAAGTCGGCGACGGCGGCGGCCCCGACCGGGTCGGTGAACAGCCCGTCGATCCGGTCCAGCGCGTCGTAGCCGGTGGTGCCGGCGCAGTCCCAGTCGGCGGGCAGCGACTCGTCGCGCTGCAGGATCTTCTCCACCACCGTCCAGCGCCCGCCGCAGGCCCGCGCCAGCTGGCGCAGGTAGCCCGCCGGGTCGGCGAGGCCGTCCGGGTGGTCGATCCGCAGGCCGTCCGCCACGCCGTCCCGCAGCAGCCGCAGCACGGTGGCGTGGGTGGCCTCGAAGACCTCGGGGAGTTCCACCCGGACCGCGATCAGGTCGGAGATGGTGAAGAAGCGGCGGTAGTTGAGCTCGGTGCGGGCGGCCCGCCAGTACGCCAGCCGGTAGTGCTGCGCCTCCACCAGCTCGGCCGGCGGCAGCTCCTCGGTGCCGGGCCGCAGCGGGAACCGGTGGTCGTAGTACGCCAGCGCCGCGCCGCCGGCCGCCTCGTCCCGTACCACCGACAGGCTGCCCAGCGCGTCAGGCAGCGGCTCGCCCAGCACCGGCAGCAGCACCTTGCCGTCCTGCGCCGCCCAGTCGATGTCGAACCAGGAGGCGTACGGCGAGGCGGGGCCGTCGCGCAGCACTTGCCACAGCGGCCCGTTGAGGTATTCCGGGGTCGGCACCGCCATGTGGTTGGGCACGATGTCCAGGATCAGGCCCAGGCCGTGCTCCCGGGCGGTGCGGGACAGCTCGCGCAGCCCCTGCTCACCGCCCAGTTCGGCGCGGATCGTCTGGTGGTCCACCACGTCGTAGCCGTGGGTGGAGCCGGGCACGGCCTCCAGCACGGGGGACAGGTGCAGATGGGTGACGCCCAGCTCGGCCAGATACGGCACCGCCGCGGCGGTGTCGGCGAAGGTGAAGCCGGGCTGCAGCTGCACCCGGTAGGTCGAAGCGGGCGTCACGGCGGGTGCGGTGGTCATGTGGTCTTCTTTACCCCGGATCGTGGATTCAGGCGCGTGGAGCCGGCGCGGCTGTCAGTCCGCGGGGCGCTGGAGCACCACCAGGCTGCGGTCGGCCAGCAGCAGCCGGTCCCCGGCCTGCACCCGCTCACCGGTGCCCGGCGCCACCCCTTCGGGCCGTTCGGTGTCCACCACCAGGTGCCATTCCTTGCCGTGGTTGTCCGGCACCACGAACTCCTGGGCGCTGGGCGCGGCGTTGAACATCAGCAGGAAGGAGTCGTCGGTGACCGGCTCGCCGCGCGGGCCCGGCTCGGAGATCGCGTTGCCGTTGAGGAACACCACCAGTGTCCTGGCGTGCGCGGCCTGCCAGTCCCGCTGGGTCATCTCCTGCCCCTCGGGGGTGAACCAGGCGATGTCCGACAGCTCGTCGTGGGTGCCCTCCACCGGCCGGCCGTGGAAGAAGCGGCGGCGCCGGAAGACCGGGTGGTCGCGGCGCAGCCACACCATGCCGCGCACGAAGTCGTGCAGCCGCAGCGCCTCGTCGGCCTCCTCGGAGGTGCCGGGCTTGCCGGGCCAGGGAATCCAGGACAGCTCGTTGTCCTGGCAGTAGGTGTTGTTGTTGCCGCGCTGGGTGCGGCCGAACTCGTCGCCGTGCGAGATCATCGGCACGCCCTGCGAGAGCATCAAGGTGGCCAGGAAGTTGCGCATCTGCCGGTTGCGCAGGGTCCGGACCGCCCGGTCGTCGGTCTCGCCCTCGACGCCGCAGTTCCACGACCGGTTGAAGCTCTCGCCGTCCCGGTTGCCCTCGCCGTTGGCCTCGTTGTGCTTGTCGTTGTACGACACCAGGTCGCGCATGGTGAAGCCGTCGTGGCAGGTGACGAAGTTGATGGAGGCCAGCGGGCGGCGGCCGTCGTCCTGGTAGAGGTCGGAGGAGCCGGTCAGCCGGGAGCCGAACTCGGCCAGCGTGGCGCTCTCGCCGCGCCACAGGTCCCGCACGGTGTCGCGGAACTTGCCGTTCCACTCCGTCCACAGCGGCGGGAAGTTGCCCACCTGGTAGCCGCCCTCGCCGACATCCCACGGCTCGGCGATCAGCTTCACCTGGGAGACCACCGGATCCTGCTGCACCAGGTCGAAGAACGACGACAGCCGGTCCACCTCGTGGAACTGCCGGGCCAAGGTGGCCGCCAGATCGAAGCGGAAGCCGTCGACGTGCATCTCGGTGACCCAGTAGCGCAGGCTGTCCATGATCATCTGGAGCACGTGCGGGCTGCGCATCAGCAGGCTGTTGCCGGTGCCGGTGGTGTCCGTGTAGTAGCGCTTGTCGGCGCCCAGCCGGTAGTAGGACGCGTTGTCCAGGCCGCGCAGCGACAGGGTCGGGCCCAGGTGGCTGCCCTCGGCGGTGTGGTTGTAGACCACGTCGAGGATCACCTCGATGCCGGCCCGGTGCAGCGCCCGCACCGCCGTCTTGAACTCCAGCACCTGCTGGCCGCGGTCGCCCACCGAGCAGTAGGCGTGGTGCGGGGCGAAGAATCCGATGGTGTTGTAACCCCAGTAGTTGGCCAGCCCCTCGTCCATCAGCCGGTGGTCCTGGATGAACTGGTGCACCGGCATCAGCTCCAGGGTCGTCACCCCGAGTTCCACCAGATGGCCGATCACGGACGGGTGCGCCAGGGCCGCGTAGGTGCCGCGGATCTCCTCCGGCAGCCCCGGGTGAGTCATCGTCAGGCCCTTGACGTGGGCCTCGTAGATCACGGTCTTGTGGTAGTCGATGCGCGGCGCCCGGTCGTCGGCCCAGTCGAAGTACGGATTGACCACGACCGAGGTCATCGTGTGCGGGGCGGAGTCCAGGTCGTTGCGCGCGTCGGGCTGGCCGAACCGGTAGCCGTACACCGCCTCGTCCCAGTCGATGCTGCCGCTTATCGCCTTGGCGTAGGGATCCAGCAGCAGCTTCGCCGAGTTGCAGCGGTGGCCGCGCACCGGGTCGTAGGGTCCGTGCACCCGGAATCCGTAGCGCTGACCCGGCATCACCCCCGGCAGGTAGGCGTGCCGGACGAAGGCGTCCGCCTCACGCAGCTCCACCGCGGTCTCGGAGCCGTCGTCGTGCAGCAGACACAGCTCGATCCGCGACGCCACTTCGGAGAACACCGCGAAGTTGGTGCCCGCCCCGTCGAAGGTGGCGCCGAGGGGGTAGGACTGACCCGGCCAGACTTGCATGTGATGACTCTTCCACTCCGTTAACCGGACTGCACGGATCCGTTCCGCGTACCCGGATGTCACGTTGCCGAAGACGCATCCTCCCATTCGCTCCCACCCGAGGGTGACACAGCCACAACAGGCAGCGACCGCAAGGGTGATGCGGTTGTCCGGTAGTAGTCAAGTAGGGTCGATACGGCTGCGACGCCCCCCGCACCGCAGTACCCTTCCTTGATCGTGGACGGGGGTGGGAGGCGGTGACGTGGTGACGTCCGGAGGTCTGATGCTCCCGGGTGGTGGTGAGCAGGGTGACCGGCACGTCGCGGAGGGCGCCACCGCGGAGGGGATGCCCGGCACGGTCTCCGTCGCCGCGCCGCTGGAGATCGGCGCGGAGCTGGACTGGGACGCCGACGCCTGGGCCGAGGTCCGCACCAGGGCCCGCCGCGCCGGCCGCGCCTACGTATGGCTGAATCTCGTCGAGCAGCGCCTGCGAGCCGTGGTGAACGCGGTGCTGCGCCCCATCTACGAGCCGGTGCACGGCGAGGAGTGGGTGGTCGCCGCCGCCGGACCGGCCGGACACGAATGGGTGCAGCGGGCCGTCGCGGTACGCGAAGTCAGCCGTCGCAAAGGTTTTCTGCTCGACCCCGCCGACGACAACGTGCTCAGCTTCCTGACGCTGCCCCAGCTGCGCGAACTGGTCGTCCAGCACTGGCCCTGCTTCGAGCCCTACTACGACGACCGTCGCGAACTGGAACTCGCCCTGGACGAGCTGGAAGTGACCCGGCACGTCGTCTCCCGCAACCGGGCGCTGTCCACCACCGTGCTGGACCAGGCCGAGCGGGCCTCGGCCCGGGTGCTGGAGCTACTGGGCTCCGGCCGGGCCCGCACCGCCGGGCAGCGGCTGCCGGTGGACGCGGTCGAGGAACTGGTCGCCGACCGCTACGCCGACGTCATCGGCGTCTACCCCGACCGGGTCCGGCTCCAGCGGCAGCTGCCGGTGGAGAACCTGTTCTCCGGCGCCCGGCGGCTGGACGCGGTCGGCATCGGCCTCAACCTGCTGGTGCAGAACTTCTCCGGCCGCCGGCTGGTCCGGCTGGTGGAGTCCGGCTGCCGGGTCCGGCTGCTGTTCCTGAACCCCGCCAGCAGCGCGACCCGCCGCCGCGAGCGCGAGCTGGGCCTGGGCCGCGGGGAGTTGAGCCGCTCGGTGGAGATGAACATCATGCACATGCGCCGGGTCCGGGCCCGGCTGCGCGACCAGGGCGCCTTCGAGATCCAGGTCTTCGACGAGATCCCGCGGTTCACCGCCTACCTCATCGACGGCGACAGCCCGGACGGCCTGGCGGTGGTGCAGACCTATCTGCGCCGGGCGCGCGGCATGGAGGTGCCGGTGCTGGTGCTGCGCGGCGGCGCACGGCGGGTGGTCGCGGACGACCGGCCCGCGGAGAGCGGACTCTTCGACGTCTACCGCGAGGAGTTCGAGGGCATCTGGGCGGATTCGCGGCCGGTTTCCTGACGGTACGTCACCGGGCCGCGCCGGACCGGATTGTCAGTGCCCCGCGCGATGATGACAGCGCAAGGGCACACGGGGGAATCGGGTGGGAAGGACTCGCCATGGCATGGCACGAGGATCTGCTGGTCGGCTTCGATCTGGAGACCACGGGGACGGATCCGCGGCAGGCACGGATCGTGACCGCGGCGGTCACCGAGGTCAAGGGGGGAGAGCCGGTGCGCCACCGGGCGTGGCTGGCCGACCCCGGGGTGCCGATCCCGGCGGAGACCACCGCCATACACGGCGTCAGCACCCGGCGGGCGGCGGCCGATGGGCGCCCGGCGCCCGAGGTGGTCGCGGAGATCGCGGACGCGCTGCGCGGCTACTGGGCGGCGTCCGTCCCGGTCGTCGTCTACAACGCGCCTTTCGATCTCACCCTTCTGGACGAGGAGTTGCGCCGCTACGCGCTGCCGGCCCTGGTCGCGCCCGGCGGACGCGCCGGGCCGGTCGTCGACCCGCTGGTGATGGACCGCGCCCTGGACAAGTTCCGCCGGGGCAAGCGCACCCTGGAGGCCGCCTGCGCGGTGTACGGGGTCCCTCTGGACGGCGCGCACGAGGCCGGCGCCGACGCGCTGGCGGCGGTCCGGGTCGCCCGCGCGGTCGCCGCCCGCTATCCCGAGGCCGGCGGGGCCGAGATCTGGGACCTGCACGACACCCAGCGCGGCTGGCACGCCGACTGGGCCGAGGACTTCACCGCCTGGCTGCGCAAGAAGGGCTCCGCCGAGGCGGACGTGGACCCGGCCTGGCCGTTGCGCAGCCGGGCCGTCCTGCCGTCGAACTGAGGCCCCGTCACCCTCGGCGCCCCGTTCTCGCCGCGCGGGCGCCGGGTGGGTGGCGGCCGGTGGGTGGCGGCCCGCTCCTGGGTCGGCAGTGAGCCGTGCCGCTAGAAGGAGTACCAGCGCACGGTCGGATCCTCCGCGCGCAGCGAGGCGACGCGGCGGCGGAATTCGGTGCGGGCGGCGGGGTTGGCGGGGGCGTGCTGGGCGACCCAGGCGCAGCCGGCGGTCTCGCGGGCGCCGCGCAGGATGTCGCAGCCGGGCCAGTCGGTGACATCCCAGCCGTAGGCGCTGGTGAAGGCCTGGTAGGCGGCCTGGTCGACACCGTAGCGGTCGCGGCTGAGGGCCTGGACGACCAGGTCGTGCTCGCGCAGGTCGGAGGAGAAGGTCTCCAGGTCGACCAGGACCGGGCCGTCGGGGCCGATGTGCACATTGCGGGGAAGCGCGTCGCGGTGGATCGGGCCGCGGGGCAGGTGGGGAACGAGATCGGCGGCGGCCTCGATGAAGCCGTCCCGGCGGCGGCGCAGATACGTCGCGTCGGCCGGGTCGATCGCGTCGCCGGCGATCCGCAGCCAGCGCTCCACGCCGCCGAGCAGATCGCGCGGCGGCAACCCGAAGTCGGGCTCGGGCAGGGCGTGCACCAGCTTCAGCAGCGGTGCCACATCCGCGGGCTCGGCCGGCCGCAGCGACTCCGGCAGCCGCTGCCAGTACGTGATCGGGTGCCCGTCCACCAGCCGCACCTCGGACTCGGCCGAACGCACCGCGGGCACGTCCTGCTTGGCCAGCCAGTCGGCGGTGCGCACTTCGCGGCGGGCCCGGTCCAGCAGGTCCTCGCCCCGGCCGACCTTGATCACCAGTCGGCCGGCCGCGTAGACCGCGTTCTCCCCGAAGGAGAGCAGTTCGGCCGCCGGGTGCCCGGCAGCATCCAGTACCGCCCGCGCCCGCTCCTGCGTGAACACCGCGTCCGCCATGCCGCCCACGCCTCTCGATGGTTCGCTGTCCGTAGTCCGCTCCCGCGCCCCGCCGTCCGCCGTCCGTCGTGCGCATATCCCTCAGGCACCGGCCGATCGGGCGGACACCGCAAGTCTCCCATTCACCGGCCATTGATTCACGGCCGGTTTCCCGGTCATCCGCCGCTTATACGTATCCGGGGTGACCGGCCGGCGCGGAGCGCGGAACCGCACGCTATCGGCCCCGGCGCCGCGGTGGAGGCGGAACGGGCAGGAAAACGGCGGCCGCGGACCCCTGAGCAGGACGGTCCCGCGGCATAGGCACGGGCATGGGCATAGGCATAGGCACCGGGCCGGCCAGGACGCCGGCCAGGACGCCGGCCTGGGCGCCGGTGTCGGCGGCACCGGGCCGGGGCCGGGCGCGGACCGTCAGCGGTGAGCGGGGAGTTCGCGGGATGCGCGCTCCGGCGGCAGTTCGAGCGGGAGGCCGAAGAGCGGAAAGAGGCGCGGTGTGTCCAGGAACGAGCAGATCCCGGTGACGCGGCCACCGGAGATCTCCAGCACCTGGAGCGCCCAGGGGCGGTGACCGCCGCCTTCGGCCGGCCGGTACTGGCCGAAACCGGGTGCCCCGTTCGCGGCCACCGGCAGCAGCCGGGAGCCCCGGCAGCCGATCCCGGTGCCGAGGAACCAGGCGCGTATGTCCTCGTGGCCGCGCAGCCACAGGGGGTAGGGCGGCATCGACAAGGTCGCGTCCTCGTGCAGCAGCCGGGTCAGCGAGTCCAGGTCGTAGCGCTCGAAGGCGTCGACATAGCGGTCCAGCAGGGACTGCTGCTCCGCGTCCATCGCGGGGGCCGGGGCCGTCCGCACGGCGCCCACACCGGCACCGGCCAGGGTGGCGCGGGCCCGCTGCAGGGCGCTGTTGACCGAGGCGACGCTGCCACCCAGCAACTCGGCGGTCTCGCTCGCCTTCCAGGCCAGCACCTCGCGCAGGATCAGCACCGCCCGCTGCCGCGGCGGCAGATGCTGCAGCGCGGCCACGAACGCCAGCCGGATCGTCTCCCGCGCGACCACCACGTCGGCCGGGTCCCCGCCCGAGGACACCGCCCGGGCGTCGGGGACCGGCCCAACCCAGTCGGACTCGGCGGTCGGCGCGGGCAGCACCGCGTCGGCGTGCGAGGCGGGGGAGAGGTCCATCGGCCGCGCCCGCCGCTTGTCCGCGTTCAGACTGTCCAGGCAGACGTGGGTGGCGATGGTGTAGAGCCAAGTGCGCAGACTCGAGCGGCCCTCGAAGCGGCCGGCGCCCCGCCAGGCCCGCACCAGTGTCTCCTGCACCGCGTCCTCGGCCTCGAAGGCGGATCCGAGCATCCGGTAGCAGTAACCGGTCAGCTCGACCCGGTGCTGCTCCAGTTGGGGCACCACCTCCTCGACGCCCGGCGCCGCCGCGGCGCCCGCGCCCTCCCGAACCCTGTGTCGAACATTTTCTCGAACGGTCATGTGATCCACGCTAGTACCGGCCACTGACAGTGCCCCCGTCCCGCGCGGGGACAGGGGCACCGCCGTGCACGAACAGCCGGGTCGCGCGGCCCGGTCGGCCGCGGGCCGGCCGGATCAGACCCGGTCCGGCAGCGGGCCCCGCTCCCACTCCCGCTCGGGCCCGCCGTCCGCAGACCCGCCGTCCGCAGACCCGCCGTCCACGGGCCCGCCGGCGGCAAGCGGCGGACGGGGCAGCGCCGACTCGTCGTGGGTCAGGTCCGGCAGCCGCCGCATCCAGCGCGGCAGGTACCAGTTGCGCTCGCCGAGCAGCGTCATCAGGGCCGGCAGCAGCACCCCGCGGATCACGGTGGCGTCGATCAGCACCGCGAAGGCCAGCCCGACGCCCATCTGCTTCATGCTCTGCATCGACAGGGTGCCGAAGATCGCGAAAACCGCGACCATGATGACCGCCGCGCTCGTCACGACGCCCGCCGTGGTGGTGATGCCGTGCTCGATCGCGCCCCGGGTGGTCAGACCGCGCATCCGCGCCTCGCGGATCCGGGAGACCACGAACACGTGGTAGTCCATGCTCAGCCCGAACAGGATCACGAAGAGGAACAGCGGCAGCCAGGCCACCACCGCGCCCGTCCCGGTCGCACCCACCAGCGAGGCGCCCCAGCCGTGCTGGAAGACCATGGTCAGCACCCCGTAAGCGGCACCCACCGACAGCAGGTTGAGTGCGATGGCGGTCAGCGCGATGGTCAGCGACCGGAAGGAGAGCAGCATCAGCAGGAAGGCGAAGACGGTCACGAAGGCGAAGACCGGCAGGGCGCTGCTGCTGATCTTGTGCGTGAAGTCCATCGACCCGGCCGTCTCACCGGTGACCGGTGCCTGGAGCCCGGCGACCTTGCCGAGGGTGTCCGGGCGGACGCGGTCCCGCAAGGTGGTGACATCCGCCTCGGCCTTGGCGTGGTCGGTGCCGCCGGCCAGCGGCACGGCGATCTCCGCCACGTTCTGCCGCTCGTGCACGGTCACGGTGACCGGGCCCTTGCTGGCGCCGGAGGACACCGCCTCGGCGCGGAAGGCGGCGATCGCGGCCCGCACCGCCGGCGCGCCGATCGAGTCGGCCTTGACCACCACGTGCGCCGGGTCCGGGCCGCCCGGGAACGCGGCGTTGATGTGCTCGTAGGTCTGGACGATCGGCAGCTGGTCGCCGAGTTCCTGGTCCATGGACAGATTCGCGCTGTGCAGACCGAACGCGGGGGCCGCCACGGCCAGCAGCAGGCCGCCGGCGATCACCGTGGCCGCCTTGGGGTGGCTCAGCACCGGGCGCAGGACGGTCCGCCAGAAGCGGCTGCCGCCGGCCGTGGCCGGCCTGCGGGCACCCGAGCCCTTCGCGCCCCGCCGCAGGAACGGGATCCGGCCCTTCTCCACCCGCTCGCCGAGCAGCGACAAGATCGCCGGCAGCACGGTGACCGAGCCGAACATCGCGATGGCGACCACGATCATGGTGGCCACGCCCATCGCCTTGAAGTCGTCGATTCCGGTGAAGAGCAGGCCGCCCATGGCCACGATCACGGTGATGCCGGAGATCAGGATCGCCCGGCCCGAGGTCGCCGCGGCGATCCGCAGCGCGGTGCCCGCGTCGTGCCCGGCCTCCCGCTCCTCGCGCTCGCGGCGCAGGTAGAACAGGCAGTAGTCGACACCGACGGCCAGACCCACCAGCAGCATCACCGAGTTGGCGGTGTCGCTCATCGGCACCGCGTGACTAACCAGCGCCACCACCCCCGAGGCGCCGAGGAAGGCGGTCATCGCCAGCATCACCGGCAGCAGGGCGGCCACCAGGGCGCCGAAGGCGATCAGCAAGATGGCCAGCGCCACCGGCACGGCCGAGAACTCGGCGGTCTTGAAGTCGTCGCCGAAGGCGTTGTCGAGGGTGTGGTCGGCGCTGGCGTCGCCGAACTCCTCGATTCTCAGGCCCTGGTGGCGCTGCTGGACCTTGCCCACCGCGTCCAGCACCGGCTGCACCCGGTCGCCGGCGTCGTCCGCGTCGCCCCGCATGTCGAACCGCACCAGCGCGCTGCGGTGGTCGGCGGAAACGGCCCCGGAGTCGTACGGAGAGCTGACCGCGGTGACCTGGCCGGTGGCCCGCACCGCGGCGACAACGTCGTCGACCGCGTCGCGGAAGGCCGGATCGGCGGTGGTGCCGCCGGGCGCGGCCTGGACGAGGACCATCTCGCCGGCCGCGTCCTTCAGCCCGGCGTCGTCGATGATGGTCGCCGCCTGCCGGACCTCGCCGGGCATGGCGCGGTTCTCGTCCACGTCCACCCGGCCCGCGGCCTGGCCGATGACCATGGCGAGCAGTACGAAGAGCACCCAGCCGCCGACCGCCGCCCAGCGGTGCCGGGCGCTCCAGCCGCCCATGGCCGCCGCGATGCCCATCCTGTTGCCGTGTGCGCCTGCGCGACTCACGGTGTGCCCCCTTGTAAGGATCGTCGTGGGTGGCGGCTGTCGTCCGCCGCTTCGTCTTCCCATGACGCTAGGGGCGCAGCAGGGCGCGACCCATCCGGCCTGCCGGTGACTCCACCCCCGGGCTTCTCCCGCGCCGGGGTGGGGAAAACCCCACCTCCGGGGGGCTGTTGGCCCCTACACGGGCATAGGCGCGAGGCGGCCACCGGCGCGAGAGGGGGTGTGAGGGTCAGGCGGCGCGGTGGCGGCGAGCGGTGACGAGGGCCTCGTCGTAGCGGTGCAGCAGCAGCGCCGCCAGTTCGGGAGCCGCGCCCAGCACCGGCGCCAGCACATCGGCGCCGGCCTCGCGGGCGCCGCGGGCGATCCGGTCCGGCAGGAAGCCGGGTGCGATGACATACGGCGCGACCGCGATCCGGCGCACGCCCTCGGCGCGCAGCGCCCGTACCGCGTCCCCGGTGCGCGGCAGCGCCGCCGAGGCGAACGCCGGCCGCACCGCGCACCAGCCGGCATGCCGCCACTGACGGGCGATCTCGGCGATCACCGCGCCCGCCTCCGGGTCGGTGGAGCCGGCCGACGCCAGCACCACCCCGGTCGAGGCGCGGTCGCCCGGCCGGAGCCCGGCCTCGTACAGCCGCCGCTCCAGCGCGGCCGTCAGCAGCGGCGAGGGGCCGAGCACCTCCGCGGTGCGCAGCCGCAGCGTGGGCAGCGCGGCGGTGGCCTCGCGCAGTACCGCCGGGATGTCGGTCTTGGCGTGGAAGGCCCGGGTGAGCAGCAGTGGCAGTGCCACCGCCTGCCGTACCCCGTCCGCGGCCAGGGCCAGGGCGGCCTGCGGCACCGAGGGCGCGCAGAAGTCCAGGAAGGCGGTGTCCACCCGCAGACCCGGCCGGGCCGCCGCCACCCGCCGGGTCAAGGTGCGTACCGTCTCGGCGTGCCGGGGGTCGCGGGAGCCGTGCGCGATGACCAGCAGCGGGGGCGGGAGACCGGGGCCCGGGGGGTGGGGCCGGGGCCCGGCGGCGGAACGCGCGGTCATGGGACCCAACGTTACTGGCTCGCGGCGGACAGGCCGCGGCTGCGCAGCACCCAGCGCTCCAGCGGGCTGAAGACGATCTGGTCGATGGCGATGCCGACCAGCAGGATCAGCAGGATGCCGAGGAAGACGCCGGCCATGTCGGAGCCCTCCCGCATGTTCTCCAGGTACCGGCCCAGGCCCACGCCCAGATCCGGGGAGGACGCGATCAGTTCGGCGGCCATCAGGGACCGCCAGGAGAACGCCCAGCCCTGCTTGAGGCCCGCCACGTAGCCCGGCAGCGCGGCCGGCAGCAGGATGAACCAGGCGCCGCGCAGCCCGGTGGCGCCGATGGTGCGGCCCGCCCGCAGGTACAGCGGCGGTACCTGGTCGATGCCGGCCACCAGGCCGTTGGCGATCGACGGCACCGCGCCGAGCAGGATCACCGCGTACATCGCCGAGTCCTCGATGCCCAGCCAGATCACCGCGGCCGGCACCCACGCCACCGACGGCAGCGACTGCAGGCCGGACAGGATCGGGCCGATCGCGGCCCGCACGAACGGCACCCGGGCCACCACCAGGCCCAGCGGGGTGCCGATGGCCAGCGCGGCCAGGAAGCCGAGCAGGCCGCGCTCCACGCTGGTCCAGATGATGGTGAACAGGTCGCCGGCGTTCCACCGGTCCACCAGCTCCTGCCACACCGCGTGCGGCGCGGGCAGCTTCGTCGGGTCGGCGACCTTGCCCCACACCGCGAGCTGCCACACCACCAGTACCAGCGCCACCGCGGCCAGTGGCGGCACCGCCTTCTTCAGCAGCAGCTGGCCGACCGTCGCCCGCCGGACGACGACGCTGTCGAGCGCGTCCAGACCCGCCTCCAGGCCGGACAGGTCCAGCTCGCCGGCCGGCGGCGCGGCGGGCGCCGCGGATCCGGCGGCCTTGCGGGCGGACACCGCGGCGCCGTGCGGTTCCTGTTCGGCGGTGCCCGTCTCAGTGCTGGCCATGGCGGCGGATCTCCCCACGCAGTTCTTCGGTGATCTCGACGGACAGGTCCGCCACGGCCGCGTCCTCGATGCGGCGCGGCTGCGGGATGTCGATGTCCCATTCCCGGTTGATCCGCCCGGGCCGCGAGGAGAGCAGGACGACGCGCTGGGCGAGCCGTACCGCCTCGCGGACGTTGTGGGTGACGAACAGCACCGACAGGCCGGTGCGGGACCAGATCCGGGTCAGCTCGTCGTGCAGCACATCGCGGGTGATGGCGTCCAGGGCCGCGAACGGCTCGTCCATCAGCAGCAGTTGGCTGTCCTGGGCCAGCGCCCTGGCCAGCGCCACCCGCTGCCGCATGCCGCCGGACAGTTCGTGCACCCGCTTGCCGTACGCCTCGCCCAGGCGCACCAGGGACAGCAGCCGCTCGGCCTCCGGGCGCCGCTCCTCGCGCGGCACCCCGCGCAGCCGCAGCGCCAGTTCGATGTTCTTGCCCGCGGTCAGCCACGGGAACAGGGCGTGCTCCTGGAACATCAGGGCCGGCCGGCCGCCGGGAGCGCTGATGCTCCCGGCGGTCGGCAGGTCCAGGCCCGCGACCAGATTGAGCAGCGTCGACTTACCGCATCCCGAGGCGCCTAGCAGGCAGACGAACTCGCCGGGCCGTACGTCCAGCGTGATGCCGTCCAGTACGAGCTGCTGAGCGCCGGGCCTGCCGAACGCCTTCGACACATGGTCGAGCCGGGCCGCGTACGCGGCGGCTTCCCCGGTTCGCTCGGCGGCGCCGGTGAGAGTGTCGGCCATGGGTGTCACCTCCTGAGGTCCTCTGGAACGGGATGCGTGCCGGGCTGCGGGACGTGCGGGCGGAACGGGCTGTGCGTGCGGAACGGCCCGCGCGGGCCGGTTACCGCTACTGGGTGCCGAGACCGGCGGCGTCCACCGCCGGCCGGCCCTGCTCCTTGAGGACCTTGTTCAGCAGCGTCAGGTCGTAGATGCCGTCGAGCTTCGGCGCCTTCAGCAGACCGGCGGACACGGCGTGGTCCGCCTCCTCCTGCGCGGTCTTGGCCAGCGGGTCGTCCAGCACCTGGATCGACTTCCAGGCCGGGTCCAGCACGTCCGGCGTCAGCGCCTTCTGGGTCAGCGTCTTGAGCTGGGCGTTCGCGTCGGCCTTGGCCTGGTCGGAGTTGGCGTTGATCCAGGCGTTGGTCTTCACCGAGCCGCGCAGCACCGCCTCGACCACGTCGGGGTGGGCGCTCAGGAACTTCTGCGAGACGATCACATTGGTGATCACGAACTTCTGGTCGGGCCACAGTGTGCTCTCGTCGAGCAGCACCTTGGCGCCTTCGCTGACCAGCTTGGACGCGGTGGGTTCCGGCACCCACGCGCCGTCGATGGAACCGGACTTGTACGCGTCGGGGGTGATCTTGTTGTCGGTGCGGATCACCGACACATCGCCCTTGCCGCTCTCCGCGTCGACCTTCCAGCCCCGGGACTTGATCCAGGCCAGCAGCGCCACGTCCTGGGTGTTGCCGAGCTGCGGGGTGGCGATCTTCTTGCCCTTGACGTCGGCCAGGGTCTTGATCTTCTTGGGGTTGACCACCAGCTTCACGCCGCCGGACGCCGACCCCGAGATGATCCGCAGGTCGCCGCCGTCGGACTTGGTGTAGCCGTTGATGGCGGGGGAGGGGCCTATCCAGCCGATGTCGATGGAACCGGCGTTGAGCGCCTCGATCTCGGCCGGACCCGCGTTGAAGGTGGCCTGCTTGATCTTGGTGGCGCCCAGTTCCTTCTGGAAGAAGCCCTCCTTGAGCCCGACCAGCGCGGTGGCGTGCGTCAGGTTGGGGAAGTAGCCGATCCGTACCTCGTCGGCGGAGAGCTTCTTGGTGCCCGCGGCGACCGCGGGGGTGGTGGCGGCGCTGTCGTCCGTCGACTTGCTGGAACCGTAGCCGCAGGCAGCCAGGGCGCCGAAGAGGACCGGCAGGGCGGCGGCCGCGGCGACGAGTCTGCGGCGGCGGGAGGTGCGGTACAGGGCGGATACGGAAGAGGCAGACACGGGAGTGTCCTTTCGTAAGGCCCGGCGTGTCGCGCGACTAGGGCGCGGCCGGAATGTCGTCAGGTCTTCGAAAGCCGGGCAGCGGGAAGCGTGCGGCGCGGCGGGGAGGTACGGCGGCGGCCGGGGTCCGGCAGGGGACCGTCGGCAGGGGCGTCAGCGCACACATCGCGCCACCCCGCCCGTACCGCAGCCGAGTGAGCCGCTGCCCACCCGGCCGCCCTCCTTCGCGAAGCCGGCGAAGGCGTCGAAGACCGTGCCGAGGACCGTGTCAGGGACCGCGTCCGGCATCGCGCCGGGGGTTGTCTCAGGGGTCATCGTCAGAAGTCCCATCCCTCGTCGTCCTGGCCGGCCGCTGCTGCGGCCGGCTCCCGCTCGGCGAACTCCTCGCCGGCCATCGCGGCGGTCAGCGTCGTACCGTCGGCGGGGTCGATCAGCAGAAACGATCCGGTCAGCCGGGAGTCGGCATAGGCGTCCATCGGCAGCGCCTCCGCGGTCCGCAGCACCACCGCGCCGATGTCGTTGACCGCCAGCTCCGCCGGGTGGTTCCGGCGGGACAGGCCCGATGACAGGTCGATCCGGTACGGCAGTGCCTTGACGATCGCCTTCACCGTCCGGGTGGCGTGCTTGAGCAGCACCCGGTCGCCGACGCGCAGCGGACGCTCGTGCAGGTGGCACACGGTGGCCCGGATGTCCTGGGTGACCGGCGGCGCGCTCGCGGTCGGCGCGATCAGGTCGCCGCGCGAGATGTCCAGGTCGTCGGCGAGCAGCACGGTCACCGACTGCGGCGCCCACGCGGTGTCCACGCTGCGGCCCAGCGCGTCGATCCCGGTGATGGTGGTGGTGCGGCCGGACGGCAGTACCGTCACCGGCTCGCCGACCCGCAGCACGCCGGAGGCGATCTGGCCCGCGTAGCCGCGGTAGTCCGGGTGCTCCGCGCTCTGCGGCCGGATCACGTACTGCACCGGGAAGCGGGCCGGGCTGGGAGCACCTCCCGCCGAGGGCAGGGGGCCGGTGAGGTCGTGGCTGACGGGCACCGTCTCCAGGTGCTCCAGCACGGTGGGGCCGCCGTACCAGTCCATGTGCGCGGACGGCTCCACCACGTTGTCCCCGGCCAGCGCCGAGATCGGGATCGCGGTGATCCAGTCCTGCTGCAGCGGCCCGCCCGAGCCCCAGCCGGGCACCCCGAGCGAGGCCGCGTAGGAGGTGAACTCGGCCGCGATCGCGGCGAACACCGGCTCCGCGTAGCCGACCAGGTCCATCTTGTTGACTGCCAGCACCAGGTGCGGCACCCGCAGCAGCGCGGCGACCGCCGCGTGGCGCCGGGTCTGCTCCACCACGCCGTTGCGGGCGTCCACCAGCACCACGGCCAGCTCCGCGGTCGAGGCGCCGGTCACCATGTTGCGGGTGTACTGCACATGGCCCGGCGTGTCGGCCAGGATGAAGCGGCGCCGGGCGGTGGCGAAGTAGCGGTAGGCCACATCGATGGTGATGCCCTGCTCCCGCTCGGCCCGCAGCCCGTCGGTGAGCAGCGCCAGGTCCGGCGTGTCCTGGCCGCGGCCCAGCGACGCCCGCTCGACCGCCTCCAGTTGATCGGTCAGCACCGACTTCGAGTCGTGCAGCAGCCGGCCGACCAGGGTGGACTTGCCGTCGTCGACGGAGCCCGCGGTGGCGAAGCGCAGCAGGGTGGTGGCCGACAACTGCTCGGCGGTGAGCGGGCTGGGCGTGCCGGTCATGGTTAGAAGTACCCCTCGCGCTTGCGGTCTTCCATCGCGGCTTCCGACATCTTGTCGTCCGCCCGGGTGGCACCCCGCTCGGTCAGCCGGGAGGCGGCGATCTCGGCGATCACCGCGGCGAGCGTGGTCGCCTCGGAATCGACCGCGCCGGTGCAGGACATGTCGCCGACCGTGCGGTAGCGCACCAGCCGGGTCTCCACCGGCTCGCCCGGCTTGGGGCCGCCCCACTCGCCCGCGGTCAGCCACATGCCGGACCGGTTGAACACCTCGCGGCGGTGGGCGAAGTAGATCTCCGGCAGCGCGATGCCCTCCCGCGCGATGTACTGCCACACGTCCAGCTCGGTCCAGTTGGACAGCGGGAACACCCGGACGTGCTCGCCGGGCGCGTGCCGGCCGTTGTAGAGCGACCACAACTCGGGGCGCTGACGGCGCGGGTCCCACTGGGAGAACTCGTCGCGCAGCGAGAACACCCGCTCCTTGGCGCGGGCCTTCTCCTCGTCGCGGCGCCCGCCGCCGAACACCGCGTCGAAGCGGTGCCGCTGGATCGCCTCGGTCAGCGGCACGGTCTGCAGCGGGTTGCGGGTGCCGTCCGGCCGCTCGCGCAGCCGTCCGTCGTCGATAAAGTCCTGCACCTTCGCCACGTGCAGGCGCAGGGAGTGCTCGGCGACCGTACGGTCCCGGTACGCCAGCACCTCGGGGAAGTTGTGGCCGGTGTCCACATGCAGCAGCGTGAACGGCACCGGGGCCGGCGCGAACGCCTTCAGCGCCAGGTGCAGCATGACGATCGAGTCCTTGCCGCCGGAGAACAGGACCACCGGCCGCTCGAACTCGCCCGCCACCTCGCGGAAGATGTGCACCGCCTCGGATTCCAGCGCGTCCAGATGGGTGAGCGCGTACGGGCTGTCCTTGGCCCCGGCGTTCGCCACGGTCGTCATACGGTCAGGCCCCTTTCGGCAAGCAGCCCGTGTACGGCCGCCGCGGACTCCTCGACGGTGCGCCCTTGCGTCTCGATCCGCAGGTCCGGCCGCTCCGGCGCCTCGTACGGGTCGTCCACGCCGGTCAGGCCGCTGAGCCGGCCGGCGGCCTGCTCGGCGTACAGCCCCTTGACGTCCCGCACCGAGCAGACGTCCACCGGGGTGGCCACGTGGATCTCCAGATAGCCGGTGCCCTGGGCCTGGTGGTGCTTGCGCACCGCCTCGCGGCTGTCGGCGTACGGCGCGATGACCGGTACCAGCACCAGCACCCCGTGCGAGGCGAGCAGTTCGGCGACGAAGCCGATCCGCTGCACATTGGTGTGCCGGTCCTCGCGGCTGAAGCCCAGGCCCGAGGACAGGAACGCGCGGATCTCGTCACCGTCGAGCACCTCGACCGGCCGGCCGCCGTCCCGCAGCCGTCCGGCGAGCTCGTGGGCGATGGTGGTCTTGCCCGCGCTCGGCAGACCGGTGAGCCAGACGGTGGCCCCGGTGCTCATCGTGTCCTCCCGTCGTGTGGTCACAGATGGATTCCGCACTCGGTCTTGCCCAGTCCCGCCCAGCGTCCGGCGCGGGCGTCCTCGCCCGCCAGCACCCGGCGGGTGCAGGGCGCGCAGCCCACCGAGGTAAAGCCGTCGGTCAGCAGCGGGTTGGTCAGCACCCCGTGCTCGGCGACGTAGGCCTCCACGTCGGCCTGCGACCAGCGCGCGATCGGGGCGATCTTCACCTTCTGCCGCTTGGCGTCCCAGCCGACCACCGGGGTGCCGGCCCGGGTCGGGGACTCGTCGCGGCGCAGGCCGGTGGCCCACGCGTCGTAGCCGCGCAGGCCCTCCTCCAGCGGGGCGACCTTGCGCAGCGCGCAGCAGCGGTCGGGGTCGCGGTCGTGCAGCTTCGGCCCGTACTCGGCGTCCTGCTCGGCGACGGTCTGCCGCGGGCTGAGCGTGATGACGTGCACGTCCATCACGGCGGCCACCGCGTCCCGGGTGCCGATGGTCTCGGGGAAGTGGTAGCCGGTGTCGAGGAACACCACGTCCACTCCGGGCATCACCCGCGAGGCCAGGTGGGCGACGACGGCGTCCTCCATCGAGGACGTCACGCAGAAGCGGCGGCCGAAGGTGTCGGCGGCCCAGCGCAGGATGTCCGGCGCGGAAGCCTCCTCCAGGTCGGCTGCCGCCTGCTCGGCGACCTGCCGCAGTTCCGGCGCGGTGTGCGGTGCGGTGGTCACGGGGCGCCTCCGGGTGGGGGATCGGCCTTCAGTCCGCGGGCCAGCAGGCCGAGGAACTTCAGCTGGAAGGCGCGGTTGCACGCCCGGCATTCCCAGGCGCCGTGGCCCTCCTCGGACGGGCGCAGGTCCTCGTCCCCGCAGTACGGGCAGTAGAACGGGGCGGCGCGCTCGGTCATGCCAGCGCCTCCTCGGAGGCGCGGGCCGCCCACTGGGCGAACCGCTCGCCCTCGGTGCGCTCGGCCTGGAAGCGGGTGAGCAACCGCTCGACGTAGTCCGGGAGTTCGGCCGCGGTCACCTTCAGGCCGCGGACCTTGCGGCCGAAGCCGGGGTCCAGGCCCAGGCTGCCGCCGAGGTGCACCTGGTAGCCCTCGACCTGCTCGCCGTCCGAGCCGGTGACCAGCTGGCCCTTGAGGCCGATGTCGGCGACCTGGATGCGGGCGCAGGAGTTGGGGCAGCCGTTGATGTTGATGGTGACCGGCTGGTCGAACTCCGGCAGCCGGCGCTCCAGTTCGTCGATCAGCGAGGCGCCGCGGGCCTTGGTCTCGACGATGGCGAGCTTGCAGAACTCGATGCCGGTGCAGGCCATGGTGCCGCGCCGGAAGGGCGACGGGGTGACCTGGAGGTCCAGTGCCTCCAGGCCGGCGGTCAGCGACGCGACCCGGGACTCCTCGACGTCCAGCACGATCATCTTCTGGTCGGTGGTGGTGGTCAGCCGGCCCGAACCGTGCCCCTCGGCGAGCTCCGCGATCTTGGTGAGCGTGGCGCCGTCGATCCGGCCGACCCGGGCGGCGAAGCCCACGTAGTAGCGGCCGTCGCGCTGCCGGTGCACACCGATGTGGTCCCGCCACACCTGGCCGGGCTGTTGGGGCGCCGGGCCGTCCAGCAGCGGGCGCCCGAGGTAGTCGTCCTGCAGCACCTGGCGGAACTTCGCCGCGCCCCAGTCCGCGACCAGGAACTTCAGCCGGGCGCGGGTGCGCAGCCGGCGGTAGCCGTGGTCGCGGAAGATGCCGATCACCCCGGCCCACACCTCCGGCACCTCGTCCAGCGGCACCCAGGCGCCGAGCCGCACCCCCAGCTTGGGGTTGGTGGACAGGCCGCCACCGACCCACAGGTCGAAACCGGGGCCGTGCTCGGGGTGTTCGACGCCGACGAAGGAGATGTCGTTGATCTCGTGCACCACGTCCAGCAGCGGCGAGCCGGAGATCGCGGTCTTGAACTTCCGCGGCAGGTTGGAGAATTCCTTGCTGCCGATGTACCGCTGCTGGATCTCGTCGATCGCGGGCGTGCCGTCGATGATCTCGTCGGCCGAGATACCGGCCACCGGCGAGCCGAGGATGACCCGCGGGGTGTCGCCGCACGCCTCGGTGGTGGACAGGCCGACCGCTTCCAGCCGCCGCCAGATCTCCGGGACGTCCTCGATCCTGATCCAGTGGTACTGGATGTTCTGCCGGTCCGTCAGGTCGGCGGTGCCGCGGGCGAACTCCTGCGAGATCTCGCCGATGACCCGCAGCTGGGCCACGCTGAGCCGGCCGCCGTCGATCCGGACCCGCATCATGAAGTAGCGGTCGTCCAGCTCCTCCGGCTCCAGGATCGCGGTACGCCCGCCGTCGATGCCGGGCCGGCGCTGGGTGTACAGCCCCCACCAGCGCATCCGGCCGCGCAGGTCGGCGCCGTCGATGGAGTCGAAGCCGCGATGGGCGTAGATCGTCTCGATGCGCGTGCGCACATTGAGGCCGTCGTCGTCCTTCTTGGTCTGCTCGTTGGCGTTCAGGGGCGTGAAGTGCCCCATGGCCCACTGGCCCTCGCCTCGATGGCGCCCGGCCTTGCGGCGTGCGGCGGGGGCCGCCGCTGGGGCGCTCCCCTCGGGGGTCTGCTGGTCAGGGCTGGAAGCCATGGCGATGCGTCCTTCGGGCAGGCAGGGATACGGTCAGTGCGGCGCGGATGCACCCTACGGCCTGGGGAATACGGGCTGTCGTTCCTGGTGGGACGGCGGAGGCTTCCGCGTGTCCACAGCGACGGGGACGGCAGGCGGTGCAGGTGCGGGGAGGCGAGGGCCGGCGCTGGCTCCGGTGGGCTCAGCTGTCCGGACAGATGGCGCTGGACACGCGGCAGAAGTCGACGTGCGGCCGACCTACCAAGGCGATTCCAGTGCGTGACATGTCGAAAGCGTGGCACGCGGGTCTCCGGGGAGTCCACCGTGATCCACGATGTGGACTTGTTTATCCCACCATCTGAGACGTCGTGGTGTGGGTCACCCGGAAGCCGCGGCGCCGGTAATTGGCCAGCGCGTGCGGTCCGTCCAGCGAGCAGGTGTGCAGCCACACCCGCCGGGTGGCCGCCCGCCCGGGCCACCGGTCCGCCAGATCCCACGCCCGCGCGGTGCCGTACGACAGGAGATGTCCGCCGATGCCGAGGCCGCGCGACTGCGGAAGCAGCCCGAAGTACTCGATTTCGACCGCCCCCTCGTCCTGCGCCGCCAGCTCCAGGTAGCCGGCCGGCGTGCCGTGCCGGTAGGCCACCCACACCTCGTGGCCGGGCTGCTCCATCAGGCGCTGCCACTGCTCCGGCGGCCACGGCAGCCGGTCGGTCCACGAGCAGTCGCCGCCCACCGCCGTATACAGGAAACGGCCGAACACCCCGGACGGGATCTCGGCCCGGACGATCCGCACCCCCGCCGCCGGTGCCGGCGCCGGGGCCGGGCGCAGCTCCCCGGGCGCGCCGAGTTCGAGGTACCAGGTGGTGAGGGTCGCGGTCATGGCGCCCACCCTAGGCGGCGGTGCGTCGGAGCCGGCGGGCCGGCGTCGATCGGCCGGCGGTGCGTCGGAGCCGGGGGCCGGCTCCCACCGGGCGGCCGCCCCGCGGTCAGAGCCGGGCGGCCAGCACCGCCGGGGCCAGCGAGTGCGGCAGCAGGTCCAGCCCCCGGGGCGGGCGGACCACCTCGACGTCCACCCCGTCGGCGAAGCGGTAGGGGCGGTGGGCCAGCACCCCCGCGAGATTGCGCCGCAGCCGTGACAGCTCGGCGCGGACCGTGACCGTACGGCTCGGGTCGCCGAACAGATCCGCCGCCAGTTCGGCCGCGGTCCGGCCCGAGCGGTGCACCGCCAGGACGAACAGCAGTTCCGCGTGGCGCGGGGTGAGCCGCTGGGCCCAGCCGCCGGCCGGACCGGACACCGTCACCAGCGCGTCGCGCGGCCGGCTCAGGTCGAGCACCACCCGGCTCGCAGCCGGCGGGCGCTCCCGGCCGTTCACCCGGATCAGCCAGCCGCCCGGCAGCGGCTCCAGCGCGCACAGCCCGAGCGCGGGCAGCCACACCTGCCCGGCCGCCACCGACACCGGCAGCGCCACCCGGTCGGTGGGCGCCATCCCGCGGACCGCGGCCGTCCAGCCGTTGCGGTCCACCGCCAGCGCCTGCCCCTCGATCCGGGCCAGCAGCGGTGCCGCGACCGAGCGCAGCCGCTCCACCGCCGCCCAGTGCCGGGCCCGCAGCTCGCCCTCGGCGAGCCGGGCCACCGCCGACACCAGCGACAAGGTCGCCGGGTGCACGGTGGTCGCCGGTCCGCTGATGTCCACCACCCCCAGCAGCCGGCCGTCGCGCGGATCGCGCAGCGGCGCGGCGGCGCAGGTCCAGCCGTGGTAGGTGCGCACGAAGTGCTCGGCCGAGTGCACCTGAAGCGGGCTGCCGATGGCCAGCGCGGTACCGATCGCGTTGGTGCCCACCATGTCCTCGGCCCAGGACGCGCCTTCGGTGAAGCCCACCCGGTCGGCGCTCCTGAGCACCGCGAGGCTGCCGTCCCGCCACAGCAGCCGGCCGTCGGTGTCGGTGATCACCATGATGTGCCAGGCCGCGTCCGCCACCGGGACCAGCCCGTCGCGCAGCACCGGCAGCACCGCGGCGAGCGCCGTGACCTGCCGGCGCCGCTCGATCTCGTCGGTGCCCAGCGGAGCGGCGGCCCGGCCGGTGTCCGGGTCCACCCCGGAGCTGAGCGCCCGGGTCCACGACGCGCCGATCACCCCCCGGGGCGGCCGGGGCGGCACAGCACCGGCGAGGATGGCCTCGCGCACCGACGCGAGCAGATGCGCCGACGTCCGGACGTCCAGGGTCTCCAGCCGTCCCGGCCCGATCGGTAGATGTGCCACAAAGCCCCCGCCCTGGTCGCCTGCCGGTACCGCTCCCATGGTCCCGTCCCGTGCCCCGCCGCGTCCGGCCCCGGACCGGGATTGCCGGACCGTGCATGCAACGGGCTGCAACGGTTGCGAGACTATGCCACTTCGACGGAGAGTGACGGTACGTCACCTGATCGGCAACGTCGGTTGCGTGCGTGCCGCATGGACGGCGGCTCGACGGACCGAGGGTGGTGCCGAGTCGGCGCGGCGCCACCCTCACTCACCGCCTCTTCACTCAACGCGTCCTCGCTGACCGCGTTCTCGCTGACCGCGTTCTCGCTCGGCGGGTCCTCGCTCAGTGCTCGTCGGGCCTGGCCCGGTCCACGATCGCCGCCAGGTCCAGCGTGTGCGGCAGCGTCCCGAAGGTGGCACCCCAGTCCCCGCCCAGCCGCGACGCGCAGAAGGCGTCGGCGACCGGAGCCGGCGCGAACCGCACCAGCAGCGAACCCTGGAGCACCAGCGCCATCCGCTCCACGATCCGCCGGGCGCGCGCCTCGATGCCGTCCAGGTCGGCCAGTTCGCCCAGCAGTTCCTTGATCGACCGGTCCAGCCGGTGATCGGCGCCGCGGGCCAGGCCGATCTCGCCGAGGAAGGCGTTCAGCGCCAGCGGCTCGCGCTGCAGCACCCGCAGCACGTCGAGCGCCTGGACATTGCCCGAGCCCTCCCACACCGAGTTCAGCGGCGACTCGCGGAAGATCCGCGGCATCCCCGACTCCTCCACGTAGCCATTGCCGCCGAGGCACTCCAGCGCCTCCGCCGCCACCGCCGAAGTCCGCTTCGTCACCCAGAACTTGGTGACCGCCACCGCCAACCGGCGCAAGCTCCGCTCCTGTTCGGTGTCCGCGTCGTAGGCCGCGGCCAGGCGCAGCGCGGTGGTGGTCGCCGCCTCCGACTCCAGCGCCATGTCCGCCAGTACGTTGCGCATCAGCGGCTTGTCCACCAGCGGCCCGCCGAACGCGCCGCGGTGGGTGGCGTGGTGGACGGCCTGGGCGACCGCCTGGCGCATCAGCGCGGCCGAGCCGAGCGCGCAGTCCAGCCGGGTCGCCGCCACCATCTCGATGATGGTCGCCACCCCGCGGCCCTCGTCGCCCACCCGCTGGGCCCAGGTGCCGGCGAACTCCACCTCGGCGGAGGCGTTGGAGCGGTTGCCGAGCTTGTCCTTCAGCCGCTGGATCGCGAAGACGTTGCGGCTGCCGTCCGCCAGTACCCGCGGCAGCAGGAAGCAGGTCAGCCCGCCGGGGGCCTGCGCCAGGACCAGGAAGGCGTCCGACATCGGCGCCGAGCAGAACCACTTGTGACCGGTGAGCGAGTAAGTGCCCTCCTCCGCCAGCGGTTCGGCCCGGGTGGTGTTGGCCCGTACGTCCGAGCCGCCCTGCTTCTCCGTCATGCCCATCCCGAACAGCGCGCCCGGCTTGCCGCCCGGCGCCGTCAGCCGCTCGTCGTAGATCCGCGAGCCCAGCCGCGGCTCCCACTGCGCGGCCAGCTCCGGATCGGTGCGCAGCGCGGGCACCGCGGCGTGCGTCATCGACACCGGGCAGCTGTGTCCCGCCTCGGCCTGCGACCACACCAGGAAGCCGGCCGCGCGCCGCAGATGGCCGTCGGGCCGCGACCAGGCGTCGGTCAGCCCGGCGCCGACCGCGTGCCCGAGCAGCCGGTGCCAGGACGGATGGAAGTCCACCTGGTCGATGCGGTTGCCGTAGCGGTCGTGGGTGCGCAGCACCGGGGTACAGGTGTTTGCCTCCGTCGCCCAGGCCTGCGCCGCGGCCGACCCGGCCGCCCGGCCCAGTTCTGACAGCTCCGCGGTGAGTTCCGGCAGGCGGGCCGGGTCGGCGTGCCGGGCCACGGCCTCGGTCAGGGCGCTGTCGGTGGCGTAGAGGTCCTGGCCGACCAGCGGCGGTACCTGGTTCAGCACCGTGTGGGTGGGAGTGCTCATGGCAGATAACGTAAGGGGGTGCGAGCAGCAGAAGGAAGAACCCACCGGCGGCCCAACCGGTGGCGCAGGGTCCGCGCCCTGTACCGCAACCTCTCCAAACGCAAGGTGGCCTGGCTGCTGCTCAAGGACACGGTGGAATCGTGCATGGAGTACCGCGTCACCGGGCTGGCCGCGGAGGCCGCCTTCTTCGTGCTGCTGTCGCTGCCGCCGCTGCTGCTCGGCCTGGTCGGCGCGCTCGGCTACGTGGACACGGTGATCGGCCTCGACACCATCGACCACATCCGGCACAGCATCCTCAGCGCGTCCTCCACCGTACTGTCGGACAAGGGCGTCAACGACCTGGTCAAGCCGCTGGTGGACGATGTCTTCCACGGCCGCAGACCCGATCTGGTGTCGCTGGGCTTCCTGATCGCCCTGTGGTCGGGATCGCGCGCGGTGAACGTCTTCGTGGACACCATCACCATCATGTACGGCCTGGAGGGCCGCCGCGGCATCGTCAAGACCCGGCTGATGTCCCTGGTGCTGTACGTGGTCGCGCTGGTGCTGGGTGCCGCGGTGCTGCCGCTGCTGGTGGCCGGCCCCGACGCGGTGACCGCCTGGCTGCCCGGCGGCGCGGGCGTGGTCCACGTGCTGTACTGGCCGGCCGTGCTGCTGGCCTCGGTCGCCTTCCTCACCACGCTCTACCACGTGTCGGTGCCGGTGCGTTCGGCCTGGTACGAGGACGTGCCCGGCGCGCTGGTGGCGCTGCTGATGTGGGCCGTGGGCAGCTTCGTCCTGCGGATCTATCTCACGCACAGCGTCGAGGGGCCGACCATCTACGGATCGCTGGCCGCGCCGGTCGCGGTGCTGTTGTGGATCGGGGTGTCGGCGTTCGCGGTGCTGGTCGGCGCGGCGGTCAACGCGGCCGTGGACCGGGTGTGGCCGTCGCTGGCCACCGCCGCGGCCCGCGAGGAGAACGCCCGGCTGCGGGAGGCCGCCGCGGCGGAAGTGGTGGCCCGGGCGGCCGCCGACCTGGCGGCCGTGGAGAGCGGCGAGGACGAGGAGTACTACGGCGCCGACGACGCGCCCTCGGAGTATCCGGAGCGGTGGGCCGGCTTCCTGCCGCCGAGCGATCTGCGGGCCAGGCTCCGGCCGCGGCGGACGGCGCCGGTGGAATATCCGGGGCTCGGGCAGCTGCCGGATCAGGGGCAGGGCCAGGATCAGCGCCAAGGCCAAGGCCAAGGCCAAGGCCAAGGCCAAGATCAGGGCCAGGATCAGGGCCAGGGCGCGCCGTCCGTGCCGGGTCCCGCCAGGCCGAGTCCGGTGCCGGTGCCGGGTCGCCCGGGACAAGGACTGGGGCACGTCCCGCCGCAGGGGGAGCCCTTCCCGCCCCAGCAGCCCGGTGGTGGGGCGGGGCAGCCGTCCGGCCCGGTGCAGTATCCGGCCCCGGGCTACTACGGCTCGCCCGCCGCGCCGCCGGGACCGCCGGACGGCGGGACGGCCGGACCGCCCCGCGTCCTGCCGCCGCGACCGCCCGAACCGCCCTACCCGCCGGTCGCCGCGCCCTGGCCGGGGGACGAACAGGACCGCTGACCCACCGCGGCGGCCGGCCCGGCCACTGTCCCGGGCACTATGGAGACATGGACAGCGTCTACCGGGAACGGGCCGCGCGCGTGCCGGGTGTCACCGTGTGGACCCGGAGCAACGCCGGCGGGCGCTACCGCGTGCTGCCGGACGGCTGCATGGACCTGATCTGGTACGACGGCGCTCTGCTGGTGGCCGGCCCGGACACGGTGGCGCAGCTCGCGGACGACCGGCCGGGCGCCGCGTACGCGGGGCTGCGGTTCGCCCGGGCGCGGGACCCGGCCTGCTGGGCGTCCCGGCCCGGGAGTTCGCGGAACCGGCCGAGTGCCGCTCGACGCGGTGTGGGCCGGGCCCGCCGCGCGGATGCTCGCCGAGCGGATCGAGGCCGACCCGGCGGCCGGTCTCGAGAGCTGGGCGGCGGCCCGGGTGGCCGCCGCGGGCCG
>NZ_FMCH01000159.1 GCF_900091855.1 Streptomyces sp. DvalAA-14
TGCGGCAGACATAGTCCGGACCGCCCTGACCCTGGTGGACCTCGGGTCCGCGAACGCGTCGCTGCGCGCGCTGCCCGCCGCGCTGCGCTCCGGCGCGGGTGACATCGCGCTGCGGGACGGCGCGGTGCTGATCCAGGACCTGGAGGCGCCGGTTGCGGCTTCGGCGGCGGGGCAGGCGCCCGAAGCCGCCGCGGCGCTCGACCGGGAGCGCCAACGGCTGGCCGCCGATCTGCCGCGGCTGGTGCGTGACGAGGTGGCCGCGGCGCTGGAGAGCGACGCGCCCGGATCCCTCGACCTGGCCCGCCCCTTCAAGGCCCTGGGCTTCGACTCCCTCGCCGGGGTGGATCTGCGCAACCGGCTGGCCGCGGCCACCGGGCTGCGGCTGCCCACGACCCTGGTGTTCGACCACCCGACCCCCGAAGCGGTGATCCGGTACCTCAGCGACGAGTTGCTGGGCACCGGCCGCGGCGCGCCGGCCGGGCGGCAGCCGGCCGCCGCCCCGGACGACGAACCGGTCGCCATCGTCGGGATGGCCTGCCGTTTCCCCGGCGGGATCGCCTCGCCGGAGGAGCTGTGGCAGGTGCTCGCCGAGGGCGGCGAACGGATCGGGCCGTTCCCGACCGACCGCGGCTGGGACCTGGAGGGACTGTACGACCCGGAGGGAATGGCACCGGGCAAGCACTACGTGCGCGAGGGCGGCTTCCTCGCGGACGCGGCCGGATTCGACGCGGACTTCTTCGGGATCTCCCCGCGCGAGGCGCAGGCCATGGACCCGCAGCAGCGGATGCTGCTGGAGACCTCCTGGGAAGTGCTGGAGGACGCCGGGATCGACCCGGCGGGCCTGGCCGGCTCCGCCACCGGTGTCTTCGTCGGTGCGACCTTCCAGGACTACGGCCCGCGTCTCGACCAGGGCACCGCCATCACCGAGGGCTACCTGATGACCGGCAGCACGCCGAGCGTCGCCTCCGGCCGGATCGCCTACACGCTGGGCCTCGAAGGGCCGGCGCTCACCGTGGACACCGCCTGCTCGGCGTCACTGACCGCGCTGCACCTGGCCTGCCAGTCGCTGCGCCGCGGGGAGTCGACGCTGGCGCTGGCCGGTGGCGTCACGGTGATGTCCACCCCGGGCATCTTCATCGAACTCACCCGCCAGCGCGCGCTGTCCGCCGACGGCCGCTGCAAGTCCTTCTCCGCCGGGGCCGACGGCACCGGCTGGTCGGAGGGGGTCGGGATGCTGGTGCTGGAGCGGCTCTCCGACGCCCGCCGCAACGGGCACCAGGTGCTGGCGGTGGTCCGGGGCAGCGCGGTGAACCAGGACGGGGCGAGCAACGGTCTGACGGCGCCCAGCGGTCCGGCGCAGCAGCGGGTGATCCGGCAGGCGCTGGCCAACGCGGGCCTGACGGCCGCCGACGTCGATGTGGTCGAGGCGCACGGTACGGGAACGCGCCTCGGCGACCCGATCGAGGCGCAGGCGCTGCTGGCCACCTACGGCCGGGAACGGGCCGG
>NZ_FMCH01000106.1 GCF_900091855.1 Streptomyces sp. DvalAA-14
CACCGCTGCCCGCTCGCCGACGCCGACTGCCGTATCCAGCCCGCCAGTTCCCCGCACCCGGGCGAGCGCTCGGCGGCCTGCCACCACCCGGCGACCGGCTGAGCACGCTCCGCACCGAAGCCCACGAACGACGTCAACCGACCCTCCCGGGAGAAACCGTGCCCATCGAGTTCATCGGCATCGCCGGCACCCAGGCCCACAGCGAGACCGGGACGACCCCAGGACCGGTCGTCGACCCCGCCTATCTGACCGAACTGGCCCTGGCCCACGAGGGATCCGGCTTCGACCGGGTGCTGGTCGCGCACTCCTCGGCGAGCCCGGACGGCTTCACCGTGGCCGACCAGGTGCTCAACCGCACCACCCGGCTCGGCGTGCTGCTGGCCCACCGGCCCGGCTTCGTCGCGCCGACCCAGACCGCCCGCAAGTACGCGACGCTGGACGCCTTCCACCCCGGCCGGATCGCGCTGCACGTGATCACCGGCGGCGACGACGCCGACCAGGCCCGCGACGGCGACATCAGCGACAAGCCGACCCGCTACCGCCGCACCGACGAGTTCCTCCAGGTGCTGCGCAGCGAGTGGGACCGCACCGAACCCTTCGACTTCGACGGCGAGTTCTACACCGTGCGCGGCGGCTGGTCCTCGGTCCGCCCGGCCCGGCCGATCCCGGTGTACTTCGGCGGCGCCTCGCAGGACGCCATCCGGGTCGGCGGACGGCACGCCGATGTGTACGCCTTCTGGGGCGAGCCGCTGGCCGGGATCGCCGAGCGGATCCGCCAGGTCCGGCAGGCCGCGGCGCCCTACGGCCGCGACCCGCGGTTCAGCGTCAGCCTGCGCCCGATCCCGGCGGCCACCGAGGCCGAGGCGTGGCGGCGGGCCGAGGACATCCTGCGGCTGACCAAGGAGCACTCCGGCGAACTGCGCCGGTCCTTCCGCCTGGACCACAGCGCCCAGGAGGGCTCCCGCCGGCTGCTGGCCTACGCCGCCGAGGGCGATGTGCACGACAAGCGCCTGTGGACCGCGGTCGCCAAGGCCACCGGAGCCGCCGGCAACTCCACCGCCCTGGTCGGCAGTTACGAACAGGTCGCCGAATCCCTGCTGGACTACGTCCACTTGGGCGTGTCCACCCTGCTGATCCGCGGCTTCAGCCCGCTGGCCGACGCCCGCGACTACGGCTCGCTGATCCGGCTGGTCCGGGAGCAGACGGACGAGTCGGCACTGGCCGGGGCGGCA
>NZ_FMCH01000207.1 GCF_900091855.1 Streptomyces sp. DvalAA-14
AGGCGCCCAGGCCCCGCATGGTGCTGGACACACCGTCGACAAGGTTGTCGAAGCGCACCGGCGGCAGGGTCTCGGCCAGCGGCCGCAGCAGCAGCACCTCGCCGTCGCGCAGTTCCAGCGACTGCGGGGTGCCCTCGGGGTCCAGCGGTGCGCCGCCGATCCGCTGCAGCGCCCAGCCGCCGTGTTCGAGGCCGGCCTCGGCCAGGTCGTCGCCGGCGTGCCCGACGATGACCGGCAGCAGGTCCGCCAGCGGGATGTCGGAGGGGACGGCGAGATCGAGGGAGGTGTCCGGGGCCCGTACCGTCAGCCGGCACAGTCCCGACAGACCCGGTCCCGACAGACCCGCAACCGAGCTTTCGCTCATCAGGTGCTCAGCCTTCCGCGTACGTTCTGTGTTCGCATCCGTCAGCGCCCCGTCACGCTCTGCGAATGAAGGCGCACCCTACCCGGCGTGTGTGAAGGGAGGGCTACCGGATGGCCAACGGGACGTATTGCAGGCGGCGTTGACAGGACACCCAGTCGTGGTGTGATGCCATCCGGCGCGTTGGGCGCGCGGGCGTGGTGCCGGGGGTCGCGCCGGTCGGCGTCCCGACCGCCCGCACCGATCCCGCCGATTGAGCTGTGCCAGCCGTTCCAGCCGATTCGGCTGTGCCAGTCGCCCCCGCCGTCGAGCCCGACATGCCCCGAGGTGAGCTTCCGTTGAGCGTGGTGTTCTTCCGCCGGCCGGCCCGCCGCAACGGCCCCGAGATGCCCGAGGGCGACCTGGCGCTGCAGGAGCCGCCGGTGATGTCGGAACCGGCCGCCAGCGGCAACGCGATGATGACCTACCTGCCGATGGCCGTGATGTCCGGCGCCATCGTGCTGCTCTACACCCGCCCCGGCACCGCCTCCAGCCCGATCACCTACCTCGTCGTCGGCATGATGGTGCTGGCCATGGGCACCATGCTGGTCGGCCAGCTGATGCGGACCGGCACCGACCGGAAGAACAAGCTCAAGGGCGCCCGGCGGGACTACCTGCGGTATCTCGGCGGCGTACGGCGCCGGGTGCGGCGGACGGTGGCCGAGCAGCAGCGCGCGCTCGCCTGGCGGCACCCGGACCCGGGAGCGCTGTGGTCCTTCGCCCGCACCTCCCGGCTGTGGGAACGGCGCACCGGCGACGAGGACTTCGCCGAGGTGCGGCTCGCCGTCGGCGACCAGCGGCTGGGCCTGCGGCTGACCACCACCGCCACCAAGCCGGTCGACGACCTCGACCCGCTGACCGCGCACGCGCTGCGGGCCTTCATCAACGCCTACTCCACCGTGCCCGACCAGCCGATCGCGGTGTTCCTGCGCACCTGGGCGCGGGTGCTGCTGCGCGGCGACCGGGAGCAGGTGGTCGGTGCGGCCCGCGCGCTGGTCGCCCAACTCGCCGTCATGCACGCCCCGCAGGACCTGGTCATCGCGTTCTGCCTGTCCCCCGAGCGGCGCGCCGCCTGGGACTGGGCGAAGTGGCTGCCGCACACCCTGCACCCGCACGAGACGGACGGCGCCGGCCCGGCCCGGCTGATCGCCGGCACCGGCAACGAACTGGAGGACCTGCTCGGCGAGGAGTTCACCGAGCGCCCCGCCTTCGACCTGGCCGCGGTGCCCACCAAGGACGAGCCGTTCACCGTCGTCGTCATCGACGGCGGCCAACTGCCCGCCGGACACCGCTTCGACCGGGCCGGATTCCGCAACGCCGTCGTCGTCGACCTGTCCGGCGCGCTGAGCTGGCGGCCGGGCCGCACCGTCCTGCGGCTCCAGCTGGCCGACGGCGAGATGGGGCTGGTGCGCACCGACCGCAACCGCAAGGAGTCGGTGACCCCGCTCGGCCGGGCCGACTCGCTCGGGCCGGCCGCCGCCCGCGCGCTGGCCGCGGTCATCGCCCCGATGCGGACCGGGGACACCGGCGAGGCGGCCCGCCCGCTGGACGCCGACATCCAGCTCACCAGCCTGCTCGGCATACCCGACCTGCACCGGCACGACCCGGCCGGCTACTGGTCCCGCCGCTCGTCCTCGGAGGCCGGCCGGCTGCGGGTGCCGATCGCGGTCGGCGCCGACGGCCGCCCGGTGGAACTCGACATCAAGGAGTCCGCGCAGGGCGGCATGGGCCCGCACGGCATGCTGATCGGCGCCACCGGCTCCGGCAAGAGCGAACTGCTGCGCACCCTGGTACTCGGCCTGGCCCTCACCCACTCCTCCGAGACGCTCAACTTCGTCCTGGTCGACTTCAAGGGCGGCGCGACCTTCCTCGGCCTGGACGAACTCCCGCACACCTCCGCGGTGATCACCAACCTCGCCGACGAAGCCGCCCTGGTCTCCCGGATGCAGGACGCCCTGCACGGCGAGCTGATCCGCCGCCAGGAACTGCTGCGGGCGGCCGGCAACTTCACCTCCGCCCTGGAGTACGAGCGGGCCCGCGCCTCGGGCACGCCGCTCGCCCCGCTGCCCAGCCTGTTCGTGGTCGTCGACGAGTTCAGCGAACTGCTCGCCGCGCACCGCGAGTTCATGGACCTGTTCGTGATGATCGGCCGGCTCGGCCGATCGCTCGGCGTCCACCTGCTGCTGGCCTCGCAGCGCCTGGACGAGGGCCGCATGCACCAGTTGGAGAGCCACCTGTCCTACCGGGTGGGCCTGCGGACCTTCTCCGCGATGGAGAGCCGCGGTGTGCTCGGCGTACCGGACGCGTACGAACTGCCGCCGCAGCCCGGCAGCGGCTTCCTGAAGAGCGGCATCGAGGCGCTGACCCGCTTCCGGGCCGCGTACGTCTCCGGCGTGTACCGGCAGCGGTCCGGGGCGCTGGCACAGGAGCAGGTCGCCAGCCAGGTCGTGCCGTGGACGGGCGAGTGGGTCGCCTCCCGGCAGCCCGCCCCACCGACCGAGCCGGCCCCCGAACCGGTCCGCGACCCCTTGATGTCGGAGCCCGACGCGGGCGCCGACTCGCTGCTGTCGGTGGCCATCGGCCGGCTGCGCGACGCCGGGCCGCCCGCCCACCAGGTGTGGCTGCCGCCGCTGGACCTGCCGCCCACTCTGGACCGGCTGCTGCCGCCGTTGTCGCCCGACCCCGACCTGGGCCTGACCACCGCCGACTGGCCCCGGCGCGGCACCCTCACCGTCCCGGTCGGCATCATCGACCGGCCCTTCGAGCAGCAACGCGACCTGCTGACCGTGGACCTGTCCGGCGCGGGCGGCCATGTCGCGGTCGCCGGCGGCCCGCAGAGCGGCAAGTCCACCGTGATCCGCAGCCTGATCGCCGCCCTCGCTCTCACCCACACGCCGCGCGAAGTCCAGTTCTACTGCCTGGACTTCGGCGGCGGCACGCTGTCCAGCCTGGCCGGACTCCCGCACGTCGGCGGGGTGGCGGGCCGCCTCGACCACGAGCGCATCGGCCGTACCCTCGCCGAGATCACCTCCCTGCTGGCCCGCCGCGAACGGCTCTTCCTCGACCACGGCATCGACTCCATGCCGACCCTGCGACGGCGGCGCGCGGCCGGCGAGTTCGCCGACGACCCGCACGGCGACGTCTTCCTCGTCATCGACGGCTGGTCCACCGTCCGCCAGGACTTCCAGGACCACGTGCCGGTCATCAACCAGCTCGCCGCCCGCGGCCTCAGCTACGGCATCCACCTGGTGACCACCACCGCCCGCTGGGTCGAGCTGTCCTCCCAGATCCGGGACCAGTCCGCGACCCGCCTGGAGCTGCGGATGGGCGACCCGCTGGACTCGATGGTCGACATCCGACGGGCCGGGACCGTGCCGCGCGTGCCCGGACGCGGCCTGACGGTCGACAGCAAACTGCACTTCCTGATCGCGCTGCCCCGCATCGACGGGATCGAGAGCGCCGCCGAACTGGCCGACGGCGTCGGCGATCTGGTGGCGGCGGTCGCCGAGAGCTGGGCCGGTCCGGTGGCCCCGCCGGTGCGGATGCTGCCGACGATGCTGACGGCGGCGGAACTGCCGGGACTCGCCGCGAGCGCCGTGGGGGCTGCGGGGGTGGTGGGTGCGCCGGGTGCCGGCGTCGGCGCCGCCGGCGCGGTCGGCAAGGCGTCGGCCAGGGCGGCCGGCAACAGCGAGGCGGGCCGTCGTTTCCGGATGCCGATCGGCGTCGAGGAGACCGAACTCGGCACCGCCTGGCACGACTTCGCCGAAGCCCCGCACCTGGTCGCTTTCGGTGACACCGAGAGCGGCAAGACCAACTTGCTGCGGCTGTTCGCCCAGAACATCAGCGAACGCTTCACCCCGGCCGAGGCACGCATCCTGGTGGTCGACTTCCGGCGCGAGCTGATCGAGGCGGTCCCCGAGCCGTACCGGCTGGGCCACGCCGTGTCCGTCGACCAACTGCGCGAGCTGATCGACGGGGTGGCCCGCGCGCTCAAGACCCGCACCCCCGGGCCGGAGATCACCCCCGCCCGGATGCGCCAGGCCGACTGGTGGAAGGGCCCGCGCCTGTTCATCCTGATCGACGACTACGACCTGGTGGCCAACCCGATGCGCAACCCGTTCGAGCCCCTGCTGGAGCACCTCCCGCTCGGTTACGAGGTCGGCTTCCACATGGTGCTGTCCCGGGCCGCGGCGGGCGCGATGCGCGGCATCAACGACCCGCTGGTCCGCCGCCTGCTCGAAGTCAACGCGCCCGGCCTGCTGCTGTCCTGCCCGCCGGCCGAGGGCTATCTGTTCAACAACACCAAGCCGCGGCTGCTGCCGCCCGGGCGCGGGATGTACATCACCCGGCGGCGCACGGTGCAGATCCAGACGGCGATGGTGGAGGAGGACGAGCGGGTGCCGGACCTGCGCTGAGGCCGGCCGGGGCTGCTCGGCACGGCTCGGTACGGCCGGGGGCTGTGTTCCGGCTGTTCGCCGACGCCTCGGGGATGCCTCCGCAACGGGCTCGGTACGGCCGGGGCGGCCCGGGGGGCGCTCAGGGGCGGGTGGCGGCCCGCTGCTTGCGGCGCAGCAGGGCGGCGGCCGTCAGTACCAGCGCCGCCAGGGCGGCACCGCCGAGCACCGCGTAGGCGCGGCGGACCGGGGTGCGGTCCTCGACCACCGGGTGGAGGTGGATCGCCGCCGAGACGTCGGGGGCCGTGCCACCGGACTCGGCCGGCAGCACCGTGGACAGGGCCGCGTACGGGTCCAGCCGCGGGACGGGGGCGGGATAGGCGGTCGCCATCAGGCGGGCGGCGACCTCGGGCGCGGTCAGGTCGGGCTGGTAGGAGCGCAGCAGGGCGGCCGCGCCGGCGGTGAACGCGGCTGCGACGGACGGCCCGTTGCCGAGGAAGTGGCCGCGCCCGCTCGGGCCGATGCCGGTGATGCCCTGGCCGGGTGCCGCGAGGTCGGCGCGAACCGGGTCCGCCGCGCCGTCCGGCCGGGTGCCGGCGATGTCGACGTCCACCACCGAGAGCACGCCGCTCTGCGCGGCGGGCCAGAAGGGCAGTTGTGGCGTATCGCCGCCCGTCCCGTCGGTTCCGCCGGAGTCGCCGCTCCCCCCGGCCCCGTCGGTCAGCAGCAGGCCGTCCGGCACCCCGGCGGCGACCACCAGCACGTCGTGCGCCGCCGCGTAATCGACCGCCGAGGTCAGGGCGTCGGCCGGGGCGGCGAACGCCAGTGACACGTCGATCACCTTCGCGCCGGCGTCGGTCGCGTGCCGTATCCCCGCCGCCACCCGGGCCACATCCGGGCTGCCGTCCGCGCCGATGCCCCGTACCGCCAGGATCCGGGCGGCCGGTGCCACCCCGCTGAAGCCGCTGCCCCGGCTGGGCGCCGCCGCGATGATCCCGGCCACGAAGGTGCCGTGGCCCACGCAGTCCTGGCCGGCGGGGCCGGCCGCCTCGACGCGGCCCTTCAGCGCGGGTGCGCCGGTCGACACCCCGGTGTCGATGACGGCGACGGTCACCCCGGCGCCGGAACTGAGCTGATGGGCCCGGGTGAAGCTGAGATTCTGCTGGGCCCACGGCACCGCGGTCATCACCGTGCCGGAGGGCTTGGTGCAAGGGGACTGGGCCGGGTCGAGCTGCGACGGCATGACCGGCAGGCGCAGCGCCGGGGCGGTGGCCGAGGTCGAGGGCAGGGGGGAGGGCGCGCCGTCGGCGGTTGCCGGTCCGGCGCCTGCGCCGAGCCCGCAGAACAGGGTGAAGGCACCGGTCAGGGCGCCGAGTTGGGCGGCACGTCGGGCGGTCCCACGGGCCTTGAGTCGGGGGGCCGGGCGCGGGGAGGCCCGGGGGGAGGGGCCGGGAGCCTGCCGGGTGACTCGGGTGCTGCCGCTGGCCATGCCGACTCTCCTTCTCCGCCCGTACCGCGTGGGCACCGAGCCGCCGCACCGTCGGCGCACGGGGCTGCCCGAACGGGCCGTATCGTACGGGTCCGATCTCGCCGCCGAGTGAACCGGAATGGTGCGCCACCCATTGACCCGCGCGAATTCACCGCGCGTTAACGTTCGCCCGGTGAAATGTCCCGAGCGAGGTGCTTTTTCGTTCAACTTCCCCGTTTGGATGATCGACTGACTGACCATCAGGTGAATTGAGTCGGTATTCGGAAAGCGGTTCTGCCGACGAAATGGAGAAGTCACACGCTCTCCCGGCCATAGGCCCCACCAGGCCTGTATCTTTTCGCGAGTGAGGCCAACCGAGCGGTTCCAGCTGCCCCTTGGGGCCCCGGCTCGGGGCGTCGTACCGGCGCCCGGCTGGACCGGTTCAGTACGGAGGACGTGGTGAGCCCGCGCTCCACCCGCAGGAAGAGCCCCTCCGCCTTGAAGGTGACCGGCGGCGACGGAGTCTTCGTCCTGCACGGCGCCGGGCCGCTGCCCGACCAACTGGCGCACGCGGCAAGGGTGTTGACCGGCGCATCGGGCGTCGCCGACCAGGCCACCGTGCTGGTGGGCGCCGGCTTCGACGACCCCGACGCCCTGTGCGACGAGTTGGCCCCCGCGTTCGACGCGTGCGCGACCTCCGGGGTGACCCTGCTGCGGCTGGTGATGTCGGGCGGCGCCGCCGAACTCCCGGACCGGGCCGCGCCCGCCCGCCGCATCACCGAACGCTGGAGCTTCGACGTCCTGGCCCCGGCCGGCGCGGCCGTCGTCGTCCCCGGAGGCACCCTGTTCGCCCCCGACCTGCCCGACGCACCCGGCGCCTGGTGGCAGTTCTCCCGCGGCCTGCTCCCGCGCCGCCTCGGCGCCCGCCACCCCGAACCGGCCTGGCAGCAGGCCCTGGACCGGGTCGCCGTGGACACCGCCGAGGGCTGCGTCGTCCACCACGTCCCGGCCGGACTGCTGGTCCTGCCGGCCGGCGTACCGCCCGAGGGCGTGGACGCGGTCCGCTACGCGCTGCCGGTCGATCCGGCCGGCCCCGTCCTGCTCGTCGGCGCCTTCGGGACGGCGCCGGTCCCGGCCGACGCCCTCGCCGACGTCGTGGCCGCGCTGCCCGCCCAGGTCCGCGGCACCGTACGGCTGTTGCCCGGCGACGGCCGCGACCTGCTGCCCACCGGTCAGCAGGTCGCCGACCTGCTCGGCATCGAGGTCCAGGTGGCGAACGGCCTGCCGGTGCTGCTGGACGACGGCTCCCCGCCCGACGGCTCCCCCTGGGAGCAGCCGATCCGCGGCACCTCGGCCCGGACGATGCTGCTCGACGCCGACGGCAACCCCTCCTGGCGCCCCTACGTGGAGGCCGTCAGCTGCGCCCCGGCCGCCAAGGCCCCGCGCCTGACCGGATGGCGCGCCCCGATCGGCGGCCTCCGCCCGGCCCGTGAGCCCGGCGCGCTCCTCCTCGACCGCCACTGGCAGGTCGCCGTCACCCGGGCCGGCCTGTGGATCGGCCCCCAGAACGCGTCCGTCCCCGCCGTCGCGGCCGCCCGGCCCGTCGAGCCGGACGTGATGGCCATCGACCTGGGCCTGCCCGGCCGCCCCCTCAACGATTCCACCCTCTGGCCGCCCCTCCAGCGCCTCTTCGCCGCCCTCCAGGACGACGTCCGCGAACGCACGATGATCCAGGTCCACGGCGAGGCCACGCCGGAGGCGCTGCGGGAGCTGCGGCGGTTGGCCGTCCAGCGCGGCCTGGCGCTTTCGCCGCGCGGCTGGCGGCCGGTGGTGGTGGGCGCGGGGCCTTCTGCGGCCTCGGTTGCTCCGGGGGTCGGGGCTGCGTCGGGTGCCGTATCAGGTGCTGGGGCTGGGGCTGCGGCTTCGGGGGCTGGTGCCGGGGCCGAGGCTGTTCGCGAGCGGCGGCGGCTCTGGCGGTCGGCGGGCGCGGGCGCGGGGGACGGCGGCGGTGCGGGGGGCGGCGACGGTGCGGGCGTGGTCCCGGCCGCGTCCGGGGTACCGGTGGTTTCGACCGACGGGACCGGGGGTGCTCCGGCTGCCGCCGCGTCGGAATCCGCGAGCGAGCGGACCGCGTCGGAACAGGGTGCGGCGGCTTCGGCCCACGTCGGCCGGACCTGGTCGTCCCCGGGTGCGTCCGCCGAGGAGGAACGGTCCGGGTCACCGGCATCGCGTCGCGGACAGTCCGGTGCGGGCGTTGGCCCGGAACCGAGCGTGCAGCACCCGCACCCGCACCTACTCCCGCCCGCGTCTGCGGTGTCGGTCGCGTCCGCCGAGGCCGAGCTGCCGGCCGCCCCTGCGGGAGGTCCGGCACCGAAAGCGTCCGGTACCGATCGCGGGCGGACGGATCTCCGGCAGTCCTCGCCCGGCGCCGGGCTCCCCGCAGCGGCAACTAGCGGTAGTGCCCAGGCGCGGTCGCCGCTTGTCGAGCCGCATCCGGACGCCCCGCGTCGGCCCGACCCCGCCAAATCGTCCCCCGCCGCACCCGAACGCGCGCGCCCGACGACGACGGAGCCGCAGTCCGTTCCCCGGCCGCCTGCTGCCGGAGACACGGGCGATGGGTTGCCGACTGCCACCGCTGCCCCCACCGGGCCGGAGTTGGGCGGCGGCCCTGTCGCGCCGGAGCCCGCTGGGAAGGCGACCGCCGAGCAGTCGGGCACCGGGTCCGCCGGTCCGGACGAGGGGTCGGCCGCGGCCGGCGCCTCCGCCCTCGCCCTCGCCCTCGCCCCGGAGTCGGGCCCGGCGTCCGTGCTGCCGGAACCGAACGCCGAGCCGTCCGCCGACAGCGCGGGCACCGGTGTGCCCGGCCCGGGCAGCGGGTCGGAGGCCGCCAACACCGCCACCACGAAGCCGGAGTTGGCCGGCAGCCCGGTCGCGGCGGAGCCTGCCGGCGACGCCACCGCCGAGCAGGCGGATGCTGGTTCGCCCGGCCCGGGTGACGAACCGACCGCTGCGACGACCGTTCCCTCCGCGCCGGAACCCGCGGGCGAGCCGCCCGCTGAGTCGCCCACCGAGCCGGCGCCGGACGGACCGGCCGCGCCGGACGGTTGGCCCCCCGCCCCGGTCCGCGTCCGCGTCAGCGGGCCGGACATGCCCGGGAGCGCTGACCTGTCCCTGCCCGAGACCCCGGTGCGGCTCGTCACCACCTCCGGTGCGCCCGCTCCGCAGCCGGAGCCGGGAAACAGTGCGAACGGCGGCAGTGCGCAGCCGAAGAAGCCGGCTTCATCCGCAGCCGAGGCGCCTGCGGGCCCGCGGTCCCCGGCCGGCGTCGAGCCCCCGGCGGCACCCGCCGTCCCTTCGAATCCGCCCGGGGCGGGGCAGCCGGAAGCCGACTCCGCCGCGCCCGTGGAGCTGCGGGCGGCCGCGCCTGCGGGCTCGCGGTCTCCGGCTGGTGTCGAGCCCTCGCTGGCACCCGCTGTCCCTTCGAATCCGCCTGGGGCGGGGCTGCCGGAAGCCGGCTCCGCCGCGCCCGGTACCGGGCGCGGCGGGGCAGCGCCCGTGGAGCTGCGGGCGGTCGCGTGGGTGCCCGTGCGGCCGTCGCATCGCAGTACCGAGGCTGAACGGGACACCGTACGGGCGTACTTGGCCGGTCGGTGGGACCACCACAGCGGCGCGGTGAACCGGGCGCTGACCCGGGTGCCCGCGCTGCGCAGCGCCGCGCATCCGGAGGAGGCCGCCGCCGACCTCGCCGCGCTGCATGCGTATGCGACCGCTGCCGGCACCGAGGGCCCGTGGACGCACGACGTTCTGCGGGCAGCGTTGGATGCGGGCCGTACGGAGCCGGTCGCGTTTCTCGGCTGCCTCGCCTCGGGACTGCGGCGGCTGCCGTCCTACCGGGGAGCCGCCGTCCGTTCGGCCGGCGGCGCTCTCGGGGAGACGGCGGAACTCCTGCTGCCGGGGGAGGAATTGGGTGACGTCCTGCCGGTGAGCGCGGTGGCCGTCGACAGGGGATACCCCTCCGTGGCGGCCGACCACTACCTGATCTGGTCGATGACCGGACGCCGGGCCAACTCCCTGCTGGGCGACGCGGACGCCGTTGCCGCCGGCGCCGCCGGTGCCGGCACACCGCCCGTTGACGAGGTTCTCTTCGCCCCGGGCACCCGCCTGCGGGTCCTCGCCGTCGACGACCGGGCCGGCAGCACCGTGGTGTTGCTGCGCGAACTGCCCGATTCCGCGCCGCCCGCCACCACCCCGGGCCTGCTCGACGACGCCGACCAGGCCGTCCTCAAGCGGCTGCGCACCCTCAAGGACCAGCCCACCGCGGTGGGTTCGGGCCGGAACTGGCCCGACAGGAGCGCCGGCGCACTCGGCGTGCTCGGCACACCGCACCCGCCCGACCCGGGCGGCACGACCTCGTAGTCCCTTGTCCCGCAGGCCGCACCTACCCGCCCTGCGCAACTCCCCGCAAGCACAGACGATTGAGGAGGACGGATGGCTCTGGATCATCCGGTGAGCGGTCCGCCGCCCACCGTCGGGACGACCATTCCAGCCGCATCGCCGCGCATCCGACGGGCGATAGCACTGCCCTTGAACGACGACGACCTCGGTGGCGCGGCCGCGTCCGCCGCGATCGCCGCGGCTCAGGTGGTGGCCACCAGCACGACGGCGACGGCCGCCGCCTCGGCCACCGCGACGGCGAGCAGCCGCCGTACCGTTGCGGCTGCGAGCCGCAAGGCGTCGGCAACCGCCGCCCCGGAGACGGCCGTTCAGGCTGGCAGCACCCTCGCCGGCCGCCTGTTCCGCCCCGACGCCTGGCGTCAGCAGCAGGCCGCGGGAACCGCCCCCGGAACCGATGCGGCCGCCGCCACCTCCACCGCTGCCCAGGCCGAAACGGGCGAAGCCACCCTCACCGGTGCGCTGGCCGCCGCGGTCGCCGAGGGCCGGCCGGCCAAGCCCGCCCGGGCAGTCGCGGCGCACGGCGCGAAACTCAGCCGCTGGCCGCTGATGACCGCCGCCGCGTTCGCCGGCGCCGTCCTGGTCTCCGTCCCGTTCGTGCACAACGGCAACCGGGACACGACCACCAACTACGAGGGTGCCGGCCGCCCGCTCCCGATCGCCAGCCTCGACGACCCGGAGCACGAGGGTGAGCACGACGGCGCGACCGGTCCCGACGGCTACTCCAGCCAGATGCCGGACACGAATCCCGAGGACGGCTCCGGGACCCGGGTGGTCCCTCAACCCCAGTCCGGAACGCAGCCGTTGGTCGGTGCACACGGCACCGGTCCGCACCTGGACGAAACGGCTGTCGTGCCCAGCACCGGGCCGGTGCGCGGACCGGTTGGGCCGACCACCGGCTCCGTCTTCCCCGGCGGCACCCAGGGCGATCTGCAACTGCCCTCCCAGGAAGGTCCGTTCGCCGAAGGGCCGCTGGTCGGCGTGGGTCGTACGCCCGTCGTGGCCGGCAGCGGAATTCCGTTCGCCACCTCACTGGCGACCGGCGGCACGGACACGCACGCCACCAAGGCCTTTCCCGCCAAGCCCAAGGCGGACCCGGCGCCGCACCGGCACACCGACAAGGTGACGGCCGACCCCAAGCTGCCCGTGGTGAAGTTCGTGGCCCCGCCCGCAGCGCCGGCGGTCCACACGGACGCGGCCCGCGTCACGCACCCGACGGTGACGCGGACGACACCGGCCCCGCCGACGGTCGCCGTGCAGCCCGCCGCCAAGCCGGTCGTCAAGGAGGCGGTGGTCAAGCCGATGGTCAAGCCGGAGGCCAAGCCGCCGGTCACGCAGTCGGTCATCCGCACCACACCGACCATCTCGGCCGCGGACACGCCCGCGAAGCCCGTCACCACCGGCACGGCACATGGGCCGTCGACGGCAGCGGTCCAGGTGACGCCGGCCGTACCCGCGACCCCGGCGACCCCGGCTGTGCCGGCCGACCGGTCCAAGCCGGCCGTCGTGACGCCGGCCGTCACGCCCACGGTGGCCAAGCCGGCCACGACCGGGCCGACCACGACCAAGCCGACCACCACCAAGCCGGATCCGGCGAAGCCGGTCACCACCACGTCCGTCGCGAAGCCGTCCGTCACCGCGCCCGCCGACGCGTCGACCACCGACAAGCCCGCCGCGCAGAAGCCCGCTACCGACAAGCCCGCTGCCGACAAGCCGGCGGCGGACAAGCCCGATCCGGCCGAGTCCGCCGCCGACACGCCGGACAGCACCTCCGACGCTCCCGTCTGGCACCAGAAGACGATCGACGCCACCTACGTCCTGAACCCCGGCGAGTCCGTGGCCTCCAACCGCATGCGCATCACGATGCGCAAGAGCGGCAGCCTGGTCATCTCCGACGAGGACGGGGTGATCCGCTGGTCGTCCCACACTCCCGGCCAGGGCAATCACGCCGTCTTCCAGGACGACGGCCACTTCGTCGTCTACGGCCCGGACGGCCAGACCCTCTGGTCCTCCGGCACCGCGGGCAACCCCGGTTCCCAGCTCGTCATCCAGAAGGACGGCGATGTGACGATCCAGTCCGCCGCCGGCGCCACCCTCTGGTCGGCGGGCACCGCCCACTGACCGACCCCGCGGCCAACTGCCCCCGCCCGGTGTCCGACCGGGCGGGGGCATCCGCCTTTCCGCGCAACGCGCCCGTCGTTCACCGCGGCGGCCACGCGGCCACCGCATTAGCCTGGTCGTATGGACGTTCTACGGTATGTGGCCTTCACCACGGACCCCGCCGGGGGGAACCCTGCCGGGGTCGTGCTCGATGCGGCCGGGGCGGATGATGCGGCTATGGCGGCCGTTGCTGCCGAAGTGGGGTACTCCGAGACGGCGTTCGTCGTGGCGCGGCCCGACGGGAGCTGGACGTACGCTACTTCAGCCCACTGGCCGAGGTGCCGTTCTGCGGGCACGCCACGATCGCCACGGCGGTGGCCTACGCGGAGCGCTACGGCGTCGGGGAGTTGGCGTTCCACACCCGGGCCGGCCTGGTGCGGGTCGGGACGTCGGTGGGGGAGGACGGCCGGATCGGGGCGGAGTTGGTGAGCGTGCCGCCGCGGACCGAGCCGATCGCCGACGCCGATCTCGCCGAACTGCTGGTCGCGCTGGGGTGGTCGGCGCAGGACCTGGACCCGGAGCTGCCGCCGCGCGTCGCGTACGCGGGCGCCTGGCATCCGGTGATCGCGGCCGCGAGCCGGACGCGGTTGGCCGCGCTCGACTACGACATGGGCGCGCTCGGCGCGTTGATGCGGCGCCGGGACTGGACCACGGTCGATCTGGTCTGGCGGGAGTCGGCGACGGTCTTCCACGCCCGCAATCCCTTCCCGCCGGGCGGGGTCGTGGAGGATCCCGCCACGGGCGCGGCGGCTGCCGCGTTCGGCGGCTACTTGCGGGAGTTGGGCCTGGCGCCCCGCCCGGGCGGCGCGTTCACCATCCACCAGGGCGACGACATGGGCCGCCCGAGCGTCATCACCGTCACCGTTCCGGACGACCCGGACAGCGGGATCGCGGTCCGCGGCACGGCGGTGCCGCTGGGAGGGAACTGAGCGGCGAGCCGACTCGCGAAATTCGGGACTGTCCCGGATCGCGCTCGCCGCGGCGCCGGACGGCTCCTCGCGCGCCTCCGGTGTCGTCGCCTCGGCGAGATCGCGCACGAAGGCCGCCGGGGTTGCGCTCGGCCGCCCGCCGTCGCCGCGCTCCTCCGCGCTCGCGCGCCCTCGGCGTCCGTTCGGAGCCGCCGCCTCCGCCTCGCCACGTGAGGCCGCCGTGTCCTGCCCAGGGTGCCGGGGGATGCGTCGACGTCGCGGCCACTAATGTGGGGCATTGCTCTGCAATAGGGTGCAATGCGGGCAAAGGGGCGAGTGAGGCGGGTGGACGTGGACGTGGACGCGGACGGAAACGGCGACGGAAACGGCGACGGCGCCGGAGCGGGGCAGGGGGCAGCGCTCCTCGACCGGTTGCTGGAGCGGATCGGGCAGGCCGTCGGCGCCCACATCGGGGCCACGTTCCTCCTGGTCCCGGAGCAGCAGGTGCTGCTGATGACGACGGTGACCGGAGCTCCCAGAAGGCTGGCTCTGCCCTGGGCCCGGCTCGCGCTGGCAGCGCCGGGCCCGTTGCCCGAAACGGTCCGCACGCTGAGCCCGGTGTGGGTTTCCGACCAGGAGGCGGCAGCCCGCCGCTTTCCGCGCATCGCGCTCGCCTTTCCGTACTCCATCGCCATGTACAACGTCCCGTTGGTGGTCGACGGAGCCGCCTGGGGAGTCCTGGTACTGATGTGGCCGGAGAGCCGGCCGGAGCTGACCGCCGCCGAGCGGGCGCGGGTCGGTGACGCCGCCGACGCGATGGCCGGGGTGCTGCGGGAGGCCGCAGCCCGGGGCCGGCCGATCCGGCCGAGGGACGAGCCGCTCGTCCTGGAGCCGCCGCCCACCCTTCTCGAGCCGGCCGCCGCCCTCCTGGAGCGCCTGACCGAGGGCTTCGTCGCGCTCGACCTGTGCGCCCGGATGACCTTCATCACCGGCCGGGCCGCCCGGCTGCTCGGCCGTGACCCGGACGAGCTGCTGGGCGCCGAACCCTGGGACGCGCTGCCCTGGCTGAACGACCCGGCCTTCGAGAACGCCTTCGTCGCCGTGCTCTTCAGCCGTCGGCCCGCCGGTTTCGCCGCCCGCCGGCCGGACGGCGCGTGGCTGTCCTTCGCGTTCTACGCGGACGCCACCGGCGTCAGCATGCGCGTCAAAACGGCGGACGCCCCCGACAGCGCGCCACGAGCGGCCGAGGACGCCCCGCCGGCCACGCCCGCCCGCGCGGGCACCCTCTTCCACCTCTTGCACCTGGCCTCCGCGCTCACCGAGGCGACGAGCGTCAGCGAGGTGGCCGAATCGCTCATGGCGCAGATGCGGCCGGTCCTCAACGCCACCGGGCTGGCCCTCCTGGTATCCGACGAGGGGCGGCTGGGAGTGGTGGGCGAACGGGGTTTCCCCCCGGAGATGCGGGAGCATTTCGACGGCCTGCCGCTGGCGAACCGGACCGAGGGCATCCGGACCATCCGGACAGGTGTCCCCGGCTTCCACTCGACCAACGCCGCGTTGGTGCGCAGCTACCCCCAGCACCGGCACTACCGGGAGATGGACGCCTTCGCGTTCCTGCCGCTGACGGTCTCCAACGACACCTTCGGCTGTCTGGTGCTGGGATACGACAGGCCGCGGGACTTCAGCCCGGACGAACGGGCGGAACTGACCTCGCTGGCAGGGATGATCGCGCAGGCGCTGGAGCGCGCCCGGCTCTACGACGCCAACGCGGATGTGGCGCGAGGACTCCAGGACGGGCTGCTGCCGCGCCACCTGCCCCGGGTGCCCGGCCTCGAGGTCGCCGCACGCTACCTCCCCGCCACGCACACCCAGGAAGTCGGCGGCGACTTCTACGACCTGATCGACTTCGGATCACATGCGGCGGCCGCGGTGATCGGCGACGTCCAGGGGCACAGCGTGCAGGCCGCCGCGCTAATGGGCCAGATCCGCACCGCCGTGCACAGCCACGCCAGGACGGGTGCGCCGCCCGAGGAGGTCCTCGCCCGGACCAATCAGGCGCTCCTGGAGCTGAAGAGCGACTTGTTCTGCAGCTGCCTCTACGCGCACATCGACCTTCCCGGGCATCGCGTCCTGCTGGCCTCGGCCGGCCACCCGCCGCCGATCCTGCGCCGCCCCGATCACCGTGCGGAAGTTCTCGACCTGCCGCCCGGGCTGCTCCTGGGCGTGGCGGAGGGCGCCCGCTTCGAGACCGTCGAGGTGCCGCTGCCGCCCGGGTCCCTGCTGGCCCTCTACACCGACGGCCTCGTGGAGCGGCCCGGCATCGACCTGGGGTCGTCCGTCGACCTCCTGGCCGGCCGGCTCGCCGCGGCGGCGGACGGGCCGGTGGAGCAACTGGCCGACCGGATCATCGCGCAGGCCCAGGAGACGGTGGTTCCCCGCAGCAGCGACGACATCGCGCTGCTGCTGGTGGCGCGCGGCATCCCGGGCCCCGCGACGTAGGGGACGCCGGCCTCGGCACGCACGCACTGCTCATGGTCGGTTGGCCCGACGCGGGGTGGCATCTCGAGCTGGTCCACGGCCCGGACACGCCGCCCCCCACACCGACACCCGAGGATCTGCTGGTTCTCTATCTCGGCGAACAGGTACCGCGGGAACTGGTCACGGAACTGGAGCGGCTCGGCGGACGACGCGTTCGAGCTCACAACCCGTACTGGGACCGGTGGGGCGTCACTCTCCTGGATCCGGACGGGTACCGGCTTGTCCTGTCCACCCGGGACTGGTCCAACTCCCGGTAGGCAAGGGCCGAGGTCCGTGTCGAGCTCGACGGCGCCGGGCCGCTGAAGGGCCGGCGTCCGCGGGACGGTCCGGCGGCGGGCGGACGCCGGCACCGGGCGTGGTCAGGGCCCGGCGCCGGCGTCCGCGGGGAGGTGGTCAGCCGCAGTGGCCGGCGGCCTGGGCCCAGGCGGTGCCGATCTGGCCGCGCCAGGTCACGCACTCGCCGCGGGCCGGGATGTAGACCGGGCCCGCGTACGTGGTGTAGTTGCCGGAGTCGGACGCGCTGACGGTGGTGTGGTCGGTCTGGAAGACCTTCGCCTGCATGTAGAGGGCCGCGCCCGGCGTCTTGCGGACGGTGGCGGCGCAGTTCTCGCCGATGCGGTCGTTCCAGGTCAGGTAGATCGTGCCGGTGGTGGAGATGTTGGTGTGGTCGACGACGGTGTAACCCGAGCCGCAGGCGCCGTTGTAGGCGGCGTTCGCGGCCGGGGTCGCGGCCGAGGCCGGGAGGGCGAAAGCGGTCAAACCGACCGCGCTGGTGGCGGCCAGCGCCGAGGCGACGGCTACTCGACGGATAAGCTTCATGGTGTTTCCCCCAGTTGGTCTCACGGATGCGTTCCAGCACCCACTCAGTGAGACCGGCGTCACCGGCGGCCAGTTGTGGCGCGGATTGTCACTGTTCTGTCACCGCTGGATCCCGGTGCGTAACCGGCGCCGCGGCGGCCTTCCGGACACACGTTCGTGACCTCGGGTTCGGCGAGGGCGGCCACCTGCTGTCACTACGTGAAGTCACCGGCGCTCACCGCGTCGGGACCGGCTCTACGGAGGAGCCTTGGGTTCCGCTTTACGTAGAACGTGCAACCGACGGGGTGGGGGTAGGCGTTCTATAGACGTAGAGCGTCAGGTGAAGGCACAGGAGTGGAGCACGCGCATGAGTCGGGTCAGGACCAGCATAGGGATCGCACTCGTAGCCGGTGCGGTGCTAGCCGGGACGAGTGCGTGCGGCGGGCATACGAAGACGGCTTCCGCCTCCGGGCCGAGCACCGACGGGAAGGCCTCGGCGACGGCCGCCGCGGCAACGCCCAGCCCGAAGCCGACCAAGCCCAAGCCCAAGGGCCCGCCGATGCTGCTGGACACCATCACGCCGCTGACCGGGGCCACGGTCGGCGTGGCGATGCCGGTGTCGGTGGTCTTCTCCAACCCGGTGGCGACCTCGGCGCGGGCCAATGTGGAGAACCACCTCAAGATCAGCACGTCGGTGCCGACGACCGGCGCCTGGCACTGGTTCAGCAGCACCCGGGTGGACTTCCGGCCGCAGACGTACTGGAAGCCGGGTACCAAGGTCTCCATCGACGCGAACCTGACGAACGTACCCAACGGCAACGGTCGCTACGGCACGCACAGCTACCATCACGGCTTCACCATCGGCGCCGACAACGAGACCCTGGTCAACGCCAAGACGCACACCATGAAGGTGCTGCACGACGGGGCGGTCATCAAGACGTACCCGATCGACGCCGGCAGCCCGACCTGGCCGTCGTGGGACGGCACGATGGCGGTCATCGACAAGTCCGCCAAGGTCCGGATGACCTCGTGCAGCGTCGGCATCAGCTGCGACAAGAAGAGCCCCGACTACTACGACCTCACGCTGCCCTGGGACGTGCACCTGACCAACTCGGGCACGTACATCCACTACTCCACCGGTGACCCGCAGCCCGGTCACAGCGTCGGCTCGCACGGCTGTGTGCACCTGTCGCTCGCGGACGCCAAGTGGTACTACAACTTCGTCAAGCAGGGCGACCCCGTCACCATCAGCGGCACCCCGCGGGGCAAGGCGCCCGGCGACAACGGCTACGCGGACTACAACCTGTCCTGGTCCCAGTGGCTGAAGGACAGCGGCGCCGGGCAGATCACCACGGCCACCGCCTGACCGGCCCGGTCAGTTGGTGTAGACCCGGCTGGGTGTGACGAGGACGGCCGCGCGGCGCTGCTCGGTCATCACGCGGTCGTACTCGTCCCAGTCGTCGTGGCTGCCGCCGGCCGCGGTGAAGATCTTGCGCAGCAGCGCCGGCAACTCGGCGGCCGCCAGCCACGGCTGGGGGTCGTCGGGGCCGGCGATGTCGGCGTGGCCCTCGATCGTCGCCCACTGCCAGCCGCTGCGGAAGGTCGCGGTGAGCTGGGGCCGGGGGCGCAGGTTCGCCAGTTTGACCCGGCCGTAGGTGACGAAGGCCAGTACCGGCTCGCCGGTCCGCGGATGGGCGATGGCTCCCGCGTTGACCAGGGAGGACTGGATCGTGCCGTCGGCGCGGAGCGTGGCGATCACGGCCAGCTGGCTCTCGGCCTTTCCCACGGCTACGGCTTGCTGCAAGGTCGTCATCGTCGCTCCCTGTCCGGCGTCGCTTCCGGCGCCACCGTAGCCCGCCGCCGGCGAGCCGCCGCGGGGCGGTCGGGCTATCGCGCGGGGCGGTGCAGCGCGAGATCCGCGGCGCTCAGCCGGTCGCGGACCTGCATCGGCTGATGCCAGTGGGGGTAGATCAGATCGGGCGCGCTGACCTTGTCGAGGCGGTCCATGTCCTCCGTGCCGAGGTGCACGTCGACCGCGCCGAGGTTGTCGGCGAACTGCTCGTCGGTACGCGCCCCGATGACCACCGACGTCACGCCGGGCTTCGCGAGCAGGTAGGCGATGGCGACCTGCGCGGGTGAGGCGTGGTGGGCGGCGGCGATGTCGAGGAGCACGTCGATGGTGTCGTAGAGCTTGTCCTGGTTGCGGACGGGCGGCTCGGACCATTCGGTGAGCTGGCGGCTCTCGTCGGCCTGGCGGTCGCGGCGGAACTTGCCGGAGAGCAGGCCGCCGGCCAGCGGGCTCCACACCATGACGCCCAGGCCCTGGTCGATGGAGACCGGCACCATCTCGTACTCGGCGTCGCGCGCCTCCAGCGAGTAGTAGACCTGGTTGCTGACATAGCGCTGGTAGCCGCGCGCGTCGGAGATCCCGAGCGCCTTCATGATCTGCCAGCCCGAGTTGTTGGAGACGCCGAGGTAGCGGACCTTGCCGGAGCGCACGAGCGAGTCGAGCGTGTCCAGGGTCTCCTCCATCGGGGCCAGGCCGTCCCGCTCGTGGACGTGGTAGATGTCCAGGTGGTCGGTGTTCAGGCGGCGCAGGCTGCCCTCGATCTGAGCCAGGATGTGCTCGCGGGACTGGCCGATGTCGTTCGGCCCGTCCCCCATCCGCTGGCCGACCTTGGAGGAGATCAGCACATGGTCGCGCCGGCCGGCCAGCGCCTTGCCGAGGATCTCCTCGGACTCGCCGGTCGAGTACACGTTGGCGGTGTCGATCAGGTTCACGCCGGCGTCCAGGCACATGGCGATCTGCCGCTTGGCGCCGGCCACGTCGGTGTGTCCGACGTCCTTGTAGGCGCCGCTCCCGCCGAAGGTCATGGTGCCCATGGTGAGAGCCGAGATCCTCAGGCCGGACGCGCCGAGCTGCCTGTACTCCATGGTGATCCCTCCGTAGGTCCGCGATCAGTCTAAAAGCGGACAAAAGGAACGTCCATTCGG
>NZ_FMCH01000537.1 GCF_900091855.1 Streptomyces sp. DvalAA-14
GTCAGCGAGACCAAGGACGGCAAGGTCTCCGACCTGAAGGCCGGCCAGTCGGTGACCGTCCGCGGCGCCCAGCAGTCCAACGGCGACATCAAGGCCACCACCGTCACCCAGGGCAGCCCGACCGGCGGCTTCGGGGGCTTCGGCGGGTTCGGCGGCCGGGGCGGCGCGGCCGGCGCGACGGGCGGGACCGCTGCGGGCGGCGGGACCGGCGGCGGGAACTGATTCCGCGCTTACCTTCCAGGGCGTACGGTGCAGCGGCCGACATTTCGCCGCGGCGCCGTACGCCCGTCCGCCGTATCCGCGCCGTATCCGCGCCGCGCCCGTAGCACCGCGACACCCGTACGACCGTACGACCGCACCCGCTCCACCCGGCCCCAGGAGGTTGTTCCATGGACACACCCGAGGCCAGCCTGCTGGTCGTGGACGACGAGCCGAACATCCGCGAACTGCTCTCCGCGTCCCTGCGGTTCGTCGGCTTCAAGGTCGTCTCCGCCGCCTCCGGGGCGGACGCGCTGGCCGCGGTCGCCCGGGAACGGCCGGATCTGGTGGTGCTCGACGTCATGCTGCCCGACATGTCGGGTTTCGCGGTCGTCCAGCGGCTGCGCGAGGAGTCCGGACCGCACGCCCGGACCGCCGCCGGGGTGCCCGACCGGCTGCCGGTGCTCTTCCTCACCGCCAAGGACGGCGTGGAGGACAAGATCAGCGGGCTGACGGCGGGCGGCGACGACTACGTCACCAAACCGTTCAGCCTGGAGGAGCTGATCGCCCGGATCCGGGCGATCCTGCGCCGCACCGGCGGCCCCACCGACGACGGCCGGCTGGTGGCCGGCGACCTCGTGCTGGACCCGGTCGGCCACCAGGTGACCCGGGCCGGGCGACCGGTCTCCCTGTCACCGACCGAGTTCAAGCTGCTGGCCTACCTGATGGCCAACAGCGACCGGGTGGTCTCCAAGCTGCAGATCCTCGACCACGTGTGGGCCTACGACTTCGGCGGCGACCTGAGCATCGTCGAGTCCTACATCTCGTATGTGCGGCGCAAGGTGGACTCGGGGGCGGACGGGGCGGCCAAGCTCATCCACACGGTGCGGGGCGTCGGGTACGTGCTGCGCCGGCCGGCCGCGGTCCCGGCCCAGGGCTGAGGTGCGCGAGATGAGCGCGCCGCCGGGGGCGGCCGGGAGGCCGGGAACGGCGGGATCCCCGGGCAGACCGGGGGCGGCCGGGAGGGCGGGGCGGCCCGGGACGCTCCGGGCGCGGCTGTCCGCGGTCCGGCTGCGGCCGTCGGCGATCTCGCTCCGCTCCCGGCTGGTCCTGCTGTCCCTGCTCCTGGTGCTGCTCGGCCTCGCGGTGAGCGACACCGTCGTGCTCGGCTCGGTGCGCGGCCGGCTGGAACAGCGGGTGGACCAGCAGCTCCAGCGCTACGGGCAGCCGCTCGCCCAGCGGCTCGGCACCGACGGGATTCCCGCGCCGCGCTTCATCCGCTCCAACGGCACCGGCGGCGGGACCCGGCCGTGGCTGCCGAGCCAGTTCGTGGTGGCCTTCGCGGCGGCCGACGGCCGGGTGTCCGACCAGTTCCGGCTCCCGGTGGCGGCCGGCGACCCCCGCCCGCTGTGGCCGTCGATGGACGCGACCGCGCTCCGGTCCCACCTGGACAAGCCGTTCGACGTGTCCAGCGACCACGGCGGCGGCAGCTGGCGGGTGCTGATCGTGCCGGTGAGCGTGCCGGCCGGCGACTCCTCCGGTGCGGTGACCCGCAACGGGACGGCGGTCTCGGCGCTGCCGGCCGGCGTGGTGGTGGCCGCCTCGCTGGACGACGTGGCCTCCACCACCAGCCGGCTGAGCACCGGCTTCCTGCTGATCGGGGCGGTGGTGGCGGCGCTGCTCGGGGTCGCCGCCTGGTTCGCGATCCGGGCCGGCCTGCGTCCGCTGCGGCAGATCGAGGCGACCGCCGCCGAGATCGCGGCCGGCCGGCCGCTGTCGCACCGTATGCCGGCCGCCTCACCGCGGACCGAGACCGGCCGGCTGTCGTCGGCCCTGAACGGCATGCTCGCCCAGATCGAGTCGGCGTTCGCGGCCCGCGCCGCCTCCGAGGAGCAGATGCGGCGCTTCGTCGCCGACGCCAGCCACGAACTGCGCACGCCGCTGGCCGGGATCCGCGGCTTCGCCGAGCTCTACCGGATGGGCGCGCTGCCCGACGAGGCCGATGTGCGGCGCACCATGGCCCGGATCGAGAGCGAGGCGGTACGGCTCGGCGGCCTGGTCGAGGACCTGCTGACCCTGGTCCGGATGGACGAGCAGCGGCCGGTCCAGCTGGCCCCGATGGACCTGCGCACGCTGGCGGTCGACGCCCTGCACGACACCACCGCCCTCGATCCGTCCCGCGCGGTGTCGCTGACCGGCCCCGGCGGCCCCGGCACCCCGCCCGGCCCGGCCCTCGTCCTCGGCGACGAGGCCCGGCTGCGGCAGGTCGTCGCCAACCTCGTCGGCAACGCCGTCGCCCACACCCCGCCGGGCACGCCGGTCCGCATCGGCGTCGGCACCCTGGCCGGCCACGGTGTGCTGGAGGTGGCCGACGCCGGCCCCGGCCTGACTCCCGACCAGGCCGCCCGCGTCTTCGAACGCTTCTACCGCGTCGACGCCTCCCGCAGCCGCCAGCGCGGCGGCGGCGCCGGCCTCGGCCTGTCCATCGCCGCCGCACTGATCAGCGCCCACCGGGGCCACGTCGAACTCGACACCACCCCGGGCCGCGGCGCCACCTTCCGCGTCCGCCTCCCGTCGGCCCGCCAGCCCTGAGGCCCGGCCCCGGATCAGCCGAGGCTGTCCTGGAAGCTGCTCGCACCCAGGTCGGCCACCGCGGCCGTGCGGACCTTCGGGCACGACTGCCGCGACGCGTCGTCGAGGTCCGCCGCCGTGCGGGGCTTCTGCTCCGGGTGCTCGCCGATCCAGTTCGCGAGCTCGACCGCGAAGTCGGCCTCCGCGCCGGCCGCCGAACCGTCGCCCTTGAGCCTCGGCTCCAGCTTCCCCAGGAAGGCGCAGAACTGCGCGCCGTCCACCGGATTCCCGTCGTCCGCCGTCTGCGCGCCGCTGGTCCCCGCCGCACCGGTCGCGGCGGTCGTCGCCCCCGCCGCCGTCCCCGGCGCCGACGAGTGTCCCCCGCCCGAACCCGACCCGCCCGAACCGCACCCGCACAAGGCCAGCACCAGCAGCAGAGCGATCGAGGCCGTACGTCTCATGATCCCCCCCAACGGACGCCACCGCGGCGTGTCGGCGGCGAACACCAACGACCCGCCCCCACCCTGTCCCCCCGTCACCGCCCAGCTACGCCACCGCGATCCCCCGGCTTCGTCCGTACGGCGTACGACCACCGGCCCCCGGTCACTTCGGCTTGCGTTCCAGCGCGACGACGACGGTCGCGTGGAATCGGTCCACCGCCTCGTCGACGCTGCGGATGAAGCCGGACTCGGCGTTGCCCCGCGTGCTGCCCATCCCCTTGAACAGCGACAGCCGGAAGCCGGTGATGGCGGCGGGCGGCTTGGGCAGCAGGTCGGCGGGCTCGGGGCGCAGCCGCTCCAGGGTGCCGCGCGGTCCGCCGGACGGGCCGTCCACCAGGGATTCCACGTGCACATCGGCCGGGGCGTCGGCGAGTTGCCGTACCAGCCGCTTCACCCAGGTCAGCGGGTGGCCGCTGTCCGGCGCGGGGATCTCGAGGGATGTCCGCAGCTTGCCGGTGCGCAGGTCGGCGCCCAGCGTGACGACACCGGGGCTGTCCTGGATCTTGACCTCGGCGTGCAGCAGGCCCTCCCGGCACAGGCGGTCGGCGAGCGCGGCCCGGCGGGAGTGCGGGTCGCTGCCGCGCCTGGCCTTCTGCACCGGCAGCACTTTCTGGCCGAGTTCGCCGCCGAGCCGCAGGCACACCTGGCGGATCAGCCGTTCCCAGCTCTCCACCACCTCCACCGCCCGCGCGTCCCCCTCGCACAGGGTCTCGGCGTCGATGGCGTTGCGGACCGGCACCCAGGCCGGGCCCATGTTCTGGAAGCCGTGGCAGCCCGAGTTGTCGTGCTGGAGGTAGAGCAGCAGCTCCTGGAGCAGCCAGGCGTGCGCGGCGTTGCCGACGCCCTCGTGCCGGATCAGCATCTGCGCCTGGTGTGTGACCTCGGCCCACGACAGGTGCCACAGCGCGACCTTGTTCCGGCGGCGCCCGTCGATCCGTACCTCCACCAGCGGACTGCCCTCCAGAGCAACGTCGTTGGAGAGGGTGATCACCGCTTCCCAGCCGCGCCGGGCGGCTATGTCGGTGTAGTCCTGCACCTGGGCGGTGCGCAGCGGGTTGCCGTTGGTCTTCGTCTCCACCAGCGCCGTCCACAACTTGCCCGCCCGCTCGACCCGGATCAGCCCGTCCGGCCGCCTCGGGGCGTCGCCGTGCCGCAGCGGCACCTCGGTGAAGGTCTCCATCCGCCCGGCCGGCGCCCCGAAGCCGGCCGTCAACCGTCGACCGAACTCGGGGACTTGGGCCATCACGGCGAGCAGGACGGAGGTGGCCCTGGTCTCGCGTTCGTGGTCGCTCTTCAGCGTGCCGACCGGGAAGAGCCGGGCCGGGCGCCACGCGTCGTTCTCGGCCAGCGATGTGCGGGCCACCGCGGGAAGGGTCACCTTCTTGCGGGCGGTGCGCGGGCGTTGGGGGGCCGCCGGCGCGGCCGGCTCCGGTCGGCTCGGTGGGTCGGGCTGCTGCGCCCGGACCGGCTGCGTGGTGGGTGCGGGCCCGGGCGCGGTCAGCGTCTTGGGCGGGAGGAGATCCGCTGCCGGCAGCGCCGGCTCGCCCTCGGTCAGGGCGTCGCCCTGATCCGTCTCGCCGTCGTCGTCCACGTCGATGCCGAAGTCGGTCGCCAGGCCGGCGAGTCCGGAGGCGTAGCCCTGGCCGACCGCCCGGAACTTCCAGCCGCCGTCGCGCCGGTACAGCTCGCCGAAGATGACCGCCCGCATCTCCTGCGCGTCCTCGACGGAGAATCCGAGCAGTGTCTCGCCGGTGCGGTCGGCGAGGGTGAAGCGCAGATCGTCCAGATCCCCGAAGCCGGAGCCGCCGTAGCGGCTGGCCGCCAGCACGACCCGCTCGACGTCCTCGGGCATCGCGGTGAGATCGAGGCTGATCCGGTCCTCGCTGCCGTTCGCCGTCGGCGCCTTGCCCAGCAGCTGCACGCTGCCGTCGGCAGCCGCCGGGTGGTTGTAGAAGTAGAAGTCGTCCTCACTGCGGACCTTGCCGTCGCCGTCGAGCAGCAGCACCGACACATCGGCGTCCCCGTCCCCGCTGGCGCTGCTCCAGCCCAGGCCGGCGATTACTCCGCCAGGGTCCTCGCTGAGTGCCGCCAGCCCGACATTGGTGCCTCTGACCATTTCCCGCATATGCCCCGCCCCGCCCGCCCCGCCGTACGTGCCGTGTGACCCAGCCCACATCCCTGTTGTGGGGAGTCCGCACACTACCGCCGCCGGCGCGGCCTCGATGCCCCTTCGTCCCGATTGCTCCGGGGGGCCGGCCGTTACGGGCGGAAGCGGCGGGTAGCCGGGTGGTCCTGGGCGGCGGCGACGGGGAAGTCGGCGCGGGCGAAGGTTGCGCCCGGGTCGGTCGGCGGCAGGTCGGGGCCGGCGATCCGTTCCGCGGTCTCGTCCACCGTTCGGGTGAGGTCGTCGTCATCGGTCGGATCCGCCCGGATTCCGGGCACACCGCAGGGCGCCAACCGCTCGTCGTCGCGGCCGCGGACGGCCACCGCGGCCCCCTCGGCGGGCAGTCCGCGGGCGATGGCCAGGCCGATTCCGCGCGTACTGCCGGTAACAAAAGTGGTCTTTCCCGCGAGTCCGAGATCCACGGCCGTATCATCCCCTTGTGATACTCCTGACGAACGTACCTTCGACTGATTCCCCGGACTCGGGGTATTCGGCGTCCATGCGTTGTGGAGTGCTCGACATCGGTTCGCAGTCCGCCCAGTTGCGGATCGTCGATCTGCTCCCCGGTCTGCCGCCGCAGGAGGTCACCACGGTCAAGCAGCCGGTGCGCATCGGTGAGGGCACCGACCGCGGCGGCGTCGTGGGGCCCGAGGCGGTGCGCCGGCTGGTGCGTGCGGTGACGGCGGCGGTGGCGGCCGCGAAGGCGCACGGGGTGGACACGCTCTACCCGTTCGTCACCTCCGCGGTGCGGGACGCGGCCAACCGCGATGAGATTCTACGCGCGGTGAGCAGCGCCTGCGGGGTCCAACTCGCCACCATGACCGGCGAGGAGGAGGCGCGGCTGACCTTCCTCGCGGCGCGCTCCTGGTACGGCTGGTCGGCCGGCCCGATGCTGCTCGCCGACATCGGCGGCGGCTCGCTGGAGATCGCCTACGGCCGCGGCGGCGAGCCGTCCTTCGCGGTGTCCCTGCCGCTGGGTGCCGGCCGGCTGACCCGGCATCACCTCCCGCAGGCCCAACCGCCGTACGGCAAGGGGGATATCCGCTCCCTCCAGCGGCACATCAGGTCGGTGCTGGCCGGTCCGGCCGCCCTGGTCGCCGGGCAGCCGCAGCCGGCCCTGCGGGTGGCCACCTCCCGCACCTTCACCCAGCTGGCCCGGCTGACCGGTGCGCCCGCCGCCAAGGCGGGCCCGTACGCCGTCCGCTACCTGGACCGCGCGGAGCTGGCCAAGTGGATCCCCCGGCTGGCCCGGATGACCGCCGCCGAACGCACCTTGCTGCCGGGCGTCTCCCAGGCCCGCGCCCACCAGATCCTGGCCGGCGCGGTCGTCGCCGAGACCGTCATGGACCTGCTGCACGTCCAGCGCTTCACCGTCTGCCCGTGGGCGCTGCGCGACGGCATCTTCCTCGAACACCTCGGCGGCCTGTCCGCGGCGGTCTCCCGGCTGCCGCGCCTGCGCCCCCTGGCCACGGCGCCGCCGGTGGTCGCCCGCCGGCCGAGGCGGGCGGTCCGCAGCTGACGTTCGGCGGCGGCCCACAGCGGCCCGGGCCCGGACAGCCCTTAGGCCGTGTCTGACAAATCCCGCCTGCCCCGCGACGCCTGGCACGCGCGCTCGCTGCGTTGTCGGGGTCGTCCGAGTAGCCCACTACGAGGACGACCCTCCGCCTTGCGATCGCACGCACCAGACGCCGCGGGGCCCCGCCCTGCGGGCGGACGGCGCTATTTGTCAGACACGGCCTAGGCTGGGCCGCGCAGCTGGTTCGCGTCCGTCCGCCAGGCGGGAGGCGTCGTAAGAGGGAACCCGGTGGGAATCCGGGACTGCCCCGCAGCGGTGAGCGGGAACGACCGCCGTCCTACGCACTGGGTCCGTCAAGGGCCTGGGAAGCGACGGCCAGTAGGTGTGGGGCCCCTGTCGGGGCGCACGTGCCCGCGAGTCCGAAGACCTGCCCGCTGCCCGTGCGCGCGCTGCCGCGTGTGCGGGGATCCGGAGACCCCGAGGGCGGGTCGGGTCGGCGCAGGGAACGGGCACGCGCCGCGCCGGCCGGGCGCACCGCGAAACGCCCGGGCCGCGCTCCCTTCACGGCTCTCGGCCGGTCTCCTGGAACCGTCGGGACACATGCTCGCGAAGGAGAGCCATCCATGACAGACCAGCCCATGACCGGCACCGCAGGCACCGCCACCCCGTCCACGGCGCCCCGGGCCACCGTGTACGGCTACCCCCGGCAAGGCGCCGACCGGGAGCTGAAGAAGGCCATCGAGGGGTACTGGAAGGGCCGCGTCACCGCCGACGCCCTGCGGGAGACCGCGGCCGGCCTGCGCCGGGCCAATTGGCGGCAGCTCGCCGAGGCCGGCCTCGGCGAGCTGCCGACCGGCGACTTCTCGCTGTACGACCACATGCTCGACACCAGCGTGATGGTGGGCGCGATCCCGGCCCGGCACCGCGCCGCGGTCGACAAGGACGCGCTGGACGGCTACTTCGCCATGGCCCGCGGCACCCAGGAGGTCGCGCCGCTGGAGATGACCAAGTGGTTCGACACCAACTACCACTACCTGGTGCCCGAGTTGGGCCCGGACACCGAGTTCGCCGCGGATCCGGCCCGGCAGGTGTCCGCGCTGGCGGAAGCGGCGGCGCTGGGCCTGACCGGCCGGCCCGTGCTCGTCGGCCCGGTCACGTATCTGCTGCTGGCCAAGCCCGGGCCGGGCGTGGACCCGGACTTCGAGCCGCTGACCCTGCTGGACCGGCTGCTGCCGGTCTACGCCCAGGTGCTCGCCGACCTGCGCGCGGCCGGGGCCGCATGGGTGCAGCTCGACGAGCCCGCGCTGGTCCAGGACCGCACCCCGGCCGAGCTGAACGCCGTCGCCCGCGCCTACCGCGAGCTGGGCGCGCCGCCGGCCGCCGAGCGGCCCAAGCTGCTCGTCGCCTCCTATTTCGGCCGGCTCGGTGCGGCGCTGCCGGTGCTGGCGAAGGCGCCGATCGAGGGGCTGGCCCTCGATTTCACCGGACCGGGCGCGGCCAACCTCGACGACCTGGCGGCCGTCGGCGGCCTGCCCGGCAAGCGGCTGGTGGCCGGGGTGGTGGACGGCCGCAATGTGTGGATCAACGACCTGGGCGCGTCGCTGAACCTGCTCGGCACCCTGCTGGGGCTGGCCGGGCGGGTCGACGTGGCCGCGTCCTGCTCGCTGCTGCACGTACCGCTGGACGCCACCGCCGAGAAGGAACTCGACCCGCTGATCGTCCGCTGGCTGTCCTTCGCCCGGCAGAAGACCGGCGAGGTCGTCACGCTGGCCCGCGGGCTGGCCCGCGGCGTCACCGCGATCGGCGGCGAACTGACCGCCAACCGCGCCGACCTGGCGTCGCGAGCCGATTCCGCGATCACCCGCGACCCGGCGGTCCGGGCCCGTACCGCGGCCGTCACCGACGCCGACGGCCACCGTGCCCAGCCGTACCGCGCGCGCACCGCCGCCCAGCGGGCCCGGCTCGGCCTGCCGCCGCTGCCGACCACCACCATCGGCTCCTTCCCGCAGACCGCGGACCTGCGCACCGCCCGCGCCGACCTGCGGGCCGGCCGGATCGACACGGCCGGCTACGAGCAGCGCATCGAGGCCGCCATCGGCGAGGTCATCTCCTTCCAGGAGGAGGCCGGGCTCGACGTCCTCGTGCACGGTGAGCCCGAACGCAACGACATGGTGCAGTACTTCGCCGAACGCCTCACCGGCTACCTGGCCACCCGGCACGGCTGGGTGCAGTCCTACGGCACCCGGTACGTCCGCCCGCCGATCCTGGTCGGCGACATCTCCCGGCCGGAGCCGATGTCGGTGCGCTGGACCACCTACGCCCAGTCGCTCACCGATCGGCCCGTCAAGGGCATGCTCACCGGCCCGGTCACCATGCTCGCCTGGTCCTTCGTGCGCGACGACCAGCCGGCGGCCGACACCGCCCGCCAGGTCGCGCTGGCGCTGCGGGACGAGGTGGCCGACCTGGAGGCCGCCGGGACCGCGGTGATCCAGGTGGACGAGCCCGCGCTGCGCGAGACCCTGCCGCTGCGTGCCGCCGACCGGGCGGAATACCTGGCCTGGGCGACCGAGGCGTTCCGCCTGACCACCAGTGGCGTGCGCGACGACACCCAGATCCACACCCATATGTGCTACGCCGAGTTCGGCGACATCGTGCAGGCCATCGACGACCTCGACGCGGACGTCATCAGCCTGGAGGCGGCCCGCTCGCGGATGCAGGTCGCCGGTGAGCTCGCCGCGGCCGGCTATCCGCGCGAGGCCGGTCCCGGCGTCTACGACATCCACTCCCCGCGGGTCCCGGCCGCCGACGAGGTGGCGGCCCTGCTGCGCCGGGGCCTGGACGCCATCCCGGCCGAGCGGCTGTGGGTCAACCCCGACTGCGGTCTGAAGACCCGCGGCTGGCCCGAGACCCGCGCCTCCCTCGACCACCTGGTCACCGCCGCCCGCCGCGTCCGCGCCGAACTCCCCGCCGACTGAGCCGGCCAGCTGAGCCCGCCGACTGAGCCGGCCAGCTGAGCCCGCCGGCTGAACCGGCCGGCTGGGCCCGCCAGCTGATTCCCCGCCGGGGAGGCCCACGGCCTCCCCGGCGCGGCTCCCGGCCTACTGCTCCGCCAGCACGATCACCCGGTCCTCCGCGCCCAGCCGCACGCGCTCGCGCTTGTCCGGGTTGAGGCGGACGCCGTAGGACGGGCCGAGGGCGGCCTGGGCCTGCAGGCGGTAGCCGATGGCGCAGTGGTGCCGGCGGCGGGCGGATTCCACCACGGTGGCGTAGCTGACGTCGCGGCCGGGGCGGACGTAGGCGGCGGCCGGTTTGAGGTAGATCTCGCTGCCGTCGGGGGTGAAGAGCTGGTCGAACAGGTCGGCGAGGTGGTGGTTCTGGGAGATCTGGGTCATCAGCAGACTGATCAGCCGGCCGCTGACGATGAAGTCGGTGCCTTCGCGGACCGGGGCCAGCAGCCGGTTGCGGTCGTCGGACATCTCGGTGACCAGGGACAGCTCCCGGCCGGTGGACTCCTCCAGGGCGCGCAGATGGAGCAGGGTGACCAGGGTGCGTACGTCGCTGGCGGCCGGATCCTCGCCGGTCGGCCGGTCGTGGCCGAGGACGATCACCCGGTCGTACGACGGCACGTCCAGGCCGCTGAAGGTGTGCGGCTCGGCGATGTCGCCGCTGTGAAAGCGGACGTCCAGGTGCCGGGTGGCCGAGTGGACGACCGGCTCGTCGCCCCGGGCCACGATGTCGAGCCGCGAGCCGCGGCCCACGTACTGGTCCAGCTGGTCGACGATCATCGGGGCCCGCCGGTTCCAGCCGAGCAGCAGCAGCCGTTCCGCGGCGGGGGCCGGCGGACCGGGGGCGGTGATCGCGGCCTCGTCCACGCGCAGGGGGTGGCCCGCCAGCACGGCCGTGTCGTCGTCCCGGGTGATCAGCACCAGCCGGTCGTCGTCGCGGATCACGGTGTGCGGGCCGGGGTTGAGCAGCACGGCGCCGCCGGACCGCACCAGCCCGACCACGGACGAGGTGGCGTACGCCAGCAGCGCCTCGCCGAATGTGCGGCCGGCCAGGGCGGGTTCGGCCACCGCGTAGAACTCGTCGCCCGCGAAGTCCAGCAACTCCTGGTAGACCAGGGACAGTCCGGGCTGGCGTGAGGTCTGCACGATGATCCGGGCGGTGATCTCGTCCATGTTCAGCACCCGGCCGCGCGGTCCGGCGGCCAGCGAGGCGGCCAGGTGGTGGCGGGCGTCGCGCACCGCGGCCACCACCACGGGCCGGTCGCCGCCCGGGACCGCCGCGTCGAGGGCCAGCAGCGTCTTGACCACCACGGCGTCCTCGCCGTCGGTGCCGGGCAGCAGGACCAGGATCGCATCGGCCGTCCGCGGGCTCACCCGGGCCAGGACGTCCGGATCGGTCACCGGGCCGTTGCGGCAGATCACCCGGGTGCCGCCGGTCCGGCCGACCCTGGTGTGCAGCTCGTCCTCCATCCCCACCTTGTCCTTCGGGGACAGGATGGCGACCACGCTCTTGGGCCGGTTGGCGTTCGCCGCGACCAGCTCCGAGACGATCGGGAAGACCTGGTCGGACCAGCCCAGCAGCACGGTGTGCCGCTCCTCCAGCACGGTGGAGCGGCCGAGGCGCAGCGCCATGATCTTCTGGTTCAGCCCGCTGGTGATCAGGCTGACCAGCGTCGACACGAACAGCAGGGTCACCAGGGCGAGCAGCACCGACAGCAGGACGTACGCGGGGGTGCCGACCGCCCCGCCGAGCCGCAGGGTGCGGCCCGCCCGCCGCCAGATCGCGAGGAGTTGGGCGGAGCGGGTGGCGGGCGTGTGCGGTCCGGCCCACACCAGACCGGCGCTGGCCGGCACCACGACCAGCAGGCACAACGACGTGACCCACCCCAGCAGCGCCGGTGTGCCGCGGGCCATGACGTTGTCGAACAGGTACCGCAGCCGCGGCCTCAGCGACGTCGTGCGCGCAGCCAAACGAAGCCCCCAAGCGTCGGCCGGTCGGCTCGTTCTCCACGCTAACGCGGCGCCGGAGGGGTGGCGGCCGCAACCGTCGGCGTCATCCGTACGCGTGAAGGATCGAGCGGGTGTTCCCCAACTGGCCGTCACATCGGGGCCCTCGGGCGGCAGCACAGCGGCGTACGGCACACTCGGTCCGACAAGGGGCCCCCGGCGACGCGGGGCCGCAACGCAAGGGGAGGACGCACGTGCTGCTCATCTTCGGGACCCGCAGGTATCTCCACCAGTTGGCGATGCTGACCCTGCTCTGCGCCGGCTGCGGCAACCCCGCCGCCCACGCGCTCCGGAAGCGGGTCGTCAAATTCACCCTCTTCTTCGTGCCGCTGTTCCCGGTCAGTACGACCTACTCGACGCAGTGCACCTTCTGCGGGGTCCAGCACAAGCTGCCCAAGGAGCAGGCCGAGCAGCTGCTGGCGCAGATCGGTGCGCAGGGCGCGGCGCCCCAGGGCAGTGCCCCGCAGACCGTGCCGCAGCCGCAGGAGCAGAACCCGCAGCAGGGCTGAGCCGGTAGCCGGCGGGCTAGGCGCCCGGAGGGGGGAGCGGGGCCGCGGCGGGGGAGCCGGGGCCCGGCAGGGCGGGGACGCGGACCGCGAGCATGGCCACGTCGTCGCCGGCCGACTCGCCCGCGACATCGGCGGCGATCTCCCGCAGCAGATCGGGCAGCGGCCGGCCGGTGCCCGCGCTCAGCATCTCCGCCACCCGCTCGGTGGAGACGTCGTAACTGCGCCCGCGGTGCTCGATGAGGCCGTCGGTGTAGAGCAGCAGCGTCGAGCCGGGCCGCAGCACCCTGCGGTGGTCGTGCCGGGGCAGGACGGGGAGTGCGGGGTGCACCAGCACGTCGTGCTCCTCCAGCGCCTCGACCCGGCCGTCGGCGTGCGCCAGCAGCGGGGAGGGGTGTCCGGCATTGGTCCAGGTCAGCTCCCATCCCGCCGCGGCCGGCGCGATGTGGGCGTGCACCGCCGTACCGCTGGCCGGCAGCCCGAGGGTGCGGCAGCTGTTCTCCAGCGCGGTCATCGCGTGGGCCGGACCCTGCCCGGGATGGTCGCAGGTGGCCTGCCGCAGCATGCTGCGCACCTGGCCCATCACGGTGGCCGCGTCCATGTCGTGGCCGGTGATGTCGCCCACGGTCAGGGCCATCGGCACCGCCCGGCCCGGTTCGTACGGTGGCTCGTGGTCCTCGGGGTCGGCCGTCGCGTGCGGCAGCCCCCACAGCTCCGGGTCGGGCAGCGGATAGGCGTCGTACCAGTCGCCGCCGACCATCTCACCGACGGCCGCCGGGAGGTAGGCGGCCGCCATGTCCAGCCCCGGTACGGACGGCAGTTCGGTGAGCATCGCCCGCTGGAGCTGGTGGGCGACGGTGATCCGCTCGTCGACGAAGACGGCCCGCTCCACGGCCTGGGCGGTGTATCCGGCGATCGCGCTGAGCACGGCCCGCTCGCCGACCTCCAGGTCGTGGTGGCTGCCCCAGGCGATGGCGAGCGCGCCGAGCACCTGGCGCATGCCGGCCAGCGGCACGCACACCAGCGACTCGAAGCCCAGACTGCGCCAGACCTCCAGCGCCTGATCGCCGTACTGGGCCCGTAGTTGCGCCTCGCCGTGCACGGTGACCAGGCGGTTCTCCCGCACCGCGCGCACGGTCGGCCAGCTGTCGCGGAACCCGTACTGGCCGGGGGCGCTCTGCGTGCCGTAGTCGATGTCCGGGTCGACCAGCCGGCGGACCACGCCCTGGCCCTCGATCAGCGAGACCCCGACGTAGACCGGCTTGAGGTCGCCGGTGATCAACTCGCCGACCCGGCGGCGCAGGTCGACCACGCCCTGGGCGTCCGCGAGCACCTCGGCGGCCCGCAGTTGCAGCTCCGAGCGCTCCAGCGCCAGCCGGGCCTGCCCGGAGGCGTCCAGCGCCTCGGCCTGGGCGACCTCGGCGGCGCTGCGGGCCTCCAGCGCATGGCGGGAGGAGATGCGCAGCCGCAGCTCGGCGGAGCAGGCCGCGGCCAGGTCCTCCAGGTTGGCCAGCTCCTGGCGGGTCCAGTCCCGGGGGATGGTGTCGATCGCGCACAGGGAGCCCAGCACATTGCCGACCGTGTCGGTGAGCGGCATCCCGGCGTAGGCGACCACGCCCATGCCGCCGATCGCCAGGCTGCTCCAGGTCCGCTCGTCCTCCCGGATGTCGGGGAGCACCAGCGGGCTGCCCGAGGTCACCACGTGCTGGCACAGCGAGTGGGTCAGCGGCGTCTCCCGGCTGGACGCCCAGGGCTCGCCGAGACCGATCTGACCGGGGAACACCTGGCGGTCGGCCTCGACCAGCGACACCAGCGCCACCGGCACGTCGATCAGGCGCGAGACCAGCCGGGCGAAGCGCTCCATCCCGGCGTCGGGCGCCGCCGTCAGGCCCGCGTCACCCAGCGCGTCGAGCCGGCGGGGATCGCCGAGTCCGGCCCTGCCCCGGGCCGGGTGGGTTCCGCTGTCCTGCGCCATGGGACTCTCCTCAAGACAACCGGCCGCAACCGCGCGCCGCGCGTCCGAAGGCTCTCCGTGCAGTGCTAAAACTCCTGACGCAACCGTAACCCAGTCCGGGTCCCGAGCTTGATTCCATCGGCGGATCCGCGGGTTTTCCGGCGGGTTTGCGGGCGGCCTGCGCACGGGGTGCTCCCCCGGGCTCACCCGGCCGGTCCCATTCGCGACATCCGGGCTCGCTCGTACGGGCTATCGAAGCCACGAAAACGCGTCCGATCAGGTGACTTGCGGCGATGGCGCCCCTACTTCCGGCCGTCGGCTGCGAACGCTTGGTGATCGGACGGTGGCCGACCGTGTACCGGCCGCCGACGCATGAGCCACCACCAAGGAGCATTCCGTGAAGCTGATGCACAAGGGAGCCGTGCTGGCCGCGCTGGCCGGCGGGATCATCGTCGTTTCGGGCGGCGTCGCCGCCGCGGACTCCGGCGCGACCGGTGCCGCGCTGGGCTCGCCGGGCGTCCTGTCGGGCAACGTCATCCAGCTGCCCATCAACATCCCGGTCAACCTCTGCGGCGACTCGATCGACGTGATCGGCCTGCTCAACCCGGCGTTCGGCAACACCTGCGCCAACGCCAGCAGCCGCGTCGCCGCGACGCCGGCCGTCACCTCGACCGACAGCAGCGGCTCCGGGGACAACTCGATGGACGACCGGGCGCCGGCCATGCGCCCGTTCGCCGGTCGCTGAGCACAGGCACCGCAGGCCCCGGGCCGTCACCGGTCCGGGGCCGTCGCCGTGCCCCCGTCCGCGGACGGTTGGCGATGTCCCGCCGCCGGCGCTCATACGCGCAGGTCGGCAAGGGTCTCGGTGCCGTCGATGAAGGCGCGGGCCAGGTCGGACAGGCGGCGGTTGTGGGCCCGGGCGTAGCCGCGCAGGGCGGTGAAGGACTGCTCCATGTCGATGCCCAGCCGCTCGGCGAGCTTGCCCTTGGCCTGCTCGATGAGGACCCGGCTGTTCAGGGCGCTCTGCAACTGCTCGTTGAGGACGCTGCTGCGCCGGGTCGAACGCTGCTGCAGCAGGCTGATGGTGGCGACGTCGGCCAGCGCCTGCGCGATGGGCGTGCCCACCGGGTCGAAGGGTCCGGGCTCGGTGCCGAAGAGGTTGAGGGCGCCCACCACCTCGTCCCGCAGCCGCATCGGCAGCGCCTGGACGGCGGCGAATCCGCTGGTGCGGGCCTGCGCGGCGAACCGCGGCCAGCGGTGGGCCTCGGCGGCGAGGTCGGGAATGGTGACCGGGACGCCGCTGTGGAAGCACTCCAGGCAGGGCCCCTCGTCGTTCTGGAGCTGGAAGAGCTCCAGCAGGCGGACGTGTTCGTCGGAGGCGGCCATCACGCGCAGCTCGCCGTTGTGGTCGGCGAGCAGCACGCCGGCCGCGCTGGCACCGAGCAGGCCGACGCAGCGGTCGGTGAGCAGGCGCAGGAAATCGATCAGATCGAAGTCGGCGACCAGGTTGTCCGCCAGTTCGACGAACGTCTTGGCCAGGAGGCGTTCATCCATGGCGTGCACCTTCGGTTCGGTTCGGGTTGCGGCGCCGCCGCGCCGTTCGGGGAGCGGGGCGGGAGCGCCGGCGGACAGGAGCGCGGTCGGGGGCAGCGGGGACACGGTCAGGTCTGATCATCGTCGGTCCGATCGGGGGCCGGACCGGCGGCCGTCCCCTCCGTCTCGGGCGTGAACCGCACGCGCCGGTCCACCACATCGGCGGCCAGGTCGGCGAGCCGCCGGCCCCGGGCGTAGGCGTGGGCGCGCAGCCGGACGAACGCCTCCTCGATGCCCACGCCGAGTTGTTCGGTGAGCATGCCGGTGGCCTGGTCGATCTGGGCCCGGTAGGCGCCCAGGCCGGCCGCGCCGCCGTCCCCGGAGCCGTCGGGACCGTCGGGGCCCGGCCGGCCCCCGGCGGGTCCGCCGAGCAGCAGCAGGGTGGCGGTGGCGGCGAAGGCCATCGCGTCGGCGAGGTCCTCCCCGCCCAGGACGCCGGGCTCGCGCCGGTAGAGGTCGAAGACGCCGGGGCTGATCGCGCCGATCTGCAGGGGCAGGGCGAAGACCGCCCCGGCGCCCGCGGCAGCGGCGGCGGGCGCGAACACCGGCCAGCGGGCCAGGATGTCGCCGGCGCCCAGATCCGGGGCCAGCACCGCGGCGCCCAGGGCGAAGGCGTCCACGCACGGCCCCTCGCCCAGGGTCAGTTGCAGTTCCTCCAGCGCCCGGCTGACCTCGTCGGTGCCGCACAGCGGATGGCTGGCGGCGGGCCGCGTCATCGCGGACATCCCCGCGCCGTCCACCGGCAGCGCGGCGACCGCGGCCGCGCACACGTGCGCCACGCCGACGCGTTCACCCCTTCGGGCCGCCTCCTCGGCCACCAGCGCCTCCACCCGGGAGCCCCGGCGGTCGGCCGTCACCGGGGGAACCCGGCGGCGGTTGCGTTCATCCAGCCCTCGCAAGGGGAGTGGGCGCGGTGACAAGCGTCATACGGCGCACGGCAGTTCGTCGCGCAGTCCGGCCGGACGTTCCGGCAGGCGCGAGAAGAGGGCGTCGGAGCCGGTCAGGGCGAAGAGGCGTGCGATCGCGGAACTGGGGTAGTGCAGCCGGAGGGACCCGCCGGCCGCGCTGGTGAGCAGTGCGGCGGCCAGAAAGGCGTTGAGACCGCTGCAGTCGCAGAAGGTGACGGTGGTCAGGTCGATGTCGATGGTCCGGATGCCGTCACGCAGGCACCGGGCCAACGACTCGCGTATCAGCGGTGCGGACTGCATGTCGATCTCGCCGGCGAGGGTGATCAGTGCGCGGGTCTTCGTGTCCTGGCGGTGGGCATCGAGCGGGTAGGGCAGGGTCATGGCGCGCCTCGGTTCACGGGACCGGCCGGCTTTCCGGCACGGTCGTACGTCGACAGGCGGGTGAAGTTCCGGTCCGGCGGCTCGGGTTCGACGGATCCCGGGCTGACGGAATGGGGCCGGTTCCTCGCGGAGATGCCCCGCGCAACGCGATGGTCGCTCCGCGCCGACGGGCATCCGTAAGGTGGGAAAGGGCCGCCGGGGTCTCGGACGTCGCCCCCGCAGCATAGCTCCCCCACCCCTGCGGCGGGGGCGGGAATCCGGACCGGTCCGCGGCGGGCGGGGGCGCTCGCGGGGAGCGTGCGGCCCGCCGGGACAGGGGCGCCGGGGCCGCCGGCCCGCCCCGTACCGCTCGAACATCTGAACTCCCCGCGTGCCAACGGCTTTGCGGGGCAGGCGACTTGGTGAGGGGCGTTCACCGGTCTCCGGAAACGGGACCTTCCGCAACGCTCCCGAGCAAGGAAGCAAGGAAGCAAGGAGAGGGCACATCGTGGCTGAGAACATGTGGGCATACCAGGCTACTTCGGGTTACCAGACCGGAACGGACCTGGCCGGCTTCAAGGTCGAGGCGACCGACGGCTCGATCGGCAAGGTCGACAAGTACTCGGACACCGTCGGCTCGGCGTACCTCGTGGTGGACACCGGCATGTGGATCTTCGGGAAGCACGTCCTGCTCCCGGCCGGCACCATCACCTCCATCGATCTCGCCGAGCGGAAGATCTTTGTCGCCCGCACCAAGGACGACATCAAGAACTCCCCGGAGTTCGACAAGGACAAGCACGTCGAGGACCCCGCCTACCACGAGCAGGTCGGCACGTACTACGGGACCCCGCGCGTCTGAGCGGCACCGCAGTACACAGTCAAGCCCCAGGCGGAGCGCCTGGGGCTTTTCGCGCGCCCGACGCACGCGGACGCACCCGGGACGCCCGTCCGACACCCGCCCGACGCACGCGGGACCCGGCGGGGAAGGCTCCCCGCCGGGTCCCGCTGGGTACGGCGACCGTTGTCGGACGACTGCCGCGGTGCCTACCGGCGGAAGGACTTCAGGTAGGACACCGTCGGCGAGCCGACCCCGGTGGCGCTGTCGTAGCCGCGCACCGCGTTGAGGCTGGTGTCCTGGCCGAAGGTGACCAGCCGGACGTTGAGCTTGCCGCTGACCACACCGAAGTCGGTGACATTGCTCAGCGGGATGCTGCTGTGCTGCGCCTGCCGGTCCACCACGTCGGTGAACAGGCCGGAGCGGGCGTAGATCGTCGGGTTGGCGAAGCCGACCGCGTGGTGCCGCGCCTGCAGGGCGTCCGCCTGGACCGCGGCGAACTCCGGCGAGGACACGCTGGTGCCGCCGTAGCCCCCCTCGCTGTACGGGGCGCCGTCGGAGATGCCGACGAGGACCGAGGTGTACAGGTCGCCGTTCATGGAGACGTCAGGGGTGACGCGCTGCGCGGTCCGGCTCCTGGCGCCGGTCATCAGCGTGTGCGAGACCGTGTTCGGCACCGTGCGGCGCTGGTACCACGGCTGGGCGAAGTCCTCGCTGGTGCCGCCGCCGCCACCGAAGTAGAACGGGGCGGGGAACGGGGTCCAACTGGTGCCGTCCGCGGACAGGGCGGAGCGGTGGGTGCCCATGTCGGTCTCGAAGCCGTACGTGCCGCTCTTGCCGGCCAGGCCGAGCGCGGTGCCGCCGACCGAGGTCACCCACGGGTCGGAGTCCGGCCAGTTGGCCTGCGCGCGCGAGGTGTCGGGCTGGCAGTTGGCGCCGGTGGCGGCCGCCGTCGGGCTGCTGTCGCCGCAGTCGCCGGCCGAGAAGCCGATGCCGATGCCCTCGACCGCCGCCTGCTTGAACACCTGCTCGTACGCGGCGATCTCGGACGCGGTGACGTCCGCCTGGTCCGTGGTGTGCATGATCTCGCCCCACGAGTTGGAGACGACATCGGCCAGGTGCTGGTCCACGATGGTGCTGATCGCGCTCAGCAGGTCGTCGTCGTTGCAGGAGTTGGCCCCCACGTAGACGACGTTGGCGTCCGGGGCGAGCCCGTGCGCCATGTCGACGTCCAGCGCCTCCTCCGGGGCCCAGCCCTCGGGGCCGCCGCACAGGTCCTGGTCCGTCCACTGGGTCGGGTCCACGATCTCGCTGTACTGACCGGCCTTGAAGGGCTTGTCACCGTGGTTGACCGAGTACTGGTTGGCGTCCGCCAGCATGGTGGAGCTGCCGTACGCGTCCACGATGGCCACGGTCGCGCCCTTGCCGGTCAGACCGGAGGCGGTGATGCCGTACGCCTTGCGCAGCTGCGACGGGTAGAACGAGCACTGGTCGAACGGCACCGGGGCCTTGGTGTAGCCGGCCGGCGCGCCCTTGGCCAGCTTCTGGCCCCAGTAGTCCGAGCAGGTCGCGGTGGTCGGCAGGGTGCTGTCGGCCCGGTCGGCGGTGCCGGTGGTGGCGCCGCGGCTGACCTGGACCGAGTCCGGCTTCACCACGTTGGTGCCGGCCGAGTTGAAGCCGTTGACGCCGAGGATCGCGGCGGAGACCGAGGCCGGGACGACCGCGTTGCGGACCAGCGCGTGCCGCAGCTTGCCGGAGACCCGGTACTGGTGGACACCGGTGCCGAACGCCTTGGTGAGCGCGGCACTGGTGCCGCGGACCGTGATCGCGTGGTCGGTGCTGCTCACCACGGTGAGCCCGGCGCCGGTGACCCACTTGCGCACCGCGCTGATCTGCGCCGCGGTGGCGCCGAAGCGGGCCTGGTACGCGGCCGGGCTGAGGAACTTGCCGTAGCTCGCGCTGCCGGGGTCCGACACGGCGGTCGCGTAGGCGGTGAGCCCCGCGGCGTTCTGCCCCGCCAGGTAGACGGTGCCGGTGATCTGGGTGGCCGCGCCGATGGCTCCGGCGTCGGTGGAGGCCGTCGCCCAGGACGGGTGGCTGCCCGCGATGGTCTTGGCCGCGGGGGCGGGCGCGGAGGCCTGCGACGGTACGGCGAGCATCAGCGAGCCGGACACCAGGGCCGCTGAGGCCACCGCGACCACGGCGGCCCGGGCCCTGAGGACTCGGGGTTTTTGTATGTCGGTAATGACGACTCCAACGGAAGGTCGGTAGGGAGAGTCAAGCCGTGCGCTGGGCGCCCATGGCGAGCGCTGCGCTGTAGTGTGCCCGTCACTCGTGCGTGGTGGAATAGCAGCCAGCCTCGGGACGTGGGGCTTTGCCGAAAGGAGTCATTTCGGCGGGCCTCATATCGCCGCAGAAGCGGGCGATGCGTGCGACGTCCCCCGCCCGGCCGGTTCGGCGGCTTCGGCCGGATCCCGCCGCCGCCCCGCCCCCCTACCGCGATCCGGGCGCCGGGAGGGGCTGTTCGGGGCCCGGAACGACGGTGTGCGCCGCCTCACCCGGCGTCAGGTGTTGTTGGCCAGGTTCTTCAGCTGGGTGGTGCTGCCGTTGAAGTAGTCCTGGTCGCCGGGGAGCGTGCCCTTGTCGGCGTACTGCCAGAAGGTGTAGAAGGGCCAGCCGGCCGGCAGCGTCCCGGCGGTGGTGGCGTAACGGGCCACGAACAGCGGGTCGTTGGACGCGAAGGTCTTGCTGTTCCCGGTGCAGCTGGTCCACCAGCCGCTGCTGGTGTAGATGGTCGCCCAGCGCTTGGTCTTGGTGTGCACCTCCTTGATGAAGGCCGAGATCCAGCTGACCATGGCGCTGTGGCTCAGGCCGTAGCAGGAGGCGCCGTAGGGGTTGTACTCGATGTCGAGCATGGGCGGCAGGGTCTTGCCGTCCTTGGACCAGCCGCCGCCGTGCGCGACGAAGTAGTCGGCCTGGGCCTTGCCGCCCGAGGAGTTCGGGGTGGCGAAGTGGTAGGCGCCCCGGATGAAGCCGGCCTTGTAGGAGTTGGTGTAGTTCGCGTTGAACTTCGGGTCCTTGTAGGTGGTGCCCTCGGTGGCCTTGATGTACGCGAACCGGCCGCCCTTCGTGTACGCACTCGTCCAGTTGACGGTGCCCTGCCAGTTGCTGACATCGAAGCCGGGCGTCTGCTTGCGGGTGGTGCTGGTGGTGCCCGCCACCCGGCCCTCGTGGGCCGCCACCGTCGAGCCCATCCAGTCGTGTTCGGGGTGGGCGGGGCGGTGGTCGGCGGCGACGGCGGCGCCGGCGGCCGCGGGGATCGCGCCGGCGAGGCCCAGCAGGGCGGCCAGCAAGGTGGCCAGGGTGGCGCCGATTCCGTGGAGTGAACGGCGCGCGAAGACCGGGCGGGGACGTGAGGCGTGTCCGGCGTGGTGCATGTGTACCTCCAAGGGTTGGGATGGTTCCTTGGCGCGTTCATGACAGCTCAGGACGTTATGTACGGAGAAACCGGGAGAAAACGCACCCGGTTGTGGCCATTGGAGCAGACCGGCGGCATGTGCAGGAAGCAGGCGCGCACGGTGGTCACCCCATCGGGTGAAGGCGGCGCGGCGCGCCGGACACCCCGGCCGACGCGCTGTCCACCGTCCGCGTCGGCCGCCGGCAGCTGCCGGATACGTGCCCGGACACGTGCCGGACAGGTGTCGGACAGAGCAGAGTGGGCAGCGATTCCTGATCCCTCGTCATCGGGAGGTCTCATGCCATCGGACAGCGGGCGCGGCCCGGCGCGCGGACGAGCGGTGGTGATCGGGGGCAGCCTGACCGGCATGCTCGCCGCCGCGGCCCTGTCCTCGACGACCGCGCAGGTCACCGTTGTCGAGCGCTACGCGTTACCCGCCGGGCCCGCGCCCCGGCAGGGCCTTCCGCAGGCCCGGCACGCGCACCTGCTCTGGTCGGGCGGCGCCCGCGCCGTCGAACAGCTGCTGCCCGGCGCCACCGAGCGGCTGCTCGCGGCCGGCGCCCGGCGGATCGCCGTACCCACCGACCTGGTGACGCTGACCTCCGGCGGCTGGCTCACCCGCTTCCCCGAACGCCAGTTCTTCCTGGCGTGCAGCCGCGACCTGCTCGACTGGGTCGTCCGCGACCTGGCGACGGCCCGCCCGGCGGTCCGCGTGCTGCCCGGCAGTTCGGTGCTGAGGCTGCGCGGCACCGCGGCCGGAATCACCGGTGTCGTGATCCGCGGCGCGGACGGCGAACGGGTCCTGGACGCCGACCTGGTGGTCGACGCCAGCGGGCGCGCCTCCGCAACCCCCCGGTGGCTGGACGCCCTGGGCCTGCCCGGGGTACGGACCCGGATCGTCGACTCCGGCCTCGGCTACGCCACCCGCGTCTTCCGCGCGCCCCCCGGCACCGAGGACTTCCCGGTCGTCAACATCCAGGCCGACCCCCGCCGGCCGGTCCCCGGCCGCAACGGCACACTGCTGCCCATCGAAGGCGGCCGCTGGCTGGTCACCCTGTCCGGCACCCGGGGCGGGCGGCCGACCGCCGACCCCGACTCCTTCACCGCCTTCGCGCGCGGCCTGCGCCACCCGGTCATCGGCGACCTCGTTGCGATGGCCGAACCCCTCGGCGAGGTGACCCTCGCGCACAGCACCGTCAACCAGCGCCGGCTGTACGAGAGGATGCCGGCCTGGCCGGAGGGCCTGGTCGTCCTCGGCGACGCGCTGGCCACCTACAACCCCCTGTACGGGCACGGCATGTCGGTCGCCGCCCAGCACGCCCTGGTCCTGCGTCGCGCGACCGGGCGGCAGCCCGTCACCTCCCCCGGACTGGCCCGGCGCGTCCAGGTCGCCGCGGCCCGGACGACGACCGCCGCCTGGTCGATGGCCGCCGGCCAGGACCTGCGGTTCCCCGGCGCGCAGGGCGAACCTCCCGGGCCCGGCGACGCCGTGATGAGCCGTTACGTCGACCGGCTCATGCTCACCGCGACCCGGCGGACCGCTGTCGGCCGCGCCCTGTTCGACGTGATCAGCCTGTCCGCCCCGCAGAGCGCCCTGATGCGGCCCGACGTCGTCGCCGCCGCCCTGGCGCCCGTGCGCTTCACCCCCCTGACCGATCCGCCCTTCACGCCGCAGGAACGGGCCGCCCTGCGTGCCGTGTGGCCCCCGCCCGTACCGGACGGGCCGGCCCCGGACGCCCCGGCGTGAACCGGGCGGCGCCGGGCCGGACCGTGGGTGTCGCGTCCGGTCGCGGGCGCCGTATCCGCGCTCGCCCGCCCGGTCGTAGAGTGTGCGCACCTGGGGATAGGGGGGCCGACGTGATAACCGAACCGGAGATGGCGGAAGAGCCGGAGTCGCCGCCGCCCGCGGACCTGGTCAGCGACGAGGACCGGCGGCCGCTGTTCGGCGGGTCCGTCCGGCGCCAGCCGTGGGTGTGGGCGGCCGGCGGGGCCGTCGCGGCCTCGCTGGCCTGGGCGGCGGCGCTGCATGTCACGCATTACGGCCGCACGGCGGCGCCCGACCTGCACGGCTACCACCTCAACGGCTCGCCGTGCACCGCCATCAGCCTGGAGCCGCTCACCGACAGCGTCTCCGCGGGCAGCATCCTGCCGGACCAGCCCTTCCTGCGTAAGGGACCGGCGCTGGACCACGTCTACTGCGCGCTCACCTCCTCGCTGCAGACCGGCGGCGGCTGGGCCAACACGTACGTCGTCGAGGTCACCGTCGACCTGCACAAGAAGACCGACCCGCGCGCCGAGTTCACCGACACCTACAACCCGCCGGTCTCCTCGCCCACCATGGGCGAAGTGAACGGCACGTATGTGCTGCCCGACCCCGGCGCCGTGACCCGGATCCAGGCCGGCATCGGCGACCTCGCCTATGTCAGCAGCGGCACCACCCACCAGTCCCTCAGCGTGCTGTACGGCGGCGCCGTCGTCTCCCTCTCGGTCGACGCCATCAAGACATGGGAGGGCGGCGGCAAGGAGCCCACCACCGCGGACGGCAACCCTCCCGCGGCCACCACGACCGTCGACATCACGGCGCTGCGACCGGTCGTCCTGCGAACCGTGCGGCACCTGATGAGCGAGTTGTCCTCCTAGCGCCCGCCGCCCGCCGGCGCGCGGCGGGCGGCCGGTCAGGCGGGGCGCGGGCCGTGGGTCAGGCGGGGCGCGAGCTCAGCACGCAGAACTCGTTGCCCTCCGGGTCGGCCAGCACCACCCAGGTGTCGTCCTCGCTCTGACCGACATCGGCGTGGCGGGCGCCGAGGCCCAGGAAACGGGTCACCTCGGCGTCCTGGTCGTCCGGCCGGAAGTCGAGGTGCAGGCGGTCCTTCACCGTCTTCGGGTCGGCCACCGCCACGAAGACCAGTCCCGGCAGCCGGTCCGCCGCCGGCCTGATCTCGTACTCCTCGGCCGAGTCGTTCACCACCACCCAGCCCAGCGCTTCGCACCACCAGCTCCCGAGCGCCACCGGGTCCGCCGAGTCCACCACCACTTGCTCCCACACCAAGGCCATACCGCCGAGGCTAGCCCGCCCGGGACGGTCGCGTCAGCCGCGTCAGCCGCGTCAGCCGCGGGCGCCGCGTCAGGTCGCGTCCTCCGACCTCGCCGGCGCCGGGCTCCGCAGGCGGCTGCCGTGCAGCAGGCAGGAGACGACGACCACCACCGGCCACGCGGCCTGAGCGGACGTCACCACGCGCTCGGCGATGCCGACGACGCCGCCGGTCTCCAGCTCGATCACGAACCAGAGCGCGCCGAGCCACATCAGCGCGCTGGCCGCCTTCGACGGCGCCGGCCGCAGCGCCCACGGTGCGTCCGGCCGGTGGTCCATGGCCAGCAGCGGCCACACCGCCAGCAGGGAGAATCCGACCCCGACCACCCAACCGTGCGGCAGCGAGCCCCCTTTGGCGGGGGCCGGGAACAGCACCAGCAAGATCGCCGCGAGGCCGCCGCCGGCCAGGCACAGCCGCCCGGCCCGGGCTGCGGGCCGCAGCCCCAGCGCGGTCACCAGGTGGCAGGCGCCGACCGCGATCAGGGTGCTGGTCAGCGCCCAGTACCCGTCGTTGTCGCCGGCCGCCAGGACGCTGATCGTCTGCCGGACCGGGTTGTAGCGGTGGCCTTCGAGCGCCGCGCCGGTCGTGTAGCCGGCCAGCAGCACGAGGGGGGCAATGGCGGACGACAACAGGGCCCACCACGCTACACGTCGCATCAGACCACCGTAAAACGGTCACCGGTCTCCTCGGCCGAGCACACGCAAGCGAACCGCCACCGGTACGAGTCGGGGGAGCCGGGCGCCGCCGGCCGCGCGGGCGGCAGGCGGGTCGAAACCGCGGCCGCACCCGGTCAGGTGCGCCCCGCCGGTCCCCGCGGGCGGGCTCACCCGAAGGCCCCACTTCGCCCGCATCCGGCGGCCCCGCAGATCCCGGGACCGGCGCCGCGCCCACCCCGACCGTCGCCGGGGTCTGCGCCAGCTGATCGCCACCGGCCGGCTCCGCCACGTCCTGCTCGGCGGCCCCCGCACCGCCGCGGGCCACGCCAACGCGACCTGGGCCCGGGCCCATTGCTCCCGGGTGGCGCGCTGGTCCGAGCAGCTCTGGTGCTGCTCCCGGGCATCGGCGGCCGGCGGGGACGGGGCGGGGAGCGGGGGTGCGAGCGCGGGCGGCTGACGATCAGGCGGCGGGGGAGGCCGGGGCCGGCCGCCAGCCGAGCGCCGGGCCGAGGCGGGTGGCGATGTCGGTGAGGATCTGGACGTAGTCGGCGTGCTCGAAGGTGAAGGGGAGGGCGAAGGCGACCTCGTCGATCTCCCGGAAGGCGGCGTGCGCCCAGAGCCGCTCGGCGATCTGCGCGGACGGGCCGACGAGGTCGGCGGCGAACATCATGCGGGCCGGGCCCTGCGGGGTGGCGGTCCGCGGTGTCCGCGCCCGGGCGTACTCCTCGTACTTGGCGCGCTGCTCCGGCGAGGCGCTGTCGGTGGGGATGACGACGAGTCCTTGCGAGACGCGGGCGCGGGTGCCCTCCGGGTGGTAGGCGCGGAACGTCCGGATGTGCGCGAGCTGGATCTCGGCGAAGTCCTCGGACTCCTCGGCCTTCACCACGCTGCTGGTCAGGAAGTTCATCCCGTGCTCGCCGGCCCACTGCGCCGACCGCAGGCTCGCCCCGCCGTACCACATCCGGGCCCCCAGGCCGGGGGCGTGCGGCTGGACCCGGTCCGAGAACACCTCGAAACCGGTGGTCCCGCTGAAGTCGGTGGCGGGCTCGCCGCGTACGAAGCCCAGCAGCCGCTCCAGCCGGTCGTAGCTGAAGTCCTCGGCCTCGGCGGTCTCGGGGTAGAGCGCGTCCTTGACCTGCTCCCAGTGCATCGGCGGTCCGACGCTGACGCCCGGATTGAGCCGTCCCCCGGACAGGATGTCGACGGTGGCCAGGTCCTCCGCGATCCGCAGCGGATTCTCCCAGCCCAGCGGGATGACCGCCGTGCCCAGCTCGATCCGGCTGGTGCGCTGGGTGGCCGCCGCCAGGACGGCCACCGGCGAGGAGATGCCGAACTGCAGGTGGCGGTGGCGCACCCACGCGCTGTCGAACCCGAGCCGCTCACCCAGCTCGATGACCTCCAGCGTCGACTCGTGCCCGCGCCGGGGATCCGCCGCGTCGAACAACCCGATCGTCAAAAACCCCAGTTTCCGCAACGGCTCCGAACTCTCCGGCACAGGGCTCCTCCATCGTTCACGGCACGCGGCCACGGCACGCGGCCACGGCACGCGGCCACGGCACGCGGCCACGGCACGCGGCCACGGCACCACTCGACCACCCCGATGATCTCAGCCGGGGCCGTCGCCCGGCGGCCGGGCCCGGGCCGCGGCGGTCGCCCGGTCGCGCGCGCGGGACCTCGCGCGGGACCTCGCGCGGGCAGGGGGTCCCGGCCAGGGGACCCGACCACCGGGTGCGGACATCCCGGAACCCGTCCGCAAACAGTCATGAAATCCGGCTGTCATGGTTTCAGGCTACGATCCGCTCCACACATGATCGGCAAGGACCGAATGTCCTTCGTCACCACGCCGGTTTCCGACCGTCATGTGCCAGCTCCTGGCGGGGCCCAGCGGTCCTGCCCGCACGGCCTCGCCCCGCCCCGGGTCCGCACCGATGACGAAGGAGCTCCGCGATAGCACTACGGATATGGCTCAGCAGCGCAGGAGTCGCCTCCACCGAGGTGATGCGGATGCTGCGCGACAACCCGGACGCCGTCGACGTCCGGATCTACGGTTCGAACGTGGACCGGGACGCGCCGGCGCTGTCGGCCTGCGACGTGCGCGAAGCCGAGCCCCGGTACGTCGGTGACGAGGAGTACGCCGCCTTCGCCCTCGACTTCTGCCGCCGGCACGGTGTCGACGTGCTCGTCCCGCCCCGCCGGCTGGCCGCGCTGGCCGGCCGGACCCGCGCCTTCGCCGAGATCGGTACCCGCCTGATGTGCTCGCCGCCCGCGGCGATCGACGTACTGACGAGCAAGAGCCGTACCTACGAAGCCGCGCGCGCGGCGGGCGTGCCCGTACCGCCGTGGCGGGTCGCCTCCGACGCCGACGGATTCCGCGCGGCTGTCGAGGAGCTGTCGGCGAACGGGGAGCAGGTCTGCTTCAAACCGGCCGGCGAGTACTCGGCGTTCGGCTTCCGGATCCTGGACGACCGGCCGCTGCGCATCCGGGACCTGCTGGCGCCGCCCGCGCCGCTGGCCTCGGTGGGCGCGGTGACGGACGCGCTGCGGCGGGCCGCGGACGAGGGCGAGGCGATCCCGGAGTTCCTGGTGATGCCCTACCTCGACGGCCCCGAGGTGAGTGTCGACTGCCTGTCCGCCCCCGGGGGCGCGACGCTCGCGGCCATCGCGCGCTCCAAGCAGGGCCGCTACCGGCTGCTGATCGACGACCCCGCGGTGACCGCGATCGCCCGCCGGCTGGTCGCCCACTTCGAGCTCGCCTACCTGTCCAACGTCCAACTCCGCACGCGTGACGGCGAACCCGTCCTCCTGGAGGCCAACCCCCGTGCTTCCGCGGGGATCTTCCAGACCGCCTTCACCGGCGTGAACCTCCCCTGGGCCGCGGTGCGCCTGCTGCTGCGCGGCGACGCCGGCCGGCTTGCCGAGCCACGTCTGGGCGCCCGGATCGCGGTCACCGAATCCGCCACCGTGGTGGATGTCACCCCCGTCACTCCCCTGACCCCCGTCGTGCCCGTGGGGGTCCCGGGTCCCGTCGCCCCGCTTCCCGAACGCCCGGCCGCCGAGCACGACGTGGTCCGTCCGCTCCCCCTGCTCGACAAGGGCCGCCACGGCCCGCAGCGCGCCCCCGCGCTGGCCGAGTCCGTACGCGGCGAGGCGACGGCGTCGGCCGGCTGACGCGCGGGGCCAGGCCGGGTGCGGCAGGTACGGAGGCTGGTGCGGACACGGGAGCCGAGGCCGGCGGGGCTGAGGCAGGAGCGGCCGGCGCCCCCGTGGCGTCGCCGCCTGCCACTCGCCGCCTGCCGGGCGCGGGGCGCTGGGCGCGCTCGCGTCGGTGCTCAGAACCCGGCGGCGGCCGGCACGATCTCGCGGCCGATCAGCGCGAGCCGCTCGGTCTCCCAGACCCGCGGCACCCGGCCGTGCGCCTCGGTGAAGCCCAGCGCGGCCAGCTGCTGGAGCTGCGCCAGCAGCTCGTCGGTCTTCTCGCCCTTCTCGCCCGTGTCCAGAGAGAGCATGACCGTCTTCTCTATGTCGTCGTAGTCGCGCCCCTCCGCCTCGCAGTGCCCGCGCAGGATGTCGAGCTTGCGCTCGAGGTCGGCGCCCGCGAAGAGGTTGCACGCCTGGGCGTAGCGGGCGACCAGGAGCAGCGTCTTCTTCTCGCCGCCGCCGCCGATCAGGATGGGCGGCCGGCGGATCGGCTGCGGCGAGTTGAGTGTGCGCCCGAGCCGGTAGTGGCGGCCCTCGTACGGGCTCTCGTCCTCGCTCCACATCTGCCGGCAGATCTGCAGCGTCTCCTCCAGCCGCTCGAACCGCTCGGCCGTGGCCGGGAACGGCAGCCCGAGTCCGGCCGCCTCCTCGTCGTTCCAGGCCGCGCCGATGCCGAGCCAGGCCCGGCCCTTCGACAGCACGTCCAGGGTGCTCACGAGCTTGGCGAGCAGACCCGGCTCCCGGTAGCTGACGGCCGTCACCCACGCCAGCAGCTGGACGCGGGAGGTGCGCGCCGCCAGGTAGCCGAGCGTGGTGTACGCCTCCAGCATGTCGTGCTCCGGCGGGCCGACCACGCCGATCTGCCAGACGTGGTCCATGACGCTGACCCGGGCGAAACCGGCGTCCTCGGCGGCCACCACCACCCGCGTGAGGTCGTCGGCCAGTCCGCCCGGTCCGCTCGGATAGGTGAAGTCCAGGATGTGCAGCCCTATCTCCATGGTTGCTCCTTTTATGAGAGTATGCTCTCATGACTGTAGAGCGCTTGCGTAACGTAGGGCAAGGCTCTGGGTGCCACGGAAGAAAACTCGCTGCCGGCCGTGGGACGCGCCGGACGCGCCGGACGGGACGCACGAGACGGACGAAAGGTGGACCGATGACGTCGCAGAGCACGGCGGGGCGTGCCAACCAGAAACTGCGCACCCGGACCGCGATCGTGCAGGCCGCGGCCGAGCTGAGCCGTACCGGCCGCGAAGTGACCATGCCGGAGGTCGCCAAGGCGGCGCTGGTCTCCGAGGCGACGGCCTACCGCTACTTCCCGGACCTGGCCAGCCTGCTGCGCGAAGCCATCGTGGGGCAACTGCCCACCGCGGCCGAAGCGTTCGAGCCGGTGGCCGGCTCGGACGACCCGGTGGTACGCGTCGCCGCCGCGACCGAGTTCCTGCTGCGGCACGTGCTCGCCCGGCAGGGCGTGGTCCGCGCCATGATCGCGGCGACCGTCATCCGCCCCGGCGAGCCCCATGCCCGCCCGGGGCTGCGCTTCGGCCTGATCGACGAGGCGCTGGCCCCGCTCGCCGACACCCTCGGCGCCGCCGACCCCGAGCGGCTGACCCAGCTCAAACACGACCTCGCGGTCGTCGTCAGCGCGGAGGCCCTCTTCAGCCTCACCGACCTGCACGGGCTGGACCCGCAGGACGCCATCACCAGCGTCGTCCGCACCGCGACGACGCTCACCCGGGCGGCGCTGCGGGATGCGGCGGGCGGCCCGGCACAGTCCTGAGCGGCCCACCTTGCGCGGCGGGGGCGCCCGCCGGGGCGCCGCGGGCGGCTGCTTCACCCGGACGGTGGCACCGGACCGCGGTACGGAGTGCCCGGACCGCCGGTGGGGCGGACGATCAGGGAGACGTCATCCGCTTCCGGTACGGCCGGTACCTCGTGTTCGGAGGCCGGTGCGGCCCGGTACAGAAGGGACTCCTCGTGGCCACCACGCGCACCGCTCACACCGAGTGGGAAGGCGACCTGCTCAGCGGCTCCGGCGACATCACGCTCGACTCCTCCGGGGCCGCCCACTTCCCCGTCACCTGGGCCTCCCGCGCCGAGGACCCCAACGGGAGGACCAGCCCCGAGGAGCTGATCGCCGCCGCCCACTCCAGCTGCTTCTCGATGGCCCTGGCGAACGGCCTGGCCAAGGCGGGCACCCCGCCGACGAGCCTCACGACGAAGGCGATGGTCACCCTCCAGCCGGGTACGGGCATCACCGGGATCCACCTCACGGTCGAGGGCCGGGTGCCGAATGTCGACGAGGCGGTGTTCAAGGCGGCGGCGGAGGATGCGAAGAGTAATTGCCCCGTGAGCAAGGCCCTGTCGGGCACGACCATCACCCTCACGTCCGTCCTCACCTGACCGCCCCCGGCCGACGGGGCTGCTTCTCGCGCAGTTCCCCGCGCCCCTGGGGGTGGGGTGGGGGCAGGCGATTCGGCTGCCGGCCGGTGGTGGGCTTGTCGCGCAGTTCCCCGCGCCCCTTCGGGGCTCGGGTGCGGGCCGCTGGGGGTGAGGCGGGCGGCGATTCGGCTGTCGGCCGGTGGTGGGCTGGTCGCGCAGTTCCCCGCGCCCCTTCGGGGCTCGGGTGCGGGCCGACGAGGTTGGATGCGCCCCGTCAGGGGCTCGGGTGAGGGGCCGCCGAGGTTGGATGCGCCCCGTCAGGGGCTCGGGTGAGGGGCCGCCGAGGTGAGATGCGCCCCGTCAGGGGCGCGGGGAACTGCGCGCTCAGCGGGTCACCGGCGGAGGGTCCGGGGACGGGTTTCGGGGGCTGTGCGGGCGGTCGGGGCCGGGGCCCGGCCCCGGGTGATGGTGCGGCCCCGTCAGGGGCGCGGGGAACTGCGCGGGCGGCCCAGGACCGGCGGAGGGTCCGGGGACGGGTCGCGGGGGCTGGGCGGGCGGTCCGGGTGGAGCCCGGGTCAGGGTGAGGTGGTGGACGCGCAGCGGATGCAGGTGGTGGCGGCCGGCCGCACCTCGAGCCGGTCTGCGGGGATCACCTCCCCGCAGACCTCGCACCGCCCGTACCCACCCCGCTCCAACCGCCCCAGCGCCTCGTCCAGCTCGACGAGGTGCTCCCGCGCCCGCGCCAGCAGCGCGGCCACGTGCGCCCGCTCGAAAGCGGTGCTCGACCCCTCCGGGTCGTGCTCGTCGTCGACCGCCACCAGGGCGTTCGCCGCGACGATCCCGTCGTATTCACGGCTGAGCGCCGCGATCTGCGCGCCGGTGTCGGCACGCTCGGTGGCCAGCCGCTCGCGCACAGCGGCGGGCTCGACCGGCTCGACCGGCTCGAATCCGGCATTGAAGGACGAATCGTTCATCTTTTCCACAACGCCGACACCGGGGCGCCCATTCCGCCGACCCGGCCGGGCCGGGCCCGCCCGCGTCGCCGGGTAGCCGGCCGCCGGCCCACCGGTACGTACCCGGGCAAATATGACGTCCGCTCAGGAAGGTCAACCTCCCGGCCGGGCACCGCGGTTCCTTGCCATAAGGTCACCGCGTGAGGGCCCGGCGGCACTGAGCGGGCCACCCGGCAGAAGGCATCCCACCCAGCGTGTTCAGGAGTGCAGCATGAGCTTCATCCAGAAGATAGTCGAGGTCACGGCGAAGGGCTTCGAGGCGGGCGAGGAGGCCGTCGAGGAGTACGCCGAGCACCGCCGCGCCGCGAAACTCTTCCTCAAGCTCGGTGTCGCCGTCTACGCCGAGCAGCGCCTGAACGGGACGCACGACCCGGTGGAGCGCATCCTGCTCGCACTGGACGGCCACGCCGCCGAGCACGGCGAGGTGGACCTGGATCACCTGGAAGCGGCCCGCGAGGTACTCGGCGAGGAGTTCATCGCGGACCTGAACGCCGAGCCGGCCCCGGTCGCGGCCGAGGCCGCCGCCCCGCCGGCCACCGCACCGGCGGCACCGGCACCGGTACCGGCCGCCGCCGC
>NZ_FMCH01000309.1 GCF_900091855.1 Streptomyces sp. DvalAA-14
GGGGGAGTCGGCGAGCTGGACCACCGGGTCGGCCGGGCCCTCGCGGCCGGCGACGACCGGGTGCGCGGCCCGCAGCGCCTTCGCGCGGTACTGCGCCGCGTCCGCCAGCCGGAACAGCCGCCGCGCCGACCGCACCGGCCCGATCGCGTCCCCGGTGGACGCGACCCCGACCGCCACCCCCTCCCCCGCCTCCAACCCCTGCGCCCGGCTGCACAGTTCTTCCGCCACCCGCTCCACCTCCGCCGCCGCCTGCCCGACCGCCACGATGCAGAACTCGTCCCCGCCCAGCCGGGCCGCCAGGCTCCCCGGCAGCGCCGCCCCGCACACCGACAGCAGCGAGCCGAAGCGTTCCAGCAGCCGGTCCCCCACCGCGTGCCCGAGCAGATCGTTGACCTTCTTCAGGCCGTTGAGGTCGCACACGACCAGGCTGACCACGACCCCCTCCGCCCGGTGCCGCTCCAGCGCCTCGTCCAGCCGTACGTCCACCGCCCGCCGGTTGCCCAGCCCGGTCAGCGGGTCGGTGAAGGCCAGCCGGCGTACTTCGGCGAGCCGCTGGGTCTGGGCGATGGCGGCGGCGATCAGCGCCGCCAGCACGCTCGCGAAGTCCGCGTCGGCGCGGGCGAAGGCCGTCTCGCCGACCGCCCGGGCCACGTACAGCTCCCCCCAGGCCCGCCCGTGCACGATGATCGGCGCGACCACGCAGCTGCCGCGCCCGCGCCGCCGCAGCGCGGCCGTTCGGCCCCAGCTGTTGCCGCCGGCCGTGGACCCAGCGGGGTCCAGCGTCTCCACCCAGGCGTGCGGTTCGCCGCCGCCGGCCCACGTCCCGTGCAGGAACTCGGCGATCTCCGGGAAATCGTGGACGGAGTACGTCTCGTCGGTCGGCTCGGCGACCTCGCCGGTCATGAGGTGGCCGTCGTTGACCAGGACCCGCAGCCGTCCGGCCTCCCGCTCCCAGGCGGAGATGGCCGCGAACGAGCCGCCCATCGCCAGCCGCGCGCGCCGGGCGCCGGCCCGGACCGCGGCGCGGGGCGTCTGCGCGGTGGCGAGCGCCTGAGCGAGTTCGACGACCGCCCGCAGCCGTACGTCAGCCGCCGTCCCATCAGCCATTCCCCCAGGCTAAGGGCTGTCCCGTCATCCGCGGCGGATGAGCGTGCGGCGTCAGATGCGGTGCATCGCAAGGCGGTGGGGGCACCTCCCAGCGACAGCTGGGGGACGTCGTCCTCATACGGGTCGTATCCGGACAGGCCCGACAACTTATGGAGGTTTGCCCGGCGACGATCGCTGGCCCGGCGGCGGCTGGGCCGAACGGGCGGGAACCGGGGCGGCGCCGCTGGGCTACTCCCCGGGCCAGACCGGCGCGCGCTTGTCGTTGAACGCGGCGACTCCTTCGGCCCGGTCGCCGGAGAAGGCCACGGTGCGCCAGGCGGCGTCCTCGACCTCCAGGCCGGTGCGCAGGTCCAGGCCCTGGCCCAGCCGCAGCGCGGTTTTGGCCGCGCGCAGGCCGACCGGGGAGTTGGCCGCGATGGTGGCGGCCAGGGCCAGCGCGGTGTCGCGGGCGCCCTCCCCCTCGGGGGCGAGCCGGTCGATCAGGCCGTACCGGGCCGCCTCGGCCGCCGCCAGCCGGCGGGCGGTGAAGACCAGCTCGGCGGCGCGGGCCGCACCGACCCGGCGGGGCAGCAGCTGCGTACCGCCGCCGCCCGGAATCACGCCGACCGAGACCTCGGGCAGGCCCAGCACCGTGGTGCCGTCCCCGACGATCAGGTCGCAGGACAGGGCCAGCTCGAATCCGCCGCCGAGCGCGTAGCCGTGCACGGCGGCCACCGTCGGCATCGGCAGCTCCAGCACACCGGTGTACGCGGCCCGCGCGACCGGGCGCTGCCGGCGGAGTTCCGCGTCGGTGAGCGCGTTGCGCTCCTTGAGGTCGGCGCCGACGCAGAACGCCTTCTCGCCGGACGAGCTCAGCACCGTCACGCTGACCGTCCGGTCCGCGCCCAGCGCCCGGCACGCCGCCGCGATGGACTCGGCCATCGCGGTGGAGACGGCGTTCATGGCCGCCGGCCGGTCCAGCACCAGCTCCGCCACCCGCTCGCCGTGCCGCCGCACCAGGACGAACTCCCCGTACCGCTCCTCAGCCACCACGCGATCCTCCCGCCGGTTAACGCCCGTGAACGCGAACCCGGCCCATCCTGCCAGCCGGACCGGTGGGGACCGGCGGCAGGATCAGTCCGAGCGGCGGGTGAGCAGCCAGGGCTCCACGATCCCCAGGCCGCGCACCGGGCGGCGCCACATCGGCTGCAGCGCGAAGCGGTACTTCTCGGCCGAGCCCGCGTCGACATCGGCTTCGGAGACCGGGGCGTCGCCGGCCGCGCCCAGCGCCTCGGCGAAGTCGCCGTCGACCAGGACCGCGTCCCGGGGGGCTATCGACGTCAGCCGGGAGGCGAGATTGACCGTGGTGCCGAAGACGTCACCCATCCGCGTGGTGACCGTGCCGAAGGCCATGCCGACCCGCAGCGCCGGCATCGACTCGTCGCCGGTCATCGTCTCGATCAGCCGCATACCGATCTCGGCGGCCGTCCCGGGATCGTCGGCCACGAACAGCACCTCGTCGCCGAGGGTCTTGATCAGCCGCCCGCCGTAGGCGGCCACCTGATCGGCGGCGGTGGTCTCGAAGGCCTCGACCAGCTCGCCGAGCTCCTCCTCCTCCAGGCGCCGGGTGAGCCGCGTGAAGCCCACCAGGTCGGCGAAGCCCACCGCGAGCCGGCGGTCCACCGCCTCCTCGTCGTCGGACTGGACCACCCGGCTGGTGGCCGCCGCGACCTGCCGCCGCCAGACGTAGATCAAGAACTCCTCGAGCTCCGGCAGCAGCAGCTCGACCAGCGGGTACGCCACCTCGGCGCGGGTCATGCCGGGCTCGGGCGGCTCGGTGAGCCCTTCGAGGAAGGAGTCGGTCTGCCAGTCGGCGAGCCGGGCGGTGGTCTGCCCGGTGGAGCGGGCCACCTGGATGGCCATCGACTCGCTCAGCAGGCCCGCCTCGACCAGTCCGGACAGCCGCCGCAGCGCCAGCACGTCCGCCTCGGTGAGCGCCCTGGCCTGGCCGATGTCGGCGAAGCCCATCGCCCGCCAGAAGCGGGAGGCGAGGTCCATGGACACGCCGGCGGCGCGGGCCGCCTGGAAGGGGGTGTAGCGGCGGGGCGCGCCGAGGATGAGCTGCTCCAGGCGCAGGGCCAGCGGATGCTCACCGGTGTCGGGGTACTCGCCGGATTCCGGGTCCTGGCCGAAGTCCGCGCCGCCGGGGCCGTCCCCGGAGCCGTCGCCGGGGTCGACGAAGCCCATCGAGGGCAGCGGGGCCCCGCGATCGCCTCGCACCGCACCCGGGCGTGCGCCCTGATCCGGTGAGTACGGCTCGTCCGGCGAGGCGCTGTCGTTGTCCACGATCTACCGCCCGGCCTCGAAAGAATCCCTGCGCACAGCCCTTCCGATCATCGAGACGACGCAGCTCCTCAAAGATACGGCAGGTGTGCCCTGGCTCACTCGCACCGGAGCGACTGCCTGCCTGTGGCCGCCCGGTCAGCCCTGTTCGCCGGCCGGCCGCAGGTGGACGACATCGCCGGCGCCCACCGCTTCCTCACCGCCGGGCCCGGCGATCACCAGCCGCCCGTCGCCGTCCACCGCGACCGCCGTGCCGGAGACCTCCCGGCCGCCGGGCAGCTCGGCGCGCACCTGCCGGCCCAGGGTGGCGCAGCCGGCCGCGTAGGTCTGCTGGAGGCGGGAGGCCGCCGGGTCGCCGCCGACCTCGCGCCAGGCCCGGTACCAGTCGGCGATCGAGCGCAGTACGGCGCGCAGCAGCGGGTCGCGGTCGGTGCCCTGCGCGCCGGCCAGCGCCAGCGAGGCGGCGGTCGGCACGGGCAGCTCCTCCTCGTGCAGCGACACATTGAGGCCGATGCCGACGACCACCGCGGTGCCGACCCGTTCGGCGAGGATGCCGGCCGCCTTGCGCTCCTCGCCGTCGACGGTGACCAGCAGGTCGTTGGGCCATTTCAGGGCCGTGTCGACGCCGGCCGCCCGGGACAGCGCGGTGGCGGTGGCGACACCGGCCAGCAGCGGCAGCCAGCCCCAGCGGTGCGCGGGCACCTCCGCCCGGTCCCCGGCGGGCTCGCCCGGCCGGAGCAGCACCGAGAAGAACAGGCCGGAGCGGGCGGGCGCGGTCCAGCGCCGGTCGAGCCGGCCGCGGCCGGCGGTCTGCTCCTCGGCGATCAGCACCGCGCCCTCGGGGGCGCCCCTGCCGGCCCGCTCGGTGAGGTCGCTGTTGGTGGAGCCGGTGGCCTCCACCACGTCGAGCTCGGTCCACAGGCCGTCCGGGACGACGACCGCCCGGCGCAGCGCGGCGGCGTTGAGGGGCGGTCGTTCCAGATCGGACCAGCGGCTGCGCGTCATGGGATCACCCTACGAGGGCGCCCCGGGACCGCCCGGCCGCCCGGCACCGGGGGTGTGTCGAACGCATCAGTGCCCGTACCCCAGCGTGGCCATTACGCTACAGAGCACCGTTACCCATCGGTCATGTGCGCGGGCCGAGGGAGCGCCGCCGTTCGATCCGCCGAGAGCAGGAGAGCCGCCTCCATGGCCGAACCGGAGTACGACATCCACACGACTGCGGGGAAGCTCGCCGATCTGCGCCACCGGATCGAGGCGGCGACGCACGCCGGCTCGGCGCGGGCGGTCGACAAGCAGCACGCCAAGGGCAAGCTGACCGCCCGCGAGCGGATCGAACTGCTGCTGGACGAGGGGTCGTTCACCGAGCTGGACGAACTGGCCCGGCACCGCTCGACCGATTTCGGGATGGCGGACAACCGTCCCTACGGCGACGGTGTGGTGACCGGCTACGGCACCGTCGAGGGCCGCCCGGTGGCGGTGTTCTCGCAGGACTTCACGGTGTTCGGCGGCGCGCTCGGCGAGGTCTTCGGCGAGAAGATCGTCAAGGTGATGGACTTCGCACTGAAGACCGGCTGCCCGATGATCGGCATCAACGACTCGGGCGGCGCGCGGATCCAGGAGGGCGTCACCTCGCTGGGCATGTACGGCGAGATCTTCCGCCGCAACACCCATGCCTCCGGGGTGATCCCGCAGATCAGCCTGATCGTGGGCCCGTGCGCCGGCGGCGCGGTGTACTCCCCCGCCATCACCGACTTCGTGGTGATGGTCGACCAGACCTCGCACATGTTCATCACCGGGCCGGACGTGATCAGGACCGTCACCGGTGAGGAGGTCGGCATGGAGGAGCTGGGCGGCGCGCGCACCCACAACACCACCTCCGGCAACGCCCACCACCTGTCCGGTGACGAGAAGGACGCCTTCGAGTACGTCAAGGCGCTGCTGTCCTACTTGCCGAGCAACAACCTGGAGGAGCCGCCCGCCTTCCCGGCCGAGGCGGATCTGACGGTCACCGACGAGGACCTCGAACTCGACGTGCTGATCCCGGACTCGGCCAACCAGCCCTACGACATGCACAAGGTCGTCGAGCACATCCTGGACGACGGCGAGTTCCTGGAGACGCAGAGCCTGTTCGCGCCGAACATCATCACCGGTTTCGGGCGGATCGAGGGCCGCCCGGTGGGCGTGGTCGCCAACCAGCCGCTGCAGTTCGCCGGCTGCCTGGACATCAACGCCTCCGAGAAGGCGGCGCGTTTCGTCCGGACCTGCGACAGCTTCAACGTCCCGGTGATCACCTTCGTGGACGTCCCCGGTTTCCTCCCCGGCACCAGCCAGGAGTGGGACGGCATCATCCGCCGCGGCGCCAAGCTGATCTACGCGTACGCCGAGGCGACGGTGCCGCTGATCACGATCATCACCCGCAAGGCGTACGGCGGCGCGTACGACGTGATGGGCTCCAAGCACCTGGGCGCCGACCTCAACCTGGCCTGGCCGACCGCGCAGATCGCGGTGATGGGCTCGCAGGGCGCGGTGAACATCCTCTACCGCCGGACCCTGGCGGAGGCGGCGACCCCGGAGGAGGCCGAGGAGCTGCGCCAGCGGTTCATCACCGAGTACGAGGACACGCTGCTCAATCCGTATGTCGCCGCCGAACGCGGGTACGTGGACGCGGTGATCGCGCCGTCGACGACCCGGGCCCAGCTGGTGAAGGCGCTGCGCACGCTGCGCAACAAGCGGGAGAGCCTGCCGCCGAAGAAGCACGGGAACATTCCGCTCTAGCCGCACCGGCCGCCGCACCGGCGGCTGCCGCGGCGCATTCCC
>NZ_FMCH01000005.1 GCF_900091855.1 Streptomyces sp. DvalAA-14
GGATCACGCCGGTGACCCACCAGGGCAGGTCGCCCAGCGCGGACAGTCCGGCCAGTGCCGCGCCCATGATCGCCTTGTCCGCGATCGGGTCGGCGATCTTGCCGAAGTCGGTGACCAGGCCGTAGCGCCGGGCGAGCTCGCCGTCGAACAGGTCGGTGATCATGGCGACCGCGAAGGCCGCCCAGGCGAAGGACCGCCAGACCGGGTCGTGGCCGTCGGCGTGCACCAGCAGCAGGACGAAGCCGGGGACCAGCGCCAGTCTGATCATCGTCAGCAGGTTCGCGACGTTCATCAGCCGGGCCTTGGGAGCCGGCGGGTCCCCGAGGTGGTCGGTGCCGGCGGCGGGGCCCGGCGGCGGTACGGACGGGGCCACGGAAGCCCTCCCGGTCAGGGGCGCTGGTACGGTCCCGATCACCGGCGCGGGCCCGGCCGCGGCGGGCGCGGTGGCGGGCCCCGGTGCGGGTGAGGGCGCGGCGGACGGCGTGGACGGAGGTGGGGAAGCCGGCGCGGGCGTTGCGGCTCCGGTCATCTGCCCACCCCGTCCCCACGGCCGGTGTTCCCGGTGACCGCGGTGTCCCGCCCGCCCGAAGAGCCCCGCAAGTCCCCCGAGTCCCCCGAGTCCCCCGAGTCCCGCGCCCCGGCCGGATCCTGCCCGCCCGCCGGCTCCCGCGCACCCGCCGGCTCCCGCTCCGGCTCCCGCGCACCCACCGGTTCCTGCACGCCGAGCGGCTCGGCGATCAGGTCGACCCCCTCGGTGCCGGTCACCTTCGCGGTGACGAGCATCCCGGGTGCCGGCTCCCACCAGCTGCCGACCGGAGTCAGCACGACCTGGCCGTCGGTCTCGGGCGCCTGGTGGTCGGCCCGGCCCGTGACCTCGCCGGTCTCCTCGTCCACGGCCTCGACCAGCACCCTGACCGTGGCGCCGAGCCGCTCCTCGGCGCGTTGCGCGGTCAGTTCCTCCGCGAGCCGCGAGACCCGGGCCAGCCGCGCGGCCACCACGTCCTCGTCGAGCTTGTGGTCGTACGTGGCCGCCTCGGTGCCGTCCTCGTCGGAGTAGCCGAACACGCCGATGGCGTCCAGCCGGGCCGAGCCGAGGAAGCGTTCGAGTTCGGCCAGGTCGCTCTCGGTCTCGCCGGGGAAGCCGACGATGAAGTTGGACCGCACACCGGCTTCGGGCGCCTTGGCCCGGATGGTGTCCAGCAGCTCCAGGAAGCGGTCGGTGTCGCCGAACCGGCGCATGGCCCGCAGCACGGCGGGGGCCGAGTGCTGGAAGGACAGGTCGAAGTAGGGGACGACGCCGGGGGTGCCGGTGAGCACGTCGATCAGGCCCGGACGCATCTCGGCGGGCTGCAGGTAGCTGACCCGGATCCGCTCGATGCCGTCCACCGCGGCGAGTTCGGGCAGCAGGGTCTCCAGCAGGCGGATGTCGCCGAGGTCCTTGCCGTAGGAGGTGTTGTTCTCGCTGACCAGCATCACCTCCTTGACACCCTGTTCGGCGAGCCATCGGGTCTCGCCGAGGACGTCGGAGGGCCGGCGGGAGATGAACGAGCCGCGGAAGGAGGGGATCGCGCAGAAACTGCAGCGGCGGTCGCAGCCGGAGGCGAGCTTCACCGAGGCGACCGGGCCGGAGTCCAGCCGGCGCCGCAGCGGCGCGCGCGGACCCGAGGCGGGGGCGACGCCCGCCGGAAGATCGGTCAGGTCGGCCGCGCCGGCACCGCCCGCTGCCGCGGCGTCCTGGCCGTGTCCGGGCAGCGCCACCTGTGCGGTCTGCCGCTCCGCGGGACTGATCGGCAGCAGCTTGCGCCGGTCACGCGGCGTGTGCGGCGCGTGCACACCGCCGGCCAGGATGGTCCGGAGCCGGTCGGAGATGTCGGCGTAGTCGTCGAAGCCGAGCACACCGTCGGCCTCGGGCAGGGCCTCGGCCAGTTCCTTCCCGTAGCGCTCGGCCATGCAGCCGACCGCCACCACCGCCTGGGTACGGCCCTGGCCCTTGAGGTCGTTGGCCTCCAGCAGGGCGTCCACCGAGTCCTTCTTGGCCGCGTCCACGAAGCCGCAGGTGTTCACCACCGCCACATCGGCGTCGGCCGCGTCGTCCACCAGTCGCCAGCCGTCCGCCGCGAGTCGGCCGGCGAGTTCCTCGGAGTCCACTTCATTGCGGGCGCAGCCGAGCGTGACGAGAGCGACGGTACGGGGTTCGGGCATGAGCCCAGACTACCCGCAGGGGGTACGGCCACCCGTACGCGGCGGTTGGCGCACCGCCGCGTGGGGGTCAGCCCTGAGTGGGGTCGCCCGGGGTGAAGGTGAGGTGGGCGACCTGGCCCTGGGAACCGGCGCGGCCGATGTCCTTGCCGTTGACGAACAACTGGACGGAGCCCGCGTTGCCCACCACGAGCTTGATCTTCTTGTCGTCGGTCCAGGTCATCGACTGACCCTTCTTGAGCGAGTGCTGGTAGAGCTCCTTGCCGTTGCCGTCAGTGGCCAGGATCCAGCTGGACCGGTCTTCCACGCTGGCCTTGACCGTGACCTTGCCGGGCGGTGCGGCGGCGATCGCGCTGTTGGACGGCTGACTGGGGCTGGGCGCGTGGTTGCCGCTCGGGCTCCGGTGGGACGCCGTGCCGGTGGGGGCGGTGGCGGTGGGGGTGGAATCGGCGGTGCTCTTGCCGCCGCCGCTGTGCAGCGCGGTGAAGCCGACGAAACCGATGACGGCGACGATCGCGGCGACCATGGCGGCCGTCCAGTTCGGCCTGCGCCGCTCCGAGCGGATCCGTTCGCCCTCGTACAGGGGTGCCACGGGGGCGGGGGCGGTCTCGGCCGCGTGCTCGGCCACGTACTGGTCGATCAGCGGCTCGGGGTCGATCCCGACGGCGCGGGCGATGGTGCGGATGTGCCCGCGGGCGTACACGTCACCGCCGCAGCCGGAGAAGTCGTCCTGCTCGATCGCCTGGACGATCGGGACGCGGACCCGGGTGGTGGTGCTGACCTCGTCGATGGAGAGTCCCGCGGCGACGCGGGCCTGGGCAAGGGCACGACCGACCGAAGGTTGGTCGTCGGGGGGCGAGTTGCCGATGGACACGAGGGCGCCTTTCGAGCGTGCAGCCACCTGCTGGAAGTTCAGTCTAGGGGGGGTGCGAAAAGGTGGGGGCAACCGGACGACCTGTTTTTGTGCGCCACTCGGGCTGCCCGTCCGGTGGTTCAGCTGTAACAACTTGACGCGCGAGCAGGACGAACGGTTGCCCCCGATCGTGCCCCGGCTGCGGACGGTCAATCGTGCGGCGCCGCGTCCCCGCCGCGGATCACCGCCAGGACGCCGTCCAGCTCGTCGGCCTTGACCATGACATCACGCGCCTTGGATCCCTCGCTGGGCCCGACGATGCCGCGCGACTCCATCAGGTCCATCAGCCGGCCCGCTTTGGCGAAGCCGACCCGCAGTTTGCGCTGGAGCATCGAGGTGGAGCCGAACTGGGTGGAGACCACCAGTTCGGCGGCCTGGCACAGCAGGTCGAGATCGTCGCCGATCTCCTCGTCGATCTCCCTCTTGGGTCCGCTGCCGACCGTGACGTCGCTGCGGTAGGCGGGGGTGAGCTGCGCCTTGCAGTGCTCGACGATCTTGGCGACCTCGTCCTCGGTGACGAAGGCGCCCTGCATGCGGATCGGCTTGTTCGCGCCCATCGGCAGGAACAGTCCGTCACCCTTTCCGATGAGCTTCTCGGCGCCCGGCTGGTCGAGGATGACCCGGCTGTCGGCGAGCGAGGAGGTGGCGAAGGCGAGCCGGGACGGCACATTGGCCTTGATCAGGCCGGTGACGACATCGACGCTGGGCCGCTGGGTGGCGAGCACCAGGTGGATGCCGGCGGCCCGGGCCAACTGCGTGATGCGGACGATGGAGTCCTCCACATCGCGCGGCGCGACCATCATCAGATCGGCCAACTCGTCCACGATCACCAGCAGATACGGATACGGGGTCAGCTCGCGCTCGCTGCCCTCCGGGGTCCTGGCCTTGCCGGAGCGGACTGCGGCGTTGAAGTCGTCGATGTGCCGGAAGCCGTACGCGGCCAGGTCGTCGTAGCGCAGGTCCATCTCGCGCACCACCCACTGCAGCGCCTCGGCGGCCCGCTTGGGGTTGGTGATGATCGGGGTGATCAGGTGCGGGATGCCCTCGTACACGGTCAGTTCGACGCGCTTGGGGTCGACCAGCACCATCCGCACCTCGTCGGGGGTGGCCCGGGCCATCACCGACGTGATCAGGCAGTTGATGCAGGAGGACTTGCCGGAGCCGGTGGCGCCGGCCACCAGCACGTGCGGCATCTTGGCGAGGTTGGCCATCACATAGCCGCCCTCGACGTCCTTGCCGAGCGCCACCGTCATCGGATGGACCTCGCCGGCGGCCTCGGCGGACCGCAGCACATCGCCGAGGTTGACCATCTCCCGGTCGCTGTTGGGGATTTCGATGCCGACCGCGGACTTGCCGGGGATCGGGCTGATGATCCGGACGTCGGGGCTGGCCACCGAGTAGGCGATGTTCTTGGCCAGCGCGGTGATCCGCTCGACCTTGACGGCGGCGCCCAGCTCGACCTCGTAGCGGGTCACCGTCGGCCCGCGGGTGAAGCCGGTGACCGTCGCGTCGACCCTGAACTCCTTGAAGACCTGGGTGAGCGAGGCCACCACCACGTCGTTGGCGGCGCTGCGGGTACGCCCCGGGCCGCCGCGCTCCAGCAGGTCCAGCGACGGCAGGGCGTAGGTGATGTCGCCGGACAGCTGCAGCTGCTCGGCGCGCGGCGGCAGCGGCGCGCCGGCGCCCGGGTCCGCGGTGTGCTTGGTCAGGTCGGGAACGGAGCCGCCGTCGGGGGCCGCGGCCGCCGGCGATCCCGTAGCGGCCGCGGCGGCGTCCTCACCCTCCTCGGCGCGGGCGGCCGGCACCTGCTTGCGG
>NZ_FMCH01000616.1 GCF_900091855.1 Streptomyces sp. DvalAA-14
CGGGGGCGACGCGCGGGACCGTCCGTGGCTGATCGCGCCGTTCCCCGCGCCCCTGCGGGGCACGCCAGCACCGCCGGGGCGATACGGACGCCACTGCCCCCTCCGGGCCGGGGGCGACCCGCGGGAACGTCGTGGCCGGGCGCGCAGTTCCCGGCCCCCTGGGTCATCGGCCGGTGACGGGGCTTGCGTCCTTGCTGGGGCGGGGGCGGCGGGCGAGGAAGACGAGTTCGCGGGTCGGGCGGTCGGGGGCGTCGCGGACGGCCTCCAGGGTGTAGCCCTGCGCGGCCAGCTCGGCCTCGATTTCGGGTCGTTCGCGGAAGCGCAGGGTCGAATCCGAGGTCAGGACCTGGCCGTCCGCGGCGAAGACGTAGGTCCAGCGGAAGGTCACCAGCGGTCCGCGTACCGCGGTCAACTCGACCCAGCTCTCGACCCGGCCGGCGCCGGGGACCTCGGTCACGCGGTAGGAGGCGGCGCGGTTCCATTCCTCCCAGGCGCGCCGGGCCGGGTCGCGGGTCTCGAACACCAGCAGGCCGCCGGGCCGCAGTGCCGCGTACGCCCCGCGCAGGGTCTCGCGCCACAGCAGGGGGTCGGTGATGGCCTGGGCGACGTTCGCCGTCATGGTGGCGAGGTCGACCCGCAGCGGCGGCAGTGATGTCGCGTCACCGTGGATCCACCGCACCCGTTCGCCGCCCGGCTTGGCCCGGGCCACATCGAGGGACGCCGCGGCGGGATCGACTGCGACGACGTGGATGCCGCGACCGGCCAGCAGGAGCGCGAACACCCCGGTGCCGCAGCCGATGTCCAGCACCCGGCGCGCCCCGGACTCCTCGGCCAGGCGGAGGTACGCGTCGAGATCGGTGCGATCGGGGTCGAGCGGGTCGTAGAGCGCGGCGAGGCGCGGATGCCCGAAGCACTCGTCGGTCACGGAAACCTCCCGGTCGTCGGATCCCCGGCGGGATACTGGGCGGCCCGCCGTTCACCCAGCCGTATCCGAGGGAGTCGTAGATGGCCGCTCGACGCGTCGTGCCGAACATCCAGTCGCAGGCGATGGCCGCCGGCGCCGATTTCTACGGGCTGCTCGGCTTCGAGGAGGTGATGAACCACGGCTGGATCATCACCCTCGCCTCGACCGAGGACCCGGCCGTTCAGGTGAGCCTGCTGACGCGGGACCCGACGGCTCCGGTGGTCGCCGACCTGAGCGTCGAGGTCGGGGACGTGGACGCCGCCTGGGCGGCGATGCGGGCCGCCGGGGCCGAGATCGTGCACCCGCTGACCGACGAGGAGTGGGGCGTACGGCGCTTCCTGGTCCGCGACCCCGACGGGCGGGTGGTGAACGTCCTCAGCCACCGGTAGCGGCGGCCGGCGGCGCCCCGGTGACGGGGCTCAACCGGTGGGCCGGCGGGGCTGGCTGCGGGTGAGCGGGGTGATGCCCCCGGCCGCGCCCGGGCCGGCCGCCGGACGGAGGCCGGCCAGCAGGCCGTTGAGGCTGTCGGTGACCCCGCTCATCCGCTCGGCGCGCTGATCCTGCACGGCCTGGTGCGCGTTGTCGACGGCTTCGACGACCAGATCGGCGAGTGTCTGCGGATCGTCCGGGTCGATGACCGAGGGGTCGATCTTCAGCTCGACGAGCCGGCCCTCGCCGGAGACGGTGGCCGCGACCACGCCCTTCCCGCCGAAGCCGGTGGCGTGGACGGCCGCCAGGCTCTCCTGGACCCCGGCCACCTCGCCCTGCATCCGGCGGGCCTGCCGGGCCAGGGCGGCGAAGTCGACCTGCTCGTGATCTGACATGACGTCATGCTCCTTGTGTGCGGGCGGTTCGGAAGGCTCGGACGCTCGGAAGGGGCAGAGCAGCGGGCGGCCGGTGGCGGACGCCCGCCACCGGCCCGGGGCGCCGCGCCGGGCGGCGCGGCCCGCCTCACACCGTGAACTTGACCGCTTCGAGCCAGTTCGCACCGTTCAGGGTGCCGCCGAATATGTAGCCGCCGGCGGTGTCGCAGCCCTGACCGTGCCACCCCTCGTTCTGGACGTGCGCCGTCTGGCAGACGGTCCCCGAACCCACGTTGATCGCGAAGCCCTGCATGACCTCCGACCCGCCGGGGACACCGATCACGAGGTCGGTGTCGTCGGGTGCGGACGGCCACACCGAGGTCTGCCAGCCGGGGCCCTGCATCATTCCGTTGGCGGCGGTCCCGCTGACCCCGGACACCGCGATGTCGATGGCTTCGATGGCGCGGGTCTGGCCGGTCGTGCCCGCCATGGCGCCGTCGCAGACCGGCTGCTGCCAGCCGATGCCGACCACGTAGGCCCGGTAGCAGATGTGCCGGCCGGGGCTGCTCGCGGCCAGCTTCTTGACGGCGGACCCCACCGGGCCGGGCTTGGCCTTGGCCGCCGTGCTGGTCACGGACCGGGCGGCCGGCCGGTTCGTGTGGGCCGGCGGCGGGGGCGGGGGCTTCTTGGAGGAGCCCTTGCCGGCGACCGCCTTGGCCGGTGCGACCGGTTTCCTGGCCGGGCTCGGCGGCGCGGCCTTGTGGGCCGCGGTGGGCTTCCGGCTCTTGCCGGGCTTGGCGGGCACCGCGGACGCGGAGTCCATGTTCTGTCCGACGCCGACGAGCTTGCTCTGCGGGTCCTGCTCCGGGGCCGGGCCGGTGTCGAGGGTGCGGGACGCCGCGGCGTTCGACGCGGTGTCGTGGCTGTCGCCCGTTCCGACGATCAGGAACGGGACCCCGACCAGGATCACCCCCACCGCCCCGGCGGCGACCAGCAGCGCCTTCTTCGTCGGTCCGCCGCGCGGACCCTGCGGCGCCTCGCCGCCCGTCGTGACGAGCCCGGCGGGCGAGGTGTCGTCCCCACCGCCGGCCGCCGCCAGGGTCGCGACCGCGGCGCCGGGCGGCATGGACGGCCCGGACGGCCCGGACGGTCCCGATGGTCCGGCCGGGGCCGCGGGTACCGCCTCCACCGGCTCGGAAACGGGCACCGTACCGCCGGACGCGGACGCGGACGCAGACGTGGTCACGGGTGGTACCGCGTCAGCCGCCGGTCCGCCCGGCTGGTCGCCGCC
>NZ_FMCH01000197.1 GCF_900091855.1 Streptomyces sp. DvalAA-14
GTGGGGCCTGGCCGCGCTGCCCACCCGGTCGGCCGCGACACCGGCCAGATCATCGAGGCGGCGGCCTCCGGCGAACTGGCCGCGCTCGTCGTCGGCGGTGTCGAGGTCGCCGACCTGCCCGACCCGGCCCGGGCCCGCGCGGCCCTGGACGCAGTGGGCTTCCTGGTCAGCCTGGAACAGCGGCCCAGCGAGGTCACCGAGCGTGCCGACGTGGTGCTCCCGGTCGCCGCGGTGGCCGAGAAGTCCGGCGCCTTCCTCAACTGGGAAGGCCGGATGCGGCCGTTCGAGGCCGCCATCAAGCCGGACCAGGCCACCACCCGGCACCGGCTGCCCGACGCCCGGGTGCTGACGATGCTCGCCGACGCCCTGGACGTGTCACTCGGCCTGTCCGACGTACGCCAGGCGCGCGCCGAACTCGACCGGCTGGCGGCCTGGTCGGGCACCTGGGCCACCGCGCCCACCGGCACGTCCGTCCCGCTGCCGCGGCCCGAGTCCGGTCAGGCGGTGCTCGCCGGGCACCGGCTGCTGCTGGACCTCGGCCGGCTCCAGGAGGGCGACGACGCGCTGACCGCCACCCGGCACGCCGCGGTGGCCCGGCTGTCGGCCGCGACCGCCGCCGAGGCGGGCGTCTCCGACGGCCAGCGGGTGCGGGTCACCGGACCGGCCGGCGCGGTCACGCTGCCGCTGGCGGTGACACCGATGCCGGACCGGGTGGTCTGGCTGCCGCTCAACTCCGTCGGCGGCGGCGTCGCCTCGGACACCGGTGTGCGCCCCGGGCAGATCGTCGCGATCAGCTCGGAGGGGGCCGAATGAGCGGGCTGCTGACGGCCGGGCCCCGAGCGCGGGTCCGGATCCGGGTCCGGCACGACCGGACCGCTGCGTCGTGGTTGATCTCCGCTCCGGCGGAAAAGGGTGCGGAGGCACAGTCATGAGCGCATCGCTCGCGGCCACCACCGAGAACCTGTCGTTCTTCGGGAACGACACCTGGTGGCTGATCGTCATCAAGGCCGTCTTCTGCTTCGCCTTCGCGATGCTGACCGTGCTGTTCTCCATCGTGTGGGAGCGCAAGGTCGTCGCCTGGATGCAGTTGCGCATCGGCCCCAACCGGCACGGCCCCTGGGGCATGCTCCAGTCGCTCGCCGACGGGGTCAAGCTGATGCTCAAGGAAGACCTCAACGTCAAGCGCGCGGACAAGGTGGTGTTCATCCTCGCGCCGATCATCGCGGCGATCCCCGCCTTCATGTCCTTCGCGGTGATCCCCTTCGGCCCGGCCGACAACGAAGTCTCCATCTTCGGCCGGCGGACCGCGCTGCAGCTCACCGATCTGCCGATCGGCATCTTGTTCATCCTGGCCACCGCCTCGGTCGGCATCTACGGCATCGTGCTGGCCGGCTGGTCGTCGGGCTCGACGTATCCGCTGCTCGGCGGCCTGCGCGCGTCGGCGCAGATGATCTCCTACGAGATCGCGATGGGCCTGTCCTTCGCCGCGGTCTTCCTCTACTCCGGCTCGATGTCCACCTCGACGATCGTCTCGGCGCAGCACGACCGCTGGTACGTGATCCTGCTGCCGGTGTCCTTCCTGATCTACATCTTCACGATGATCGGCGAGACCAACCGGGCCCCCTTCGACATGCCTGAATCCGAGGGCGACCTGGTCGGCGGCTTCAACACCGAGTACAGCTCGATCAAGTTCGCGCTGTTCATGCTCGCCGAGTACGTCAACATGGTGACCGTGTCGGCCGTGGCCACCACCCTGTTCCTCGGCGGCTGGCGCGCCCCCTGGCCCATCTCCACCTTCTGGGAGGGCGCGAACCACGGCTGGTGGCCGATGCTCTGGTTCGTCATCAAGGTCCAGCTGCTGCTGTTCTTCTTCATCTGGCTGCGCGGCACGCTGCCCCGGGTCCGCTACGACCAGCTGATGAAGCTCGGCTGGAAGGTGCTCATCCCGGTCTCCATGGTCTGGCTGATGCTGGTGGCCGCCGTGCGGGCGATGCGCAACGAGAACTACGACTTCACCAAGATCGTGCTCTACATCGGCGGCGCGGTCCTCGCGCTGCTGCTGATCTCGCTGCTGGTGGACCTGTTCCGCGGCGGCGAGGACAGGAGGAGCGCCGAAGGCGCGGCGCTCGCACCCCCGGAACAGTTCGACCCGATGGCCGGCGGCTACCCCGTACCGCCGCTGCCGGGACAGCAGGTGGAGCGGGTGCCCCGGCGCCCCAGCCGGGCGCAGCCCCAACTCGTGGGCGCGGCCGGTCCATCCGACGCGGATGCCGCCCAGACGGAGAAGAAGGAGGACGGCGATGCCTGAGTTCCTCGGCCCGGTCGCAGGCTTCGGCGTGACCTTCAAGGCCATGTTCAAGAAGCGGCTCACCGAGCAGTACCCGGAGTACAAGAAGCCGACCGCACCGCGCTTCCACGGCCGCCACCAGCTCAACCGGCACCCGGACGGCCTGGAGAAGTGCATCGGCTGCGAACTGTGCGCCTGGGCCTGCCCGGCCGACGCGATCTACGTGGAGGGCGCGGACAACACCGAGGAGGAGCGCTACTCCCCGGGTGAGCGCTACGGCCGCGTCTACCAGATCAACTACGCCCGCTGCATCCTGTGCGGTCTGTGCATCGAGGCCTGCCCGACCCGGGCCCTGACCATGACCAACGAGTACGAACTGGCCGACTCCACCCGCGAGTCGCTGATCTTCACCAAGGAGCAGCTGCTCTCCGGACTCGAAGAGGGCATGGTCGACTCGCCGCACTCGATCTTCCCGGGCATGGACGACGGCGACTACTACCGCGGCGCGGTCACCGAGGCGGCGCCCGGCACCGTACGGCAGGTCGCGGTCTCCAAGGGCGAGAAGCCCGCCGACGACGCCTTCGCCGCGCTGCCGCCCGACCAGGAGCCCGCCGCCGCGGACAGTGGCGAGCCGGCGCCGGCCGACCCGCCGGCCGAGACCGTCGCCCCCGGCGGTTCCGTGCCCGCCGGAACGGGGGCCGAGGCATGATGCAGCTCGCGGCGGCCGCCGCTTCGCAGACCTCCACCGGTGAGGCCGTCCAGTTCTGGGTGCTCGGCACCGTCGCCGTCATCGGCGCGCTCGGCACCGTCTTGATGAAGAAGTCGGTGCACAGCGCGCTGTCGCTGGCCGGCACGATGATCGTGCTGGCGGTGTTCTACCTGGCCCAGGGCGCCTACTTCCTGGGCATCGTGCAGATCGTCGTCTACACCGGCGCGATCATGATGCTCTTCTTGTTCGTCGTCATGCTGGTCGGCATCACCGCGGCGGACTCGCTGAAGGAGACGCTCAAGGGCCAGCGCTGGATGGCCGCGATCTGCGGGATCGGCTTCGGCATCCTGCTGATCGCCGGCATCTCCAACGCCTCGCTGCACACCTTCGCCGGGGCCGGCCAGGCCAACGCCGCCAACGGCGGCAATGTGCAGGGCCTGGCCAGGCTGGTGTTCACCCAGTACGTCTGGGCGTTCGAGATCACCGGCGCGCTGCTGATCACCGCGGCCGTCGGCGCGATGGTGCTCACCCACCGGGAGCGCACCGAGGAACGCAGCACCCAGCGCGAGCTGTCCGAGGCCCGCGTGCGGTCCGGCCGGCAGGTCACCCCGCTGCCCGCACCCGGCACCTACGCCCGGCACAACGCGGTGGACATCCCGGCGCTGCTGCCGGACGGCTCGGTCTCCGACCTGTCGGTCAGCTCCACGCTGCGGCAGCGCGGGCAGATCCGCGACGTGTCCGGCGACTCGATGCGGCGGCTGGCCGCGCTGGAGCAGCGCTCCGGCGAGTGGCTGGAGCGGGAGCCGGAACTCCCGGCCCTCGACCTGGAGCGGGACGCGGCGACCAGCGACCAGAACCGGGCCGCCGAACGGTCCGCCGAACGGGCCGAGGAGGGTGCCAAGTGAATCCGGCCAACTATCTGTACCTGGCAGCGCTGCTGTTCACCATCGGCGCGTCCGGAGTGCTGATCCGGAAGAACGCCATCGTGGTCTTCATGTGCATCGAGTTGATGCTGAACGCCTGCAACCTGGCGTTCGTCACCTTCTCCCGGCTGCACGGCAACCTCGACGGCCAGGTGATCGCCTTCTTCACGATGGTCGTCGCCGCCGCCGAGGTCGTGGTGGGACTGGCGATCATCGTGTCGATCTTCCGTTCGCGCCACTCGGCCTCGGTCGACGACTCCAATCTGATGAAGCTGTAGAGGGGCTGCGACCGTGGAAACCCTGATCGGACTGGTGGTCGCGGCGCCGCTGCTCGGCGCGGCGGTGCTGCTGACCGGCGGCCGGCGGCTGGATCGTGTCGGGCACCTGCTCGGCACGCTGCTGGCGCTGCTGTCCTTCGTGTTCGGCGCGGTGCTGTTCGTCAACATGCTCGGCAAGGCCACCGACGCCCGGGCCCTGCACGCGCACCTGTTCACCTGGGTGCCCGTCGCCGGCTTCCGCGCCGACGTCGGCTTCCAGCTGGACCAGCTGTCGATGACGTTCGTGCTGCTGATCACCGGTGTGGGCACGCTGATCCACATCTACTCGATCGGCTACATGAAGGAGGACGAGCGGCGCCGCCGGTTCTTCGGCTACCTCAACCTCTTCCTGGCCGCGATGCTGCTGCTGGTGCTCGCCGACAACTACCTGCTGCTGTACGCGGGCTGGGAGGGCGTCGGCCTGGCCTCGTACCTGCTGATCGGCTTCTGGCAGCACAAGCCGAGCGCGGCGACCGCGGCCAAGAAGGCGTTCCTGGTCAACCGGGTCGGCGACATCGGCCTGTCGGTGGGCATCATGCTGATGTTCACCACCTTCGGCTCGTTCGCCTTCGGAGACGTGCTGCCGAAGGCGGCCGCCGCGGCCGGTACGCAGCACAACACCATCACCGGTATCGGCTTCATGCTGCTGCTCGCCGCCTGCGGCAAGTCGGCGCAGGTGCCGCTGCAGTCCTGGCTCGGCGACGCGATGGAGGGCCCGACCCCGGTCTCGGCCCTGATCCACGCCGCCACCATGGTGACCGCGGGCGTCTACCTCATCACCCGGTCGGGTGCGATCTTCAACGCCGCCCCGGTCGCGCAGACCGCGGTCGTCACCGTCGGCGCGGTCACGCTCCTCTACGGTGCGATCGTCGGTTGCGCCAAGGACGACATCAAGAAGGCGCTGGCCGGCTCGACGATGTCGCAGATCGGCTACATGATCATGGCGGCCGGGCTCGGCCCGATCGGCTACGTCTTCGCGATCATGCACCTGGTCACGCACGGCTTCTTCAAGGCCGGGCTGTTCCTGGGCGCCGGATCGGTGATGCACGGCATGAACGACGAGGTCGACATGCGGCGCTACGGCGGCCTGCGGAAATTCATGCCGGTCACCTTCATCACCTTCGGCCTCGGCTATCTGGCGATCATCGGCTTCCCTGGCCTGTCCGGCTTCTTCTCCAAGGACAAGATCATCGAAGCCGCCTTCGCCAAGGGCGGCGCCGAGGGCTGGATCCTCGGCGCGGCGGGCCTGCTGGGCGCGGCGATCACCGCGTTCTACATGACCCGGGTGATGCTGATGACCTTCTTCGGCGAGAAGCGCTGGGTACCCGACGCGGACGGCCACGAGCCGCACCCGCACGAGTCGCCCGCCTCGATGACCGTGCCGATGATCGTCCTGGCGATCGGCTCGGTGTTCGCCGGCGCCGTGTTCAGCATCAACTCCTCCTTCGTCAGGTGGCTGCAGCCGGTCACCGGGCACAGCGAGGGGGACTCGCCGGTCAGTGCCGGGACCGTCACCGCCGCCACCATGGTGGTGCTGGTGGTCGGCGTCGGCATCGCCTGGCTGATGTACGGGCGGCGGGCCGTGCCCGCGGTCGCACCGCGCGGCAGCCTGCTCACCCGGGCCGCCCGCCGGGACCTGCTGCAGGACGACTTCAACCACGTCGTCCTGGTCCGCGGCGGCGAGCACCTCACCCGCTCGCTGGTCTACCTCGACCACTCCCTGGTCGACGGCGTCGTCAACGGCACCGCCGCCTCGGTCGGCGGCCTCTCCGGCCGCCTCCGCAAGCTGCAGAACGGCTACGTACGGTCGTACGCCGTCTCGATGCTCGGCGGCACCGCGGTGCTGGTCGCCGCGACTCTTCTCATGAGGGCGGTCTGATAGCTCATGTCGTTCCCCATCCTCACCGTGACGGCCGCTCTTCCCGCGGTCGGCGCGGTCGTCACCGCCGCGGTGCCGGCGGGGCAGCGGCTCGCCGCCAAGTACACGGCGCTGCTGTTCTCGCTGGGCACCCTGGTGCTGTCGATCGTCACCATGGTCCGCTTCCACCCGGGCGGTGACCGCTACCAGTTCGGCGAGTCGCACGCCTGGGTGAAGAGCTTCGGCCTGCGCTACGAACTCGGCGTCGACGGCATCGCGGTCGTGATGGTCGCCCTGACCGCCCTGCTGATCCCGTTCGTGATGCTGGCCGGCTGGCACGACGCCGACCCGCTCGAAGACGTGGACCCCAACCGGCGCTGGCGCCCCACCCAGGGCTTCTTCGCACTGATCCTGCTGGTCGAGGCGATGGTGGTGCTCTCCTTCGAGTCCACCGACGTCTTCCTCTTCTACATCTTCTTCGAAGCCATGCTGATCCCGATGTACTTCCTCATCGGCGGCTTCGGCGACCGCGCGCACGCGGGCGGCGAGGACGAGGCGGCCCGGCAGCGGTCGTACGCGGCGGTGAAGTTCCTGCTCTACAACCTGGCCGGCGGCCTGATCATGCTGGCCGCGATCATCGGCCTGTACGCGGCCACCGCCAAGCAGCTCGGCACCGGCACCTTCTCCCTGCAGGAGATCCTGTCGGCCCGCGCGTCGGGCAAGCTGACGCTGGCCACCTCCACCGAACGCTGGCTGTTCCTCGGCTTCTTCTTCGCCTTCGCGGTGAAGGCCCCGCTGTGGCCGCTGCACACCTGGCTGCCCAACGCGATGGGCGAGTCGACGGCGCCGGTGGCCGTCCTGATCACCGCGGTGGTCGACAAGGTCGGCACCTTCGCGATGCTGCGCTTCTGCCTCCAGCTGTTCCCGGAGGCGTCCAAGTGGGCGACGCCGGTGATCCTGGTGCTGGCGGTGATCAGCATCATCTACGGCGCCCTGCTCGCCGTCGGCCAGCGCGACATCAAGCGGCTGATCGCGTACGCGTCGGTGTCGCACTTCGGCTTCATCGTGCTGGGCATCTTCGCGATGACCAGCCAGGGCCAGAGCGGCGCGACCCTCTACATGGTCAACCACGGCATCTCCACCGCCGCGTTGATGCTGGTGGCCGGCTTCCTGATCACCCGGCGCGGCTCGCGGCTCATCGCGGACTTCGGCGGCGTGCAGAAGGTGGCGCCGGTGCTGGCCGGCACCTTCATGATCGGCGGTCTGGCGACCTTGTCGCTGCCGGGCCTGGCGCCGTTCGTCAGTGAGTTCCTGGTCCTGGTGGGCACCTTCAGCCGCTACCCGGTGCTGGGCATCGTCGCCACCCTCGGCATCGTGCTGGCCGCCCTGTACGTCCTGGTGCTCTACCAGCGGACGATGACCGGCCCGATAAAGGCCGGCATCGAGGGCATGGCGGACCTGAAGGCACGCGAAGTGCTGGTGGTGGCCCCGCTGATCGCGCTGCTGTTCTTCCTCGGCGTGTACCCGAAACCGGTGACCGACATCGTCAACCCGTCCGTCGCGCACACGCTCTCCGACGTGCACAAGACCGACCCCAAGCCCGCGCTGGAGGCGAAGAAGTGAGCGCACCCGCATCCGCCGCCCCGGGGGTGGCCGTCCACAGCCTGTGGACGACGGCGGCCCCCGTCACGGACCGGATCCCCGCCCCGAAGATCGAGTACGCCCAGCTCTCGCCGGTCCTGATCGTCTTCGGGGTCGCGATGCTGGGGATCCTGATCGAGGCGTTCGTCCCCCGCAAGTCCCGCTACACCGCCCAGGTCGTCCTCGCGGTGGTCGGCCTCGCCGCCGCCTTCGCGGCGGTCGTCGCGCTGGCGGAGAAGGGCTACGGCACCACCAAGGCGCACATCGCGGCGATGGGCGCGGTCGCGGTGGACGGCCCCGCGCTCTTCTTGCAGGGCACCATCCTGCTGGTGGCGATCGTGGCCGTCTTCACCTTCGCCGAGCGCCGGCTCGACCCGAAGGCGCACGGCCGGCACGTCGACTCCTTCGCCGCGCAGGGGTCCGCCGTACCCGGCGGCGAGCAGGAGAAGGCCGCCGTCCGGGCCGGTTTCGCCTCCACCGAGGTCTTCCCGCTGCTGCTCTTCGCGGTCGGCGGCATGCTGGTCTTCCCGGCCGCGAACGACCTGCTGACGCTGTTCGTCGCCCTGGAGGTCTTCTCGCTGCCGCTCTACATCCTGTGCGCGCTGGCCCGGCGCAACCGGCTCATGTCCCAGGAAGCGGCGGTCAAGTACTTCCTGCTCGGCGCCTTCTCCTCGGCCTTCCTGCTGTTCGGCATCGCGCTGCTCTACGGCTACGCCGGCTCCGTGTCGTACTCCACCATCGCGTCGGTGATCGACGGCACCGCCAAGATGACGCCGGCGCTGAGCAACACCACCGGCAATGACGCGCTGCTGCTGATCGGCCTGGCCATGGTCGTGATGGGCCTGCTGTTCAAGGTCGGCGCGGTCCCCTTCCACATGTGGACGCCCGACGTCTACCAGGGGGCCCCGACCCCGGTGACCGGCTTCATGGCCGCCGCCACCAAGGTCGCCGCGTTCGGCGCGCTGCTGCGGCTGCTGTACGTGGTGCTGCCCGGCATGCGCTGGGACTGGCGGCCCGTCATGTGGGCGGTGGCCATCGTCACCATGGTGGCCGGCGCGGTCATCGCGGTGACCCAGACCGACGTCAAGCGGCTGCTGGCGTACTCCTCGATCGCCCACGCCGGCTTCATCCTGGCCGGTGTCATCGCGACGAGCCCGGACGGCGTCTCCTCCGTGCTGTTCTACCTGGCGGCGTACTCCTTCGTGACGCTGGGCGCCTTCGCGGTGGTCACACTGGTCCGCGACGCCAACGGCGAGGCGACCCACCTGTCCCGCTGGGCGGGCCTGGGCCGCCGGTCCCCTCTGGTCGCGGCGGTCTTCGCGGTCTTCCTGCTGGCCTTCGCCGGCATTCCGCTGACCTCCGGCTTCGCCGGGAAGTTCGCCGTCTTCAAGGCGGCCGCCCAGGGCGGGGCGATGCCGCTGGTCATCGTCGGTGTGATCTCGTCGGCGATCGCGGCGTTCTTCTACGTCCGGGTGATCGTGCTGATGTTCTTCAGCGAGCCGAAGGCCGACGGCCCCTCGGTGGCCGTCCCCAGCCCCCTCACCTCGACCGCCATCGCCATAGGCGTCGCGGTGACCCTGGTGCTGGGCCTGGCCCCGCAGTACTTCCTCGACCTGGCGGACAAGGCGAGCATCTTCGTCCGCTGACCTCCCCGCCCGCTCCGTTGCGGCCCGGTCCGTCCGCCCCTTTCCGGGGCGGGCGGACCGGGCCGTTCGCGTGCTCAGGGGCGGGCGGCGGCGACCAGCACAGCGGTGTGCGGCAGGGCCAGCCTTCCGTCGGGCAGGGCGAACTCCCGGGCGAGCAGCTCGTACTGCCGCCGGACCCCGGCGACGACCTCGGGCGACTGAGCGGCCAGCAACTGCCCGAGCGAGGCGATCCCGGCCGCCGGGCCCGCCCACCACACGTCGGGGTGCACCCGGTGCTCCCAGGCGAGGGTCTCGGCGACGGCGCCGGTGAAGCCGGCCGCCGCCAGCAGGCCGACCAGCCCGTCCTCGGTCCGCGGGAAGTCGTCCAGCGGATCCAGCATCGGCGCGTCCGCGGGGCGGGCGACGCCGGCCGCCTGGACCGCACGGCCGAGCAGCGCCTGGCCGGGGGAGGGCGGCGAGGGCCAGACGGTGAGGGCGACCCGGCCGCCGGGGCGGACCACCCGCCGCAGCTCGCCGAGGGCGGCCCGCGGTTTTCCCACGTGGTTCAGCACGAAGTTGCCCACCACCGCGTCGACATGCGCGTCGGGGAAGGGGAGGTGCGGCAGCGCCGCCAGCCGCACCTCGGCCGCCGGGACCGCGCGGGCCGCCGCGGCCACCATGCTCGGCTCGGCGTCCACCGCGATGACCTCCGCGCCGCGCGCGCTCGCTGCCGCCGCGACGGTCCCGGTGCCCGTCCCCACATCCAGCACCCGTATCCCCGCACCGCCCCCGACCCCGGCCGCGGCCTCGACCCCGGCCGCGTCCAGCAGCCGCGGCGCCGTGTGGCCGCACAGCAGCCCGTACGTCCGCCCGTACGCTTCGGCCTGTCCGGACCAGGCCCGGCGCTCGAAGGCGTCAAAGATTGTCATGAGGGGTCAACTCATGACCTGGGGGCGGTGGTTCCGCGGCCGGGGGATCGCGGGACGGGGGCCGCGGGACGGCGACCGCCCCCGGGGCCCGCAGTGCTCCGGGGGCGGTCGCTGCCGGGCGCGGGCTAGTTCGGAGCCGCCAGCAGGAGGGAGAAGCGGTTGCCGGGGTCGGTCCACCAGTTGCGGACCGTGAAGCCGCCCTCCTCGAGTTCGGCGGTCAGCGACGCGCGGCGGAACTTGCAGGAGATCTCGGTGCGCAGGTCCTCGCCGGGGGCGAAGTCCACGGTCAGGTCCAGGTCGCGGACCTTGGCCGTCTGGGCGGTACGGGAACGCAGCCGCATCTCGATGCGCTCGTGCTCGTCGTTCCAGACGGCGACGTGCTCGAAGGCGTCGGGGTCGAAGTCGGCGCCCAGTTCGCGGTTGAGCACATGCAGCACGTTCTTGTTGAACTCGGCTGTGACGCCGGCCGCGTCGTCGTAGGCCCGGACCAGCACCTCGGGGTCCTTGACCAGGTCCGCGCCCAGCAGCAGGATGTCGTCGCCGCTCAGCGCCCGCCGCAGGGTGCGGTAGAAGGCCAGCCGCTGGCCGGCGTCGAAATTGCCGATGGTGCTGCCGAGGAAGGCCAGCAGGCGCGGCCCCGGCTCGTCCGACAGGGCCAGGCCGGTCTCGAAATCCGCGACGGTGGCGGTGACCTCCAGGCCCGGATAGTCGCGGCAGATCGCCTGGCCGGCCTCCTCCAGGGCCGCCGCGCTGACATCGAGGGGCGCGTACCGCCGCAGGGTGCCGCCGGTGGTCAGCGCGTCGAGCAGCAGGCGGGTCTTGCGGGAGGAGCCCGAGCCCAGCTCGACCAGGGTGGCGGGCCGGGTGAGGGCGGCGATCTCCGGGGCGCGCCGGGTGAGGATCTCCTGTTCGGCCCGGGTCGGGTAGTACTCCGGCAGCCGGGTGATCTGTTCGAACAGCTCGCTGCCCCGCTTGTCGTAGAACCACTTCGGCGGCAGGGTGCGCGGCGGGCTGCCCAGGCCGCGCAGCACGTCGGCACGCAGCGTGCTGGTGAAGTAGTCCTCGGGGAGGCGGTCGTCGAGGGTGAAGCAGCTTTCGCTCATGGGATGCGGTTCCTTGCGGTGGGGGCGCGGGGAGCGCAGCGGGGTGATCCGTACGCCGGCCGTGGTGGCCAGCAGCAGCGAGCGGTCGGGGACTTCCCGCCACTCACCGTGTGACGCGGGACCGGTGGACGCACCGGCCACCCCCCCTTGAGCCGTGGTGCCGGTGCCAGTGCCGGTGTCAGTGCCGGTGCCGGCGGCGGTCCCGGCTGCGGCGCCGGTGGCCGTGCCGGTCGGTGTGCCGGTCGGCGTGCCGTCCGCCGCGTCGTCCGGCTCGGAGGCGACCAGCACCGTGCCGGGACCGGTCCGATACCACAAGGTGTCCCCCCACGCGGTGGCGGCGACCTCGCGGCCGTCGGTGAGCAGCAGATTCAGCCGGGCGGTCGGCCGGGCCGCCGCGACCTCGCGGACCACCGCGGCCAGCGCGCCGCCCGGTGACTCGCCCTGCCGCAGCCGCCGCGTGATCAACGCCCACAGCAGCGCGGAGTCACTGTGCGTCTCCAGATTCAGTGCCTCGGCGGCGGTGAGCGCGGTGGGCAGCCGGGTCCAGTCCGGGATCGCGCCGTTGTGGCTGAACAGCCAGCGGCCGTCCCGGAAGGGCGCCGCCGCCGACTCGTCCTGCGTGGTGCCGGCGGTGGCCGAGCGGACCGCGGCCAGCACCGCGCCGCTGCGGATGGTCCGGGCGAGCTCGGGGAAGTTGGCGTCCGCCCAGATCGGGACCGCCCGGCGGTAGCGGCCGGGCTGCGGGTAGCCGGCCTCGCCGCGCTCGGCCGGCGCGGCCGGACTCCCGGCCGCGACCGGGCCGGGCGCTTCCCCGGGCGCGCCGGCCGGTGCCGCAACCGGTGCCGCACCCGGTCCTCCGGCCGACCCGCCTGACCCGGCCGACCCGCCTGACCCGGCCGACCCGGCCGGCGTCTCGCCCGGTGCCTCGTCCGAGGCCGGACCGTAGGCCGGACCCGGCGCCGTACCGGCCGCCGGCCCCCGGCCCGTCGTCCGGCGCGGCCTCCGCCAGGTACCACCCGACCCCGAAGCCGTCGGCGTTCACCGTCCCGTGCCGCTGCCGGGCCGGGCGCCACGACTGCTCGTACAGGCTGTGCGCCGGCTCGGTGAGCAGCCGGGCCAGCGGCACCGGCGGCCCCAGATAGGCGAGGTGGCGGCACATCAGGACCGACCGCCGTCCGGACCGCCGTCCTCGGGGGCCGCGTCCCGTGCGGTGCGGAAACCGGCGAAGATCTGCCGCCGGATGGGGTAGTCCCAGTTGCGGAAGGTGCCACGGCAGGCCACCGGGTCGACCCCGAAGGCGCCGCCGCGCAGCACCTTGTACTCCGGGCCGAAAAAGACGTCCGAATACTCCTTGTAGGGGAAGGGCGCGAAGCCCGGATACGGGTCGAAGTCCGAGGACGTCCACTCCCAGACGTCGCCGATGAGCTGCCGGGCGCCGCTGGGCGCCGCGCCGGCCGGGTAGCTGCCCGCGGGGGCCGGCTGGAGGTGGCGCGAGCCGAGATTGGCGTGCTCCGGACCCGGGTCGGCGTCGCCCCACGGATAGCGGCGGGACCGGCCGGTGGCCGGGTCGTGGCGGGCCGCCTTCTCCCACTCCGCCTCGGTGGGCAGCCGCCGGCCGGCCCAGCGGGCGTAGGCGTCCGCCTCGTACCAGCACACGTGCAGCACCGGCTCGTCGGCCGGCACCGGTTCGACGTGGCCGAAACGCCGCCGGATCCAGCCGCCCCCGGCGGCGCCCGCGTCCCGGGACCAGAACTCCGGGGCCTCCAGACCCGCCTCCTGGACGTGCCGCCACCCCTCGGGCGTCCACCAGCGCGGGTCGCGGTAGCCGCCGGCCGCGATGAACTCCTGGTAGGCGGCGTTGGTCACCGGCACCGTGTCCAGCCAGAAGGCGGCCACCTCCACGGTGTGGTGCGGGCGCTCGTTGTCCAGCGCCCAGGGCTCGGTACTGGTGCCCATGGTGAAGGGGCCGGCCGGGACCAGCACCTCGGGCGGCAGCGCGGCCGCGTCGGCGGGCGCGGGCGGCGGCGCGGGCGCATCGAGGACCGCGGGGCCGGTACGGAGCTGGTGGGTGGCGAGCATCGTCTCGTCGTGCTGCTGCTCGTGCTGGGCGAGCATGCCGAACACGAAGCCGTCGGCCAGCAGGCGCTCCGGACGGTCGGGAGAGGTGTCGGTGGCGTCCAGCACCTCCCAGGTCTGGGCCCGGACCGCCTTGACGTACGCGCGCGCCTCCTCGGGGCTGAGCAGGGGCAGCGACGGCCGGTCGGCGCGCGGGTGCTGGAACGCGTCGTAGAGGGTGTCGAGATCGGGGCGCAGCCCCGGGCGGCGGCCGGCCTCGCGGACCAGCCACAGCTCCTCCTGGTTGCCTATGTGGGCCAGGTCCCAGACCAGCGGGGACATCAGCGGCGAGTGCTGGGCGATCAGGTCCGCCTCGGTCACCGGGTCGGTGAGCGCCATGGTCCGGCGCCGGGCGGTCTCCAGCGCCGCCCGGGCGGCGGCGGTGGCGTCGAACGAACCGGCCGGTCCGGCAGCAGCCGCCGCCGACTCCGCGGGGGCTGAAGGGTCAGGGGTGGCAGAAGTGATAGCAGGGTCAGGAGTGGCGCTGTTCGAGGCCGTGCTGTGGTTCGAACGCTGAGGGTGGGTCACGACATGCCTTCCGGAGGATCAAGCGCGGCTGAGCGCGTCCAACAGGTCATGGGCCGGGCATCGGCCGCGGTCGGGGTAGCGGTCGGCGAAATCCGTGAGCGCCTGCCGCAGGGCCACGGGTGCGCGGGAGCGCGCCAGTGCGCTCTCGGCCGCGGCGAAGCAGGCTCTGGCAGCCTTGGCGAGGTCCGGGTCGGCGGGGCCGATCCGGGCGGCGCGCTGCCATATCTCGTCGGCGGGGACGGGCTCCCCGTCCTGGCAGAGCGGCTCGGTGGCCGCGTAGGCCGCGTCGGCCGCGACCGGGTCGTCCAGCAGGGCCGCGGTCAGCGCGGTCACCACCATCCAGTCGTCGCCGTCCTGCGCGTCGATCATGCGCAGCTCCAGCCAGCCGCGCGGTCGCACCGGCGGGAACAGCGTGCTCAGGTGGTAGTCCAGATCCGCGGCGGTGGGGGCCCGCAGGCCCGGCGCGCCGCGCAGCCAGTCGCGGAAGGTCAGATCGGGCGGCGCGGACCAGTCGGCGTACTCGTCGCCCGGGACGCACAGCAGCTTGGCGTCCAGTGCGTAGCGCGCCCACGAGGTGCCCGGATCGGCCACCCGGTCGGGCTGATGGGTGCGGCCCGGGTCCATCCGGGCCCAGGTGGCCTGCCGGGTGGACACCCAGCCGGTCGGCCGGCCGCAGCTCATCGGGGAGTTGGCGAAGGCGGCGACCAGCACCGGACCCAGCCGGTGCACCAGGTCCCAGCGGTAGCGGTAGCCGGATACGCCATCGGTGTCGTCACCCGCGTCCAGGTTGACCTGGAGCGAGGCGGTGCGCCGCATCATGGTGCGGCCCCAGGGGCCCTCGCGGTCGAAGAAGCCCTCCATCGCCCGGTAACGGGGATGGTCGAGCACCCGGGGTGGTTCGCGGTACGGGTCGAGACCGCGGCCGACGAGGACCAGTCCCGCGCGGTCCATGGCCTGCCGCAGTACGGCGAGGTCGGCCGCTGTCGCCTCGACGCATGCGGCGAGGGTGGGGGCGGGCGGGGAGCTCAGCTCCACCTGGCCGCCCGGCTCACGGGTGAGCCTGCCGCCCCGGGGCAGGGTGTCCGGGGCCTCGACCGGCGCGAGAGCCGCGTCCAGCCGGTCGACGGAGATCACTTCATGCGGATCGGAGCGGTCCTGGACCAGCCACTCCAACTCCACGCCGGTCCGTTCGGGCGGGCCGGTCTTGAAACAGACACCGCGCACGTGGGCTTCCGCCTCGTCTTCCAGCAGGTCGGCTGCCATCGGTCCACCTCCTCTCAGGCTGTTCGGGACCCGGGATCGCCGTTCCCCGAAACGAGGACATGTCACATGGTGCGGGGGTGAGTCTAGTTGGCACTGTTACGCGATGGTCTTACGGAATAGTGAACGGTTCTGGGTCAAGCGTTCGAACAAGCCGGATCATTCCCGCGCTTCCCGCACTCAATCCCGGACCGCCCACGATGGCGCAGCTGCCATCCTTTCGGCTGAGACATACCGTGCAATTAAGGTAATAGGGATTATACGTGCGGTGATCGTCCCCGGCCTGGTGTAGGGCGATGCCCCGGCGGTGATCCACAGCCGACCGGCTACGCTGCCGGTGTAAGCCGCGCCACCTCCGTACACAGCTCAGAGCCGACCCGATCCTCGCCGGATCGTCATATGAACGCGCATGAACCTCGCCAGATGCCAGATCAGCGACAGGAGTACCCCTCGTGACCGTCGTCGGGCCCTTCGGGCTGAGCGTGTGGGACGAGGCCCTCGAGGCCGACATCCAGGCCGGTCTCGCGGCCGTGGAGGAAGGTCTGCTGGAGGCCACCAAGAGCGACGTGCCCTTCATCACCGAGTCGGCCCGGCACCTGCTGAAGGCCGGGGGCAAACGTTTCCGGCCGCTGCTGGTGATGCTCGGGGCCCAGTTCGGCGACCCGCACGCGCCCAAGATCGTGCCGTCCGCCGTCGTGGTCGAGCTGACCCATCTGGCCACCCTCTACCACGACGACGTGATGGACGAGGCGGACGTCCGCCGCGGCGTGCCCAGCGCCAACTCCCGCTGGGGCAACTCGGTGGCCGTACTGACCGGCGACTTCCTCTTCTCCCGCGCCTCGCACATCCTGGCCGACCTCGGGCCGGAGGCGGTCCGGGTGCAGGCCGAGTCCTTCGAACGCCTGGTCACCGGTCAGATCATGGAGACCGTCGGCCCGCGCGACGGCCGCGACCCGCTCGACCACTACCTGGAAGTCATCGCGGGCAAGACCAGCTCGCTGATGGCGGTCTCCGGGCGGTTCGGCGCGATGATGTCCGGAGCCGGCGAACCGGTCGTCGACATCCTCACCCAGTACGGGGAGCGGATCGGCGCCGCCTTCCAACTCGCCGACGACGTCCTGGACATCGCCGGCGACGGCCACGAGACCGGCAAGACCCCCGGCACCGACCTGCGGGAGGGGATCCCCACCCTGCCGGTCCTGCACGTCCGCCGCGGCTACGCCCAGGCGGCCGGCCAGGTCTCCGCCGCCGACCGGCGCCTCAACGAACTGCTGGACGGCGACCTCACCGACGACGCCCTGCACGCCGAGGCGCTGGAACTGATGCGCGCCCACCCGGCCCTGGAGCAGGCCCGCCGTGACACCGTGCGCTACGCCGACGAGGCCCGCGCGGCCCTGGCCCCGCTGCCGGACAATCCGGCCAAGTACGCGCTGGCCGGCCTGTGCGACGCGGTGGTGCACCGCACCGCCTGACGGCACCGCCGGACGGCCCGGTCCGGTCGCGTGTCCCGGCCGCACGTTCCGCCGCCCCCCGGCCTGACGCGCCGTGACGTACCGCCGCCTTCCCGGGGAAGGCTGCTCCCACGACCCCTGTCGGGGTCCGACCCTGCTTCCCGCACGGTACGGCCTCGGGGTCTGTCATACCCCGGGCGTACATTCGGTTGGGTCCCGCGGCTGATGTGCCGCCCGGCCCGATTTGGTGGGATGGAGACACCACCCCATGGCGGACCGGGCGACAATGTCCCGGGGAGTGGACGCGTACGAGGCAGCCGACCGCCGCCGACGACGGAGGAAACGCAATGGCACTGATCCAACCGGCACAGCCGGAGGCCGAAGAGCCCGGCCGCGAGCCCGGCCGCAGGCGCCGGGTCGCACGGTACGCCGTGCCCGTCGCGGTGGCCGGCGTCGCCGCGGCCACCATCAGCCTCGTCCCGGCGCTGGCCGACGCCGGCGACCCCTCGCTGCCCTCGGTCACCGCGCAGCAGTTGCTCACCAAGATCGCCGCGTCCGACACCCGGACGGTGAACGGCACGGTCAAGATCACCACCGACCTGGGGCTGCCCTCGGCACTGTCCGGCGGCGGTGGTCTCCTCGGCGGCGCGGCGCCGTCCGGCCTGCCCGGGCTCGGCTCCGGCGGCGGATCGCCGGCCGATCCGCAGGCCCAGCTGCCCCAACTGCTCATCGGCTCGCACCAGCTGCATGTCGCGGCCGACGGCCCCGACCGGCAGAAGCTCTCGGTCATCGAGCCGGCCGCCGAGTACAGCGTCATCCACAACGGCAGCCAGCTGTGGGCCTACGACAGCAAGTCGAACCAGGCCTTCCACCAGACCCTGCCGCAGCAGGCCAGCGCCCAGCCCCGGCAGCAGCCGCCGGCGGACTACCCGGCCACGCCGCAGGCCGCCGCCCAGGACATCCTCAAGGCCGCCGACGGCACCGCCGCCATCACGGTGGACGGCACCGCCCGGGTGGCCGGCCGCAGCGCCTACCAGCTGCTGATCACCCCGCAGCACGCCGACACCACCACCGTCGGCTCGGTCCGGATCGCGGTGGACGCCGCGACCGGAGTGCCGCTGCGCCTCACCCTGACGCCCAGGAGCGGCGGCAAAGCCGTCTTCGACGTCGCCTTCACCAAGGTCAGCTTCGCCCAACCCGCCGCCGGCACCTTCGACTTCACCCCCGGCAAGGGCGTCAAGGTGACGCAGGGCGGCGCGGACGCGAAGGCGGCACCCGGCCGCACCACCGGCGCCGGCCGGCCGCAGGACGCACCGCGGGCCGAGCCCACCGTCCTCGGCCAGGGGTGGGACTCGATCGCGGTGATCAAGACCGGCGGCGGCCTGCCGTCCGGCCCCGCCAAAACCGGCGCCGGGACGCCCCTGCTGGGCAAGGGCGCGGCCGGCAAGGACCAGGCCGGCGCGGGCGCCCAGTCGCTGCTCGACAGCCTCGGCAAGAAGGTCAGCGGCCGTTACGGCACCGGCACCCTCGTCAGCACCCGCCTGGTCAACGCACTGCTCACCGACGACGGCACGCTCTACGTCGGCGCGGTCAGCCCGTCCGCGCTGACCGCCGCGGCGACTTCCGTGTCGAACGCCACCAAGTAGCTCCGGTGGACACACGCGCCGAGGTGGTGATCGAGACCCGGGGTCTGGCCAAGCGGTACCGCGGCACGCTCGCCGTGGACGGCCTGGACCTGCGGGTGCCGCGCGGCAGCGTGTTCGGCTTCCTCGGGCCCAACGGCTCGGGGAAGACCACCACGATCAGGATGCTGCTGGGCCTGATCGCACCGACGGCCGGCAGCGCCAGCCTGCTCGGCCGTCCGATGCCGGCCGCCGCCCGGTCCGTGCTGCCCGAGGTCGGTGCGCTCATCGAGGGCCCGGCCCTGTACGGCTTCCTGTCCGGCCGGGACAATCTGCTGCGGTTCGACGCCGCCGACCCCACCGCCGACCCCCGCACCCGGCCGGCCCGGGTCGGGGCGGCGTTGGACCGGGTGGGGCTGACCGCGGCGGCGGCCAAGAAGGCGAAGGCCTACTCGCTGGGCATGAAACAGCGCCTCGGCCTGGCCGCCGCCCTGTTGCAGCCGCGCGAACTGCTGGTCCTCGACGAGCCGACCAACGGCCTGGACCCGCAGGGCATGCGGGAGATCCGCGCCCTGGTCAGAGAGCTGGCCGCGGACGGCACCACCGTCTTCCTGTCCTCGCACCTGCTGGACGAGATCGAGCAGGTGTGCACGCACGCGGCAGTGATGGCCCGCGGCCGGCTGATCACCCAGGGGCCGGTCGCGGAGCTGTCCGCCGGCGCGCGGGGCCGGCTGGCGGTCGGCACCCCGGATCCGGAGCGGGCCGCGAAGGTGCTGGCGGCCCACGGCGTACGGGAACTGGCCACGGCGGGGGAGCGGATCACCGGCGTGCTGCCCGAGGACCCGCCCGACCTGGCGGAGCTGAACGCGGCGCTGGTCGCGGCCGGTGTCCCGGTCCGGGCCTTCGGTCTGGAGCGGGCCTCCCTGGAGGACGCGTTCGTGGCGTTGACGGGGGAGGGTTTCGATGTCGCGGGCTGAGCTCGACCGCGCCGCGGCCGGTCCGGACGACGGCGCGCCGCCGCCCCCGGCCCGCGCCGCGGCCGTCCGGGCCCCTCGGCTGTGGTGGTCGCTCGGGCTGTTCCGGTCCGAGCTGGTGACGGTCTTCCGCCGCTGGCGCACCCTGGCCCTGCTCGCGGTGCTGGCGGCCGTGCCGCTGCTGGTCGGCATCGCGGTGCGCATCGAGACCGGCGACGGCGGCTCGGCCGGCCGGGGCGGCGACGGAGGCGGCCCGGCGTTCCTCACACAGGTCAGCAACAATGGCCTGTTCCTGACCTTCGCCTCGCTGGCCGCGACCTTGCCGTTCTTCCTGCCGATGGCAGTCGGCGTGATCGCGGGCGACTCGGTGGCCGGTGAGGCGGCCGGCGGCACCCTGCGCTATCTGCTGGTCGCGCCGGCCGGCCGGACCCGGCTGCTGCTGGTCAAGTTCGCCTCGGTGCTCGTCTTCTGTCTGGCCGGCACCCTGGTGGTGGCGGTGTCCGGGCTGGTCGTCGGTGTCGCCCTGTTCCCGGTCGGCGACGTCACCACCCTGTCCGGTACGACCATCCCGCTGTCCGAGGGCATGCTGCGGGGGTTGCTGATCGCTGTCCTGGTCGCGGCCTCCCTGATCGGACTGGCGGCGCTCGGCCTGTTCATCTCCACCCTCACCGACAGCGCGATCGGGGCGATGGCGGGCACCGTGGGCCTGTTGATCACCCTGCAGATCGTCGACAGCATCCCGCAACTGCACGCCGTGCAGCCCTATCTCTTCCCGCACTACTGGCTGAGCTTCGCCGATGTGCTGCGCGACCCCGTGCAGTGGGGCGGCATCGCCAGGAACCTGGGTCTGCAGGCCGTCTACGCGGCGGTGTTCGGCTCGGCGGCCTGGGCCCGGCTCACCAGCCGGGACGTCACGGCCTGAGGAAGGGCTGCTGACCGGTCGCCGGCTCGGGCGCAGGCTCCGATGCCGATGCCGATGCCGATGCCGAAGCCGAAGCCACCGGGTCGGTCGCCGGCGCGGTCGCGGCTGCCGCCGCCGCCGTCGCCGCCGTCGCCGCCAGTGCGACATGGGTGCGGCGGGCGGTCCGCAGCGCGTCCCAGGTGAGCAGGACGAGCGCGGCCCAGACCAGCAGGAAGCCGGCCCAGCGCTCCGGGGGCATCTGCTCGTGGAAGTGGAGGACACCGATCAGGAACTGGAAGATCGGCGCCACGTACTGCATCAGGCCGATCGTGCTGAGCGGCAGCCGGGTCGCGGACATGCCGAAGCAGATGAGCGGTATCGCGGTGACCAGCCCGCAGGCGGCCAGCAGCGAGGCGTGGCCGGGCCCGTGGTCGGTGAAGGTCGAGTCGCCGCGGGCGCCCAGCACCAGCAGGAAGACCAGCGCCGGCAGGAACTGCACGGAGGTCTCCGCGGCCAGCGACTCCAGCCCGCCCATCGCGATCTTCTTCTTGACCAGGCCGTAGATGCCGAAGGAGAAGGCGAGGGTGAGCGCGATCCACGGCAGCCGGCCGTAGCCGATGGTGAGCACCACCACCGAGAGCGCCCCGATGCCGACCGCCACCCATTGCACCGGCCGCAGCCGCTCGTGCAGCACCAGCACGCCCAGCGCGATCGTCACCAGCGGGTTGATGAAGTAGCCGAGCGCCGTCTCCACCACATGGCCGGAGTTGACGCCCCAGATGTACATGCCCCAGTTCACCGACACCACGACGGCCGCGAGCGCCACCAGGGCGAGCCGCTTCGGCTGCCGGACCAACTCGCCCAGCCACGCCCAGCGCCGCAGCACCAGCAGGATGGCGGCGACCACGACCAGCGACCACACCATCCGGTGAGCCAGGATCTCCAGTGAGCCGGCCGGTTTCAGCAGCGGCCAGTACAACGGGAACAGGCCCCACAAGCCGTAAGCCGCGAAGCCGTACACCAGACCCGTACGCTGCTCGCCCATCCCCGGTTCCTCCCCCACGCGCCGCCGGCCGTCCCTCGACCGGTCCGACGGTAGCGGCGGCGGGTCGGCCTGTCATGTCTGTTCCACAGAACGGTCATGACAGGCCGGTCCGAGGAGTCCGGATCCGGCCCGAGGAGTCCGGCCGGCCCGGCGCGTCAGCCCTTGAGCGCCGCCGCCACCGTCTCCCGCAGCGGCGTCGTGGGCCGGCCGATCAGCCGGGCGAGGTTGCCGCTGGTCCCGGCCAGCAGGCCCAGCCCGATCGCCCGGTCCACGTCCACCAGCACATCGGCGAACGCCGCCGGCAGGCCCGCCCCCAGCAGCACCGCCCGGTAGTCCTCGGCGCTCACGTTCCGGTAGGCGATCTCCCGGCCGGTCAGCTCGCCGACCAGCGCCGCGTACTCGGCCAGGCTCCAGGCCGTGTCGCCGCTCAGCTCGTACGCCCGACCCTCGTGACCCTCGCCGGCCAGCACCACCGCGGCGGCGGCCGCGTAGTCGGCGCGGGCGGCCGAGGCGATCCGGCCGTCACCCGCGGCGGCGACCACCGCGCCGTGCTCCAGCACCGTCGGGAGATTCTGCGTGTAGACCTCGGTGTACCAGCCGTGGCGCAGGAAGACGTACGACAGCCCGGAGGCCAGGACCAGCTGTTCGGTGGCCTTGTGCTCGTCGGCCAGCACGAAATCGGCGTCGGGCCCGCCGAGCGCCCCGGTGTAGGCCAGCAGCGCCACCCCGGCGCCCGCGGCCGCCTCCACCACCGCGTTGTGCTGCGGTATGCGCCGGCCCACCTCGCTCCCCGAGATGAGCAGCACCCGGTCACCGGCCCGGAAGGCGTCCTTCAGGGTGGGCGGCTGGTCGTAGTCGGCGATCCGCAGTTCCACGCCCTGCGCGGCGAGGTCGGCGGCCTTGCCCGCGTCCCGCACCACCGCGGCGATCTCCCCGGCGGCGGTCCCGCGGGCCAGCAGTTCCGCGACGACCAGGCGGCCGAGATGCCCGCTGGCTCCGGTGACGACGATGCTCATGATCTGCTCCCGTTGTGCGCTGATGTACGGCGCTGCCGTACCTGCGTCCGCCGCTTTCCGGGCATGCCCCGTGCTTCCCGTGCGGCGGCATCCACCGTAACCTGCGCACTATCCCGGGGATAGTACCCACCTTGGAGTAGGGTACGTACATGAAAGTAATCTGCCCGGAGCGAGCCGTCCTGGAGCACCTCACCAGCCGCTGGGGCGTCCTGGCGCTGATCGCCCTGCTGGACGGCACCCGCCGGTTCAGCGAACTGCGCCGGGAGATCGGCGGGGTGAGCGAGAAGATGCTCACCCAGACGCTGCGCACCCTGGAGCGGGACGGCTTCGTCCGCCGGCAGGCCCGCCCGGTGATCCCGCCCCACGTCGACTACGCCCTCACTCCGCTCGGCGAGCAGGCCGCCCGCCAGGTCCGGGCGCTGTCCCGGTGGACCGAGGAGCACGTACCGCAGGTGGTGGCGGCCCGGGAGGAGTACGACGCCCGGACGGCGACGGCGGGTTAGCGGCGCCCCGGCCGGTCACCCCGGCCGGTCACCCCGGCCGGTCACCCCGGCCGGTCACCCCGGCCGGTCACCCCGGCCGGTCACCGGGTTCGAGAACCCGGTGGCGGACATGCGGACGCGGCGATGCCCGGCCCGGAGACATCCCGGACCGGGCATCATGCCGTCGGCGTCGGCGTCCGCGTCGGCGCGTACCGACCCGCGTACCGACCGCGTACCGCTGCCTCAGCCGACCGTCCAGGTGTCGCTGCCGGCCAGCAGCGACGCCAGGTCACCCTTGCCCTGCCGCACCACGGCCTGCTCCAGCTGTTCGGCCATGTCCGTGTCGTAGACCGGCCGGCTGATGTCCCGCAGCACACCGATCGGCGTGTGGTGGAGGGTGTCGGCGTCGGCCAGCCGGGACAGGGCGAAGGCGTTGGTCGGGCTGGCGGCGTGCGCGTCGTGGACGAGGACCCGCTCGGCGCCCTCGGTCGCGACGTCGACGACCGCCAGGTCGCCGGTGGCGGGGTCGCGGACGACGCCCTTGCCGCCCAGGCCGTCACCGCCCTGCTCCTCGCCGAACGGAGCGCCGAAGCGGATCGGCTGCCCGTGCTCCAGCCGGATCAGCGCCTCCAGCGCGGTGTCCCGGTCCTTCAGGGTGTCGAAGGCGCCGTCGTTGAAGATGTTGCAGTTCTGGTAGATCTCCACCAGCGCGGTGCCCTGATGGGCCGCCGCCGCCCGCAGCACGCCCTGCAGGTGCTTGCGGTCCGAGTCGATGGTGCGGGCCACGAAGGAGGCCTCCGCGCCCAGCGCCAGCGAGATCGGGTTGAAGGGGGCGTCCAGCGAACCCATCGGCGTCGACTTGGTGATCTTGCCGATCTCCGAAGTGGGGCTGTACTGGCCCTTGGTCAGCCCGTAGATCCGGTTGTTGAACAGCAGGATCTTCAAGTTGACGTTGCGGCGCAGCGCGTGGATCAGGTGGTTGCCGCCGATGGACAGCGCGTCCCCGTCACCGGTGACCACCCACACGCTCAAGTCCCGCCGCGAGGCGGCCAGTCCGGTGGCGATCGCGGGGGCCCGGCCGTGGATCGAGTGCATGCCGTAGGTGTTCATGTAGTACGGGAAGCGGCTGGAGCAGCCGATCCCGGACACGAACACCACGTTCTCCCGGGCCAGTCCGAGCTCGGGCATGAAGGACTGGACGGCGGCCAGGACCGCGTAGTCCCCGCAGCCCGGGCACCAGCGCACCTCCTGGTCGGACTTGAAGTCCTTCATGCTCTGCTGGGCTTCCGCCTTGGGTACCAGAGCCAGTGCCTCAGACAGCCCCATGCTTCTCAACCCCTCCCATACCGGGGACGTCATCGCTGACGCCCGCGCTCAGTTCGGTGATGGCCGTGGCCAACTGCTCGGCCTTGAACGGCAGTCCGGTGACCTGGTTGTACGACAGCGCGTCCACCAGGTACTTGGCCCGCAGCAGATGCGCCAGCTGGCCCAGGTTCATCTCCGGCACGATGACCCGCTCGTAGGCCGCCAGCACACTGCCGAGGTTGGCGGGGAAGGGGTTGAGATTCCGCAGATGCGCCTGCGCGACCCGGCCGCCCCCGGCCCGGATGCGCCGCACCGCCGCGGTGATCGGCCCGTAGGTCGAGCCCCAGCCCAGCACCAGCGTGGTCGCCGAACCGTCCGGGTCGTCCACCGCCACGTCCGGCACCGTGATGCCGTCGATCTTGGCCTGCCGGGTGCGGACCATGAAGTCGTGGTTGGCCGGGTCGTAGCTGATGTTGCCCGTACCGTCCTGCTTCTCGATCCCGCCGATCCGGTGCTCGAGCCCCGGCGTGCCGGGCACGGCCCACGGCCGCGCGAGCGTCTGCGGGTCGCGCAGGTAGGGCCAGAAGGACTCGGTGCCGTCCTCGGCGGTGTGATTGGGACCGGAGGCGAACCGCACCCGCAGGTCCGGCAGTTCGGCGGTGTCCGGGACCCGCCATGGCTCCGAGCCGTTGGCCAGGTACCCGTCCGACAGCAGCAGCACCGGAGTGCGGTAGGTGACCGCGATCCGGGCCGCCTCCAGCGCCGCGTCGAAGCAGTCCGCGGCGGTGGCGGGCGCCACGATCGGCACCGGCGCCTCGCCGTTGCGCCCGTACATCGCCTGCAGCAGGTCCGCCTGCTCGGTCTTCGTCGGCATGCCGGTGGACGGACCGCCGCGCTGGATGTCCACGATCAGCAGCGGCAGCTCCAGGCTGACCGCCAGCCCGATCGTCTCCGACTTCAGCGCGACGCCGGGCCCGGACGTCGTCGTCACCGCCAGCGAGCCGCCGAAAGCGGCCCCCAGCGCGGCGCCGATCGCGGCGATCTCGTCCTCCGCCTGGAAGGTGCGCACGCCGAAGTTCTTGTGCTTCGACAGTTCGTGCAGGATGTCGGAGGCCGGGGTGATCGGGTAGGAGCCCAGGAACAGCGGCAGCCCGCTCTGGGTGGCCGCGGCGATCAGGCCGTAGGACAGCGCCAGGTTTCCGGAGATGTTCCGGTAGACGCCGGCCGGGAAGGCCGAGGAGGCCGGCTGCACCTCGTAGGAGACCGCGAAGTCCTCGGTGGTCTCGCCGAAGTTCCAGCCCGCCCGGAAGGCGGTGACATTCGCCTCCGCGATGTCCGGCTTCTTGGCGAACTTCTTCCGCAGGAACGCCTCGGTGCCCTGCGTCGGCCGGTGGTACATCCAGGAGAGCAGGCCGAGCGCGAACATGTTCTTGGCCCGCTCGGCGTCCTTCCGGGCCAGCCCGGAGTCCTTCAGCGCCTCCAGCGTCAGGGTGGTCAGCGGAACCGGGTGCACCGAGTACCCGGTCAGCGTCTCGTCCTCCAGCGGGCTGGCCGGCCACCCGACCTTCGCCATCGCCCGCTTGGTGAACTCGTCGGTGTCGACGATGATCTCCGCGCCCCGCGGCATGTCCCCGAGATTCGCCTTCAGCGCCGCCGGGTTCATGGCCACCAGGACGTCGGGCGCGTCGCCCGGCGTGAGGATGTCGTGGTCCGCGAAGTGCAACTGGAACGACGACACCCCGGGAAGGGTCCCCGCGGGCGCGCGGATCTCCGCCGGGAAGTTCGGCAGCGTGGAGAGATCGTTGCCGAACGCCGCCGTCTCCGAGGTGAAGCGGTCCCCGGTCAACTGCATGCCGTCCCCGGAGTCCCCGGCGAACCGGATGATCACCCGGTCGAGCCGTTTGGTCTCCTTGGCGGGGTTGCGCTGTTCGCCCTGTCCGACCGCGGTGACGGGCGGATGACCTGCGCCTGCGCTAGTGGGGCTGCTGACCTGGCTGGTCACTGAAACGGACCTCCCTCGGGGCGGCGACGTACCGGCCATCGTACGTCGGTAAGGGTCGCCTTCCCCGTACGTCCCGGAATGTGGATCGAACGGGTCCACCGGAAGGGCCTCCGGACAGGACCGGCAAAACGGCCGGGCGCCCGGCTGGAGCGCCCGGCCGCGGGGGCGGCCTGTCAACAAAGCTACGATCTGAGGTAGGTCAAAACTGCCAGCACCCGGCGGTGATCCCCGTCACTCGGCGCCAGGCCCAGCTTCAGGAAGATGTTGCTGACGTGCTTCTCCACCGCGCCGTCGCTGACCACCAGCTGCTTGGCCACCGCTGAGTTCGTCCGGCCCTCCGCCATCAGCCCCAGCACCTCCCGCTCGCGCGGGGTCAGCCCGGCCAGCACGTCCTGCTTCCGGCTGCGGCCCAGCAGCTGGGCGACCACCTCGGGGTCCAGCGCGGTGCCGCCCTGGGCGACCCGCACCACCGCGTCCACGAACTCCCGGACATCGGCCACCCGGTCCTTGAGCAGATAGCCCACCCCGCGGCTGGAACCGGCCAGCAGCTCGGTGGCGTACTGCTCCTCCACGTACTGCGACAGCACCAGCACGCCCACCGCCGGGTGGTCGCGCCGCAGCTGTACGGCCGCGCGCACCCCCTCGTCGGTGTGCGTCGGCGGCATCCGCACGTCGGCCACCACCACATCGGGCGGCGCGCCCTGCCCGGCGAGTTCGTCCACCGCCTTCAGCAGACCCACCGCGTCGCCCACCCCGGCCACCACATCGTGGCCCCGGTCGGTCAGCAGCCGGGTCAGGCCCTCCCGAAGCAGCACCGAGTCCTCGGCGATGACCACCCGCACCCTGTCCTCCACCGTTCCGCAGCCCCCCGTTTTCGCAATCCGACCTCCCCAGCATTCCAGCATCGGCGGGGGAATGGGGAATACGGTGCGGGTGGGCAAGGTTGCGCCCGCCGGTCGAGGGGCGCCGCAATCGGAGGGCGCCGTGCTCAGCCGGCGCCCAGGGGAGAGGAGAACGTGTGCGCGCGGTCGGTTTCGACGTCAACGGCGGCCCCGAGGTGCTGCGGCCGGTGCGGCTTCCGGTACCGGAGCCCGGCCCCGGCCAGATCCTGATCCGTGTCGCCTACGCCGGCGTCAACCACGGGGAGATGCAGCAGCGGCTCGGTGACTTCGGCGCGCCCGACGGCATCCAGGTACCCGGCCTCGAAGTCTCCGGCGAGGTCGCCGCGCTGGGCCCGGACGTCACCGGCCTGGCCTGCGGCGACCCCGTCGCCGCCTACCTGCCGGACGGCGGCGGCTACGCCGAGTACGCCGTCGCGCCCGCCGCCTTCGCCTACCCCCTCGACGGGATCTCGCTGCGCGACGGCGGCGGCGCGGCCCTGGCGCTCACCACCGCCTACGGCGTCCTGGCCGGCGCGGCCCGGCTCACCCCCGGCGACACCGTCCTCATCCACGCCGCGGCCGGCGGCGTCGGCTCGGCCGCCGCCCAGATCGCCCGCGCCCTGGGCGCCGCCGCCGTCCACGGCACCGTCAGCTCGGCCGCCAAGGCCGACTACGCCAAACGCTTCGGCTACGACGCGGTCCATCTGCGGGACGGCTTCGCCGCGCACATCTCCGATGTCGACATCGTGCTCGACCCCATCGGCGGCCCGGTCCGCCAGACCAGCCTCGCCGTGCTGGCCCCCTTCGGCCGGCTCGCCGTCTACGGCGAGGCGGCCCGCCGCCCCGACCTCACCCTCCCCGTCCTCACCTTCCGCCGCCACAACCGCACCCTGGCGGGTTACGACATCACCGACCTCGCCACCCGCGCCCCCACCCTCGTCCGCTCCCACGCCCTGTCCGCCCTGTCCCTGCTCGCCTCGGGCGCGATCCGCCTCGACATCAGCACGGAGCTTCCCCTCTCGGCGGCAGCCGAGGCCCACGAGACCTTGCAGGCGGGTCTGAACGTGGGAAAGACCCTGCTGCGCGTGACATGAGGGCCGCGGCGGCCCGGCCCGAACCGTGACAGGGCCGGGCCCTTTCGGCCCGGCCCCGCGCCCGCGGTCCCGTACGCCCGCTGCCCCCTACGTCCGCCGCCCCCCGCCCCCGCCGCCCCTACGCCCGCCAGGGCAGCTCCGCCGTGATCCGGGTCGGCCCTCCGGCCGGCGAGTCCACCACCAGCACGCCGTCGACCGAGTCGAGCCGTTCCGCCAGTCCCGCCAGCCCCGACCCCGCCGCCACCGAGGCCCCGCCGCGCCCGTTGTCGGAGACCTGCAGCAGCATGCGGTCCTCGACCCGCCACACGTCGACCACCGCGCGGGAAGCGCCACTGTGCTTGCTGACGTTCTGCAGCAGCTCGGAGACGGTGAAGTAGGCGATCCCCTCGATGGCCGGCACCGGCCGGGCCGGCAGCTCCACGGTCACCTCCACCGGCACGGTGCACCGCGCCGCCACCGCCGACATCGCCGGCCCGATCCCGCGGTCGGTGAGGATCGCCGGGTGGATGCCGCGCGCCAGGTCCCGCAGCTCCTGCAGGGCCACCTTGACCTCGCCGTGCGCCTCGTCCACCATCCGCGCCCCCACTTCCGGGTCCTCCAGCAGCTTCTCCTTGGCCAGGCCGAGGTCCATCGCCAGCGCCACCAGCCGGGCCTGGGCGCCGTCGTGCAGATCGCGCTCGATCCGGCGCAGGTCGGCGGCGGCGGTGTCCACCACCGCTCCGCGGTCCGACTCCAGCTCGGTGACCCGGTGGTCGAGCAGGGACGGCCCCAGCAGCCCGGAGACCAGCAGCCGGTCCACGTGCGCCATACCGCGGATCACCCACGGCGAGGCCAGCACCAGCAGCGCGCCGACCACGACGGACAGCGCCATGTCCAGCGGGGTGTGCAGCCACCAGCCGTGCCGGTCGGCGCCGCTGCCGCCGCCGTAGATCTGCAGGCCCTGCTGCCCGAAGTAGACCGGGAAGACCCAGCGCCACAGCGGATACGTCAACAGGCCCCAGCCGTAGGTGAAGAAGCTGATCGCCACGCTGAAGGTGACCACACCCCACGGGAAGTGCAGCAGGCAGTAGACCGCGTGCCGCCAGTTGACGCCGCTGCCGAGCTGGGCGCCGAGCCGGCCGAGCAGGCCGCGGCTGCGGCTGCGCACCGGGGCCGGCTCCTCGATGTCGAGCCACAGCAGGGAACGGGCCCGGGAGCGCTCCACGTACCCGATCACCCGGCAGCCGCCGAGCGCCAGCACCAGCACCGGCAGCCCGATGAAGGTGATCAGCAGCCCCGCGCCGAGCGACAGCATCGTCACGGTCCAGACGAAGCCGGCGACGCCCATCGGCAGATTGAGCAGCAGGTAGGCGAACTCGCGCCAGGTCCGTGCCTCCACCGGCGCCCGCAGTCCCACCGGCAGCCGGTGCGCGCGTTCGTCGGTCTCCTCGATCGGGATGCCGTACGCCATGGTCGGGACCGTCCTTTCCGCACTGCTCGTCATACCCACAGCCTCGCGCCGGGGCGAGCGGGAACCCATGGTGCGGATCGGCGTCTTGAGGGTGGGGCTATCCCCACCTCGGGGCTACCGGCCGGCGTCGGCCTTGCGGAACTCCCGGTTCCGCCAGGGCAGTTCCGCGGTGACCGTGGTCGGCCCGCCGACCGGCGAGCTGACCACGAACAGCCCGTCCACCGAGTCCAGCCGCTCGGCCAGCCCCGCCAGCCCCGACCCCGAGGAGACGTCCGCGCCGCCCTGCCCGTCGTCCTCGACCTGGATCATCAGCCGGTCCTCGACCCGCCAGACATCCACCGAGGCGCGGCGGGCCCGGCTGTGCTTGCTGACGTTCTGCAGCAGCTCGGAGACGGTGAAGTAGGCGATCCCCTCGATCGCCTCGGCCGGCCGGGCCGGCAGCTCCACCGTGACCGAGACCGGCACCGTGCAGCGGGTGGCGACCGACGACAGGGCCGCGTCCAGGCCGCGGTCGGTGAGGATCGCCGGGTGGATGCCGCGCGCCAGGTCCCGCAGCTCCTGGAGGGCCACCTTGACCTCGCCGTGCGCCTCGCCGACCATCCGGGCGGCCGCCTCCGGGTCCTCCAGCAGCTTCTCCTTGGCCAGGCCGAGGTCCATCGCCAGTGCCACCAGCCGGGCCTGGGCGCCGTCGTGCAGATCGCGCTCGATCCGGCGCAGGTCGGCGGCGGCGGTGTCCACCACCACACCGCGGTCCGACTCCAGCTCGGCGATCCGCCGTTCCAGCTCGTCCGACGGCTGGAGCAGGCCGCGTACCAGCGACCGGTCCACGTTCGCCATGCCCCGGGACAGGTACGGCAGCACCGGCCACAGCACGAACAGCGAGGTCAGCGTCAGGGTGAAGGTCACGATGCCCCAGGGCAGCCGGATCGCGAAGTACAGCGCGTGCCGCCAGGCCACCGGGTCCTTCAGCGTCGCCCACAGCCACGGCAGGAAGCCCACCGTGCCCGGCCGCAGCGGGCTCGGCTCGTCCACCCGGACCCCCAGCAGGGCGCGGGCCCTGGCCCGCTCCGCCCTGCCCAGCAGGCGGCAGCCCATCAGCCCCACCGCCAGCAGCGGCAGGCCGATCACGGTCACGGACAGGCCCGCACCGAGAGTGAGCGTCGTGACCACGTAGACGAAGCCGACGATGGCCTCCACGAGGTTCAGCAGCAGATGGGCGATCTCCCGCCATGTCACCGCGTCGAACATCGCGAAGCGGGCCGGCGGCAGCGGTTCCGACGGCGTGGAGGCGGAGGCGCCCGGCGCGGGCAAGGTGTTCATCCTCCCAGCCTGCCGGGCCCGGGGCCGGGCCCGCCATGGGGTGGGCCGTCCGGGCGAGGTGGGGTTATCCCCCGGTATGCCGGTGGCCTGGTGAAAGGAAAGGGGACGGGGGATGCGCCGGTGAAGCCAGGGCCTAGACTCCCTCCGTATAAATCGTCTAAAGATCCTCCGGGTCGCTGGACACCACCGGTCAACGATGAAACGAGGGGCGGACGGACGTGGACTACTTCCACGGCTACTCGGTCGTCGGCCTGGTCGCGGTCGTCGGTGTGCTCTTCGTATCGGTCGCCTTCGCCAGCGGCCGGCTCCTGCGGCCGGTCGTGCCGACCCGGGAGAAGATGCTCACCTACGAGTGCGGGGTCGACCCGGTCGGCGAGGGCTGGGCGCACACCCAGGTCCGCTACTACGTGTACTCCTTCCTGTATGTGATCTTCGCCGTCGACGCGATCTATCTCTTCCCCTGGGCGACGATCTTCGCCGCGCCGGGCTTCGGCGGCGCCACGCTGGTCGAGATGTTCGTCTTCATCGGTTTTCTCGCGGTCGGGCTGCTCTACGCCTGGAAGAAGGGCGTCCTCGCATGGACCTGACGTCGGGAGCCGGTACGGGAGCCGGCGCGGGAGCGGGGTCCGGCGCGGACGGCGCTGCGGACATCGGTACGGACGGCGCTGCGGAGACCGGGCACGCGGAACTGCTGCCCGAGCCCCGGCGGCTGGGCCCGCTGGCCAGGCTGGCGCCCGAGCCGATGAAGGTGGTGCTCAACTGGGGCCGCCGCTACAGCCTGTGGGTCTTCAACTTCGGACTGGCCTGCTGCGCGATCGAGTTCATCGCCGCCTCCATGTCCCGGCACGACTTCATCCGGCTCGGCGTGATCCCGTTCGCCCCCGGACCGCGGCAGGCCGACCTGATGGTGGTGTCCGGCACCGTCACCGACAAGATGGCGCCGGCCGTCAGGCGGCTCTACGAGCAGATGCCCGAGCCGAAGTACGTCATCTCCTTCGGCGCCTGCTCCAACTGCGGCGGACCCTACTGGGACTCGTACTCGGTGACCAAGGGCGTCGACCAGATCATCCCGGTCGACGTCTACGTGCCCGGCTGCCCGCCGCGGCCCGAGGCGCTGCTCCAGGGCATCCTCAAGCTCCAGGAGAAGATCGCCCGGGAGTCGCTGGGCGAGCGGTACGCGACCGGCGCCCCTGCCGGTGCCCCGGGCGATGCCACCGCCGGGAGCGCGTCCGCCGCGGGCCGTCCGTCCGCCGCCGCGCTGACCAGCGGGCTCGTCCCGCCGCCGGAGGCCGCGCGGTGACCGGATGGCTGCCGGGCGAGGCCGAGGCGCTCTTCGGCGCGGGAGCGGTCGCGCAGGAGGCGTACGACCTGCTGACCGTCGACGTGCCGCCGGGCTCCTGGATCGCGGCGCTGACCACCGCCCGCGACGAGCTGGGCTGCACCTTCTTCGACTGGCTGAGCGCGGTCGACGAACCCGGCACCGGCTTCCAGGTGTGCGCCCATGTGGTGCGGCTGGAGGGCGGCCCGCGCCGGCTGCTGATCCGCACCACCGTGCCGTACGACGCCGCCGAACTGCCCACCGCGACCGGCGTCTTCGCCGGCGCGGGCTGGCACGAGCGGGAGACGCACGAGATGTTCGGTGTCGGCTTCGGCGGCCACCCGCACCTGGCGCCGCTGCTGCTGCCCGACGAGTTCGAAGGCCACCCGCTGCGCAAGGACTTCGTGCTGGCCGCCCGGGTCGCCAAGGCGTGGCCGGGCGCGAAGGAGCCGGGCGAGTCGCACGACGGCGGCCCGAACGGCGCCAGATGCAGCCGCCCGGGGTGCCCGACCCCAATG
>NZ_FMCH01000225.1 GCF_900091855.1 Streptomyces sp. DvalAA-14
GCTGGTTGGTGACGGGGTGCTCCTCGGGCCTGGGCCGGGCACTGGCAGCCGCGGCGGCGGCGGCCGGTGACTCGGTCCTGGCCACCGCCCGCAAGCCGGCCGCGCTGGAGGAACTCCGGCTCCGCCATCCCGCGCAGGTCGCCACGGCCGCGCTCGACGTGTGCGATCCGCAGCAGTGCGAAGCCGCCGTGGCCCTCGCGGTCGACCGCTTCGGCGGGGTGGACGTGCTGGTCAACAACGCCGGTACCGGGCTGTTCGGCGCCGTCGAAGAAGTCGGCGACCAGGAGCTGCGCCAGCAGTTGGAGACCTTGGCGGTCGGTCCCTGGCGGCTCGCCCGGCTGGTGCTGCCGCTGATGCGGGCCCAGCGCCGCGGCCACATCGTCAATGTGTCGTCCCTGGTCGGCCGGATGGCCCTGCCCGGGCTGGCCGCGTACGTCACCGGCAAGCACGCGCTGGAGGGCATGAGCGCGGCGCTCGCCAGCGAGGTGGCGGAGTTCGGCATCCGGGTCACGACGCTCCAACCGGGCGCCTTCGCCTCCGGCTACAGCGGCGCCCTCACCGAGTCCGCGGCCCGGATCGCCGCCTACCAACCGGTGACCGGTCCGGTCCGCGACGGCATCCGGAACATGGCGGCCGACCCGGCGACCGGCAGCCCGGAGCGTTTCGCGGAGCTCGTGCTGCGGATCGTCGACGCCGAGCGGACCCCTTCGCACGTCCCGCTCGGCGCCGACGCCTACGCCTACCTGGCGGCGGCCGACGCGGCGTACCACCAGGAGTACGAGGCGGCCCGGCAGCTCACCCGCGACGCGGGCTGATCCCCGCCCGCCCGGCAGTCGTGCCGGGCGCCGCCGCGGGGCGCAGGAGACCGCTGAGGCGGGCTGTGTCCGGTGTGACGATCCGTCACCCTGTGCGCCCGCTGTGGGCCAGAGTGCGGGTCGGCGGCCATCGGCCGTTCATCCGCACGTCGAGCGCCGGTTGCCGGACGCTGCCACATTTCGCGCCATGGACACACCTCACACGGGTATCGACGCCAAGCTCGCCGAGAAGATGAGCATGGCGGAGCAGCACGAGTATCTGCGGTCCAAGGTCACGCGCCGCCGCATGGTGCTCGGCGGGATCGCGACCGCGGGCACGGTCGCCGCCTCCGGGCTGTTCAGCGGCGTCGCACAGGCGCAGACCCCCAGTCCGTCACTGCTGACCCGGCCGGCCACCGGCCATCACGTGGACGGCGCGCTGGTCGCGCCGTTCGGGCGCCACCTGCAGTTCGGCGCCGACCCGAAGTCGCAGTTCACCATCTCCTGGCAGGTCCCGCTGGCGGTGCGCAAGCCGTTCGTCCGGATCGGCCTGCAGCCCTGGTCGCTCAGCCACAAGATCGAGGCCGAGGTCCGCGACCTGCACACCCCGCAGCTGCTCAACAGCAAGCTGCCGCCGGTCGACCAGTACTACCTGCACGCGCAGATCGGCGGCCTGCGACCGGGCACCACCTACTACTACGGCGTGGGCCACGACGGCTTCGACCCGGCCGACGCCGCCGCGTTCGCCACCATCGGCTCCTTCACCACCGCGCCCGCGCACAACGAGCGCTTCACCTTCACCGCCTTCGGCGACCAGGGCGTCAGCTACCACGCGCTGGCCAACGACTCACTGATCCTGGCCCAGAACCCGGCCTTCCACCTGCACGCCGGCGACATCTGCTACGCCGACCCGGACGGTTCGGGCCTGGCGAGCGACGCGGCCGACTACGACGCCCGCACCTGGGACCAGTTCCTGGCGCAGACCGAGTCGGTCGCGGCCCGGGTGCCGTGGATGGTGACCACCGGCAACCACGACATGGAAGCCTGGTACTCGCCGAACGGCTACGGCGGCCAGGAGGCCCGCTGGACGCTCCCCGCCACCGGCCACGCCCCGGAGAGCCAGCCGGGCGCGTACTCCTTCGTCTACGGCAACACCGCGGTGATCGCGCTGGACGCCAACGACGTGTCGTACGAGATCCCCGCCAACTACGGCATCACCGGCGGCAAGCAGACCGCGTGGCTGGACCGCACGCTGGCCGGCTACCGCAAGCAGCGCGGCATCGACTTCCTGGTGGTCTTCTTCCACCACTGCGCGTACTCCACCACCACCTCGCACGCCTCGGACGGCGGTGTGCAGGCGGAGTGGGTGCCGATCTTCGAGAAGCACCAGGTGGACCTGGTGATCAACGGCCACAACCACGTCTACGAGCGGACCGACGCGATCCGCAAGGGCGCGGTGTCGCACGCCGTGCCGATCGGGGAGACCACCCGGCCGGCCACCGACGGCACGGTCTACATCACGGCCGGCGGCGCCGGCCGCAGCCTGTACGCCTTCCCGGCGCCCGACACCTTCGAGGGCAGCGAGAACCGCGTCGACACGATCACCACCTGGCACTCGGCCAAGGGCGGCGGCCAGGTCGCGGACACCGTCCACTGGTCGCGGGTGCGCTACACCGGCTACTCGTTCATCTCGGTGGACGTCGAACCGGCCCGCTCCGGCCGCGAGTCGACCCTCACGGTCTCCGCGATCGCCGAGACCGGGCAGCGCGTCGACCACTTCACGGTGGCCCGCCGCGCCAAGTGACGCCCGCCGTCCCGCGCCACCTCCGACCGCTGGGCGGCCCGGTACTTCCGGGCCGCCCAGCGGCCGTCGCGCCCCGGCCTCTGCTAGATCCGCCGGGCGGTGCGGAAGGTGCTCGCGTAGTAGCCGTTCCCGTCCAGCCGGGAGGTGCCGCCCTTGTCGCCGATGGTGGGGCCGTCGACCTCCTCACGGCTGGAGATGAAGATCTTGTGGCCGTCGGTGTCGTTGCCGAGATAGATGCCGATGTGGTCCAGCCGCTCGCCGGTCCGCGAGTCCAGTTTGAAGATGACCAGGTCACCGGGCTGGAGCAGGTCGATCTGGGTCGGGCGGGTGTACCAGGGCGCGGGGCCCTGCAGCGGGATGACCGTCACGCCCTGGTGTGAGCGGGCGATGCCGTTGGCGGTGCGCGGCAGCCCGTCGCCCTGGGTGTCGGAAACGGCCAGCGGGTAGCGGCCCCGGTAGCCGAAGACGGTGCGCACGAAGCCGGAGCAGTCGATCGCCCGGTAGCGGGCGGGCTCCGGCTTCATGGTGGTGCCGTCCCGGAAGGTGTACGGGATGCCCAGGTAGTCGAAGAAGTCCGACTGCTCCTTGCGCAGGTCGTTGCCGATGCTGCCGCCGGGGTTGATCGGGCCGAAGCCGGCGTCGCCCGCGTACGGCACCCCGTTGGCGTCCTTCTTGACCGGCGCGCCCTGGACGTACTGGAAGGCGTACGCGAACAAGTCGTCCTGCTGGCTGCCGAAATACTGCTTGAACCAGTCCTTGAACCAGCCTGCCTTCTCCGCGCCCGCCTTCCACTTCTGCGGCAGCAGCCGCACCCAGCTGTCGGTGACCACCCGCGACTTGGTGTTGGCCGGCTCGGAGAAGGTCCGGCTGGGGCCGGTCAGGGTCGCGGTGCGGGCGCCGTCGGTGAACGTGCCGAGCACCTGCCCCTTGGCGTCGCGCAGCACCGAACGGGCCGGCCCGGACAGCCGTTCCCAGGTCTGGGTGCCGCTCGGCGCGCCGAGCGTGGCCGTGTCCAGCACCGGCTTGTCGGTGATCGCCTGGACGGCCGGCGCCTTGTGGGCCTGGTCCTTGCGCAGCGCCACCGTGAGATAGCCGCTGGCGCACAGCAGGACCACCACCGTGGCGACGTTCAGGATCGTGCGGGACCGGCTGGGACGAGCCGCGGGCATGTGTCTCTCCTCGATCTTCGCGGTGGGCGGTCAGGCGGCCGGCATGACGCCGAGCAGGATTCCGGCGGTGAGCACCACATAGGTGATGAGCGTCGCCGAGCCGGTGGCCAGCACCGTCGGCCCCTTGGGCTGCCGGACCAACTGGTAGGCGATCAGGCCCGGTACGACGAAGCCGAGCGTCTCGTTGGTGTACATCAGCGGGAACTCGTGCTGGAGCGCGATGATGACGGTGCCCTGGAGGATCACGCCGATCAGCACCACGGCGGCGAACAGCCGCTTCCCGTACAGGATCACGTACCGCTGCACCAGCAGCGTCAGCACATAGGTGAGCACCGTGACACCGACCACCATGGCCGCGCGCTGCAGGTCCTCGACCAGGGTGAGCGCCAGCCAGCCGGGGGTGATCATGCCGCCGGGCGACAGGTTGGTCGTCAGATAGCAGACCAGCGAGGCGAGCAGACCCAGGGCGATGCCGATCGCGGCGATCTCCGGGGTGAGTGCGTCGGGGATCATCGGGGCTCGTCTCCTGGGTTGTGCCATACGGCGGGGTCGGTCGGTTCGTCGTGGCCGTACACCGGACCCGGCGCCCGGTCCGGCAGCGCCCAGCTCGGCACATGGCGCTCCTGCGGCCAGGGGTCGGGCGCGTAGTAGTCGTACGCGGGCGGCGCGGTGAAGGACTCGGCGAGCTGCTCGGCGGGCTCCGGCGCCTCGTCCGAGGGGAGTTCGGCCAGCCGGTCGAGGAAGAGCTCGCCCTGGCCGTGGATGTTGCCGATCGCGACCAATGACGAGTCCGGCCCGAGGTGGGCCAGCACCTGCGCCAGCAGCTGCGCCGGGTCGCGCCGGTCACCGCCCAGGTCCACGGCCCGGTCGCGCCACTCGGCGGGGATCGCGTCGATCGTGCTCCTGGCCGGGTGGCCGATCACGAAGACCCGGTCGGGGGCCAGTTGGGGCACGATCTCGCCCATCTGGCCGTTGCGCTCGACCCGGTCGGGACGGCAGTTGACGAGCACGTTCAACGGCCGGTGGATCGCGCCGAGTTCGAGCAGCTGGTGCACGTTCATCAGCGTCGACTCCGGGTCGTTGGCGGCGAAGACATTGGCGAACCGCAGCCGCTTGCCGTCCTCGGTGCGGTACCGCTGTACGGACAGCACCCCCGGGTCCGGCGGCGCGTCGTACATGCCGCGCAGCGCCGTCTGCCGCTCCACGCCGAGGAGTTCGGCCACCTTCAGCGCGATGGCCACGTTCTCCTTGAAGGTGAACCAGCTGAAGCCGCGCAGCTCCTCGTCGCTGACGGTGTCCGGGTCGGCGAAGATCAGCTCGCAGTCGCGGGAGGCGGCCTCCTCGCGCAGGATGGCGAAGCGCTCCACCTCGGCGGTCACGCACACCCCGCCGACCGGCATCGAGCGGGACAGCGAGCGCGCCACGTCGTCCAGCGTCGGGCCCATCTCGGCGAGGTGGTCCTCGCGGACATTGCAGAGCACCCCGATGGTGGACTGGATCAGCTTGCTCTGGTTGATCTCCTGCAGCGCCGGCATCACCGCCATGCACTCGATCACCAGCGCGTCCGGCCGGTAGGCGGCCGCCCGCCGGACGATGCCGATCTGCTCGACAACGTTGGCGATGCCGAACTTGCGGTAGACCGGCTCCTCGGTGGCGTCGGGGTGGATGAAGCGGGCCGCGGTGCCGGTGGTCTTGGCGACCGTGGTCAGCTCCCCGCCGCGCAGCGCGCCCGCGCACAGCCGGGTGATGGAGGACTTGCCGCGGATGCCGTTGACCAGCACCCGCACCGGTATCTGCGCCAGGTTGGCGTTGTGCCGGCGCTGTTCGACGATCCCGGCGACGAGCAGCACGGCGCAGCCGACCACCAGGACGGAGTAGAGGAAGAGCACGGGTCAGTTCCTTCCGGCCGGCTCGGCGGCGGGGTTCTTGCGCTGCTCCTGCAACCGCTGCCGGATCAGCTCCAGGCTGCGGGTGACGGCGCCCACCTCGTCGTGGTGGCGCGGGAACAGCACGGTCCTGCGGTCGCCCCCGGCCAGCGCCTCGGCCTGCGCGGCCAGATCACGCAGCGGCCGGACCACCACGATGTGCAGCCAGCCCAGGCAGGCGGCCGCGGCGGCCAGGCCCAGCAGTCCGGCCAGGGTGGTGCGGTGCTGGAGCCGGTATTCGGGGATGTCCAGTGCGGCGGCCGGCTGCCAGCTGACCACCGACCAGCCGAGCGACTTGGCCGGGCCGCCACCGACGAACGGCGCCGACGCGGCGATCTGCGCCCTGCCGTGCCGCCGGAAGACGACGCTGCCCGGGTGGGCGCTGGTGCCGACCTTCAGCGCGGACGCCTCCACGAGTTCGTCGAGGTCCGCCGAGGGGAGCCGCTGGAAAGCGCGGTAGCCGGTGTTGCCGGCGATCACCCGCTGGTGGGCGTCGACCACCCGGATGGTGCCCAGACCCGGCCGCTTCAGCAGCGAGTTCAGGAACTCGATCCTGAACTCGCCGACCAGCACGGCGCCGTCCCGGCCGGGAATCTCGGCGTAACCGGCGATCACCGGCTCCCGACCGCCGGTGTTGACCACGGCGACCCGGAGGTCGCGAGGCTTTTGCCGGTCCAGCTCGCGCGGCTTGTCGCCCGAGCGGGCCAGCACCCGGCCGCCGGGTGTGAGCACGTACAGCGACTTGTAGCGGTCGTGGTCGCCGAGGGTGTGGTCCAGGACCGTGGTCATCTCCTTCTCGGGGGTCTTGTCGCCGATCAGCGAGGCGACCGAGGAGAGGTCGGCCTGGCCCTCGTTGAGCGCCCGGCGCACCCGGTCGGTGAGGGTGTCGGTGCGTTCCCGCTGGTCGTTGACGATCTGCTGCGGGATGATCGCGGTCGCGTCGGCCCGGTTGAACAGCAGCAGGAGCGGGGCGGCCCAGGTCAGCAGCAGGATCGCGCACAGCGCGACGACACCGCGGGAGCCGACGCGCGGTATCCGGCGGGCCGGCGGCGCGGCCTGCCCGGCGGCGCGCTCGGGCGGCCCGAGGTCGTCACCGCGCAGTTGCCGGCGCAGTGCCTCCAGCGCGCGCCCGATGCGGGCCGTCTCGCCGTAACCCGGCGCGTTCACCGGCCGGGTCAGGTCGCCGCGGTGCAGCCGCCGGCTCTCCAGGAACAGCTTGAGCAGCGGGCGTTGCACCGTGCCGAGCAGCACCGCGACGGCCAGCGCGCCGATCAGCAGCAGCGCGCCGGCCGCCAGCACGCCGAAGAGCGGATGGTCGCTGCGCGTCGGGTCCTCGGCGACGCCGACCATGGCGACCACGCTCAGCCCCAGGCCGGTGGCCACCGTGCCCTCGCCGGGCTGCGGGCCGGTCAGCGTGGCGTAGCCGGCGATGGTCCGCTCACCGTCGTGCACGCCGCCCTGGAGGTTGCCGCTGACGCCGAGGAAGCCGCCGGCGCCGGGGTCCTTGGTGGTCAGCGGCTCCTTCGCGGTCTGCCGGACGACGGCCTTGGCGAAGCCGGCCAGTTGCGCGGTGGAGTAGGCGACGTCCTTGCGGTCGTCGTCGGTGAGCACCTGCTCGGGGGTGGGGATGCCGTCCTCGGACAGGATCTCGCCCTGCGGGTCGAGCACCGCGATGGCCCGGAAGTCGCCGAGGCTGATGCCGGGGAACTTCAGGCTGCTGGAGGCGATCAGCAGCTGCTGCGGCTTGCCCGGCCAGGACAGCAGGCCGAAGGTCAGCAGCCGGGTCTCGCCGTTGGTCAGCTTGACCATGCGCGGCGCCAGGCCGTTCTCGTCGCCGAGCGAGGCGCGGTCGATCGCGGTGAGCGGTACGTTCTCGCCGCGGGCGGCCAGCAGCCTGCCGCTGCCGATCTCGATGACGGCGGTGCCCAGCCACTTCTGGTAGACGTTGCCGATCTTGTCGAGTACGGCGTCGGCGCCCACCGGCGGCCCGGCGTCGAAGAGTTCGGCGGTCCGGTCCAGGTCGGTGACGCTCTCGTCCAGCGAGGCCCGCAGCGCGATGGCCCCGTCCTCGGCGAAGTGCTGCTGCGAGGTGAGGACGGCCGCGGGCTGGCCGCTGCTGTGCACCTGCCCGATGGTGAGCGCGGTGACGCCGGCCAGCGCGAGCAGCGCGGCGGCGAGCGCGGCGATCGGGGGGCGGATGCCGCCCAGCAAGGACATGTCGGCTCTTCGCCGTGCCTTGTGGCCCCTTGCGGTCTGCCAGACGGCCAACGGAGGTCCCTCCCCTTTGGTCTTCGGTCTTCGGTCTTCGGGTGACGCGGACTTGCGGTGACGTGGACTTGCGGTGACGCGGAGCGCGGTGGCGCGGAGTGCGGAGTGCGGTGGCGCGCGCCGAAATGCGGGCGCGCTGCGGGGGCGCGCCCTGGTTGTCGAGGGGTGCCCGGCGCGGTCCCGGGCCGGGCCGGTCAGTCCGGCAGGTCCAGCAGCGGCGTCAGGCCGTCCTTCTCCGCCCCGCGGTTGAGCAGGGTGCCCCGGGTGCGTTCGAAGGCGAGCCGGTAGCGGGCCCGTTGGTCGGCGGTCAGCGTCTTGTCGTCCCGCAGCGAGCGGGCGATGTCCACCAGCCGGGTGTCGCGGACCGGCGGCACGATGGAGTCGGTGTCCAGCGGGTCCGGCGTGCTCGGCGGCGGCTGCCCGGCGTCGGATCCGGAGCCGACCACCGGGTCGTCGGTGTCCGGCGGCAGGTCCACGAACGTCGGCACGTACTGCGCCCGCACGGTCCAGGCGCCGTTGTGCTTGGTGAAGGTGAACCAGCCGATGACGCCTTCCTCGGTGATGCCGATCGGCACGTCGTGCCGGGCGACCTGGTTGCCGAGGCTGTACGCGATCCAGGTTCCGTTGATCTTCTCCATCGGCTGCACGACGTGCGCGTGATGGCCGATGACCAGGTTGATGTGCGTCTGGGTGGCGATCTGCCGGGCCAGCTCCAGCTGCGACCTGCTGGGATTGGACCAGTCCTCCTGCCCCCAGTGGATGCTGAGGATCACCACTTCGGCGCCGGCCGCCCGGGCCCGCTTCTCGGCGGCCTTGATCGCGCCGAGACTGGTCTTGTTGACCAGCCACGGCTGGTTCTTCGGTAGGTCGTGGGTGTTGTAGCCGAAGGCGAAGGAGATCTGGGCCACCTTGACGCCCTTCACATCGATGATGTTCGGGGTGTCGTGCTCCTTCTTGGTGCGCGCCGAACCGGTGTGCTTGACCCCCGCCTTGTCCAGCGCGTCCAGGGTGCGCTTGACGCCCGCGTAGCCGTCGTCCAGCGAGTGGTTGGAGTCGGTGGAGCAGGTGTCGTAGCCGATGTCCTTGATCGTGGTGGCGATCTGCGGCGGCACCACGAAGTCCGGGTAGGACGACCAGGGTCCGGCCGGCTTGCCGAGGACCGGCTCCAGGTGGCAGATGGCCAGGTCGGCCTTGCTGATCACCGGCTTGACGCCGGCCATCAGGTCGTCGAAGTACGGCCCCTTGACGTGGTCGCGCCGAGCGTCGAGCATGCCTTGCTCGGTCAGCTGCGGGTGGATCAGGATGTCGCCGGCGGCGGCGACGGTGAAGCTGGGTTCGCCCGCGCCGCCGGCTCCCGGCGAACCGGAGGCGGTGGCCTTGCCGGTACAGCCGGCCGCCGTGCTGAGGGCCAGGGCCAGCAGGGTCGCGCCGAGCACGCGCCAGGACCGGTTTGAACTTCTCTTCACCAGGGTATTGTCATGTTTTTATGGAAGGAATCTCCCCCCAGCGCATAACGATTGTGGCAACGGCGATGGTTGTACTGATCGGGGGACTTTTTTGACGGTCTTCCGGTATGGCTCCTCCCATCCGGACCACCGCCCTCCGGAAGGGAAGTTGTTGACCTCGACCGCAGCGGTGGACGCCGTTGACCTGGGGCGTCGCGTGACGGATTTCACCACCGGCTTCGGACGGCGGGGGAGTTACCGGCCGCCCACGAAAGCGGAACGCGACATTCTGGCGGCGGGCGTCGGTTTCCTCGTCGACGGAAAACTCCCGGCCGCCAAGCAGAAGTTCGCGGAAGTCGACTACGCCTTGCGGACCCTCACCGACACCGTGAGCCACCGCCGTTACGCCGAGGTGGCCGACGGCGCCGAGGGCGCGGACGGCGGGCGCGGCTGGGGCCGGGTCTACGTCGACCTGTCCGGCCCGGCCCGCTTCTCGGTCCAAGTGCCGCACCCGGTCGCCGACGAGGACAGCGAGAAGCTGGGCGTGGGCGCGCTGCGCGGCACCCCCGGCGGGGTCATGGTGCTGGCCGGCGCGCACCGCCGGGCCGGCGAGGGCAACTCCGCCGACGTCGCCCACCGCGGCGACACCGTCTTCGACGCGGTCTGCGCCGAACTGGTCCGGCACGGCCTGCCCGGCCTCCAGGTGCACGGGTTCGCCGACGCCACCGAGCCCGACTACGACGTGATCGTCTCCACCGGCAAGGGCGACGACGGCCTGCCCGCCGCCCGCGCATTGGCCACCGCCCTGGAGGCCCGGGACTTCGACGTCTGCCGCACCTGGATCCGCAGATGCTCGCTGGAGGGCCGCACCAACGAGCAGAGCGGCGTCGCCGCCGCGGCCCATGTCCCCTTCCTGCACGTCGAGTTCAGCCGCAGCGTGCGCGGCAGCCGCGCCCGGACCGCCCGCGCGGTTGCCGCCCTCACCACGGTCACCGCGAGGTGGTCTCCGACCCCGACCCCGGCCGCGGCGGCGACTCCGGCCACGGCTGCCGCCGGCACGCCCTGAGGGGGCGGCGGACGGGGCCCGGGGGCGGGACAGAGTCACCGGCGGCTTGGCGGGGGCTCGGCGGGGGCTTGGCGGTGGCTTGGCGGCGGGTTTCCGGCCGGGTGCAACCTCGGGCAGCGGAACGGTCGTGTGAGGGGGAGTGGCACGCGACTGGTGTCACAGCCGTCCCACCCCTGTCGACAGACAACTGGAGTTCCGTGGTGTCCCCTCGTCCCATCGGCGGCAAGCGCCGCTCCCTCGTTGCCGCGGCCGCCCTGGCGGCCCTCGCGTCGGTTGTGTTCACCTCGGGCCCGGCGAGCGCCGCGCCGACCGGGACGCTGGCGGCGCCCGACTACGCGGGACTGCGGCAGGCCCTGCAGAACGTGGTCGCGGCCGGCTCACCCGGGGCCTTCGCGACGGTGAGCGATCGCGGTGGTCCCGGCGGCACGGTCGGTGTCGGCACCGGTGACACGGCCGCGCAGACGCCCGTCGACCCGCAAGGGCAGTTCCGGATCGGCAGCATCACCAAGAACTTCGTCGCCGTCCTCGTCCTGCAACTCGCCGCGCAGCAGCAGGTCGACCTCGACGCACCCGCGGCCGGCTACCTCCCCAGCGGCGTCCTGCCGGCCGATTCGCCGATCACCGTGCGGCAACTGCTCAACCACACCAGCGGCCTGTACGACTACAGCAACGATCTGCCCGGGATCCTCGTGGGCGACACCGTCACCGGCTACCAGCAGTTCCGGTACGCCACCTACGCGCCGGCCGACCTGGTCGCGGACGCCCTCACCCACGGCTCGCAGTTCACGCCGGGCAGCCAGTACCAGTACTCCAACACCAACTTCGTGGTGCTGGGCATGCTCGTCGAGCAGGTCACCGGCAAGCCCTTCGCCCAGGATCTGCAGGAGCGGATCCTGGGGCCCGTCGGGATGCCCCACACCCGCTTCATCGTCCCCCGCACGGACCTCGGCGGCCCGCACGCCACCGGTTACCTCACCCAGGACGACCGCTCCAAGCCGCTGTTCGACGCGACCGCGCAGACCGCTTCGTGGATCTGGACGGCCGGCGCCGCCATCTCCAGCAGCGCCGACCTGAACAAGTACTGGCGGGCCCTGACGGCCGGCAAGCTGCTACCCCCGGCGCAACTCGCCCAGATGGAGAGCATGGTGCCGGTCGACTCCACCGGGGCGTCCTTCTACGGCCTCGGCATGCGCGCGTACACGCTGTCGTGCGGGACCCAGGTGTACGGCCACGACGGCATCGTGCAGGGCTACCAGACCTACTCCTACACCACGAAGGACGGCTCCCGGCAGCTCACGGTCTCGGCGAACGCCTCGAACAACGGGGACGTCTTCGCGGCCGAACGCACGGCCCTGGACCCGGTCTTCTGCGGAAGCGCGCCGACGCCGTCCGCCGCCCGGCTGGCCTCGGCGGACTCCGCGCACATCGCCGCGGAGGAGACCACCGGCGTCTCCCCGGAGCCCCTCCGCCGCTGACCGGTGGGCTCCGCCCGCCACCCGCCCCACGACCCCCGCCGGATCACCGCCCGGCGGGGGTCCCTCCCCCGCCGGCCCCGGCTCGCGCCGGCTCGACCCCACCGGGTGCCTGCCGGCGGCCGGTTTGCGGTCGGGGTTGCCCCGGTTGGTCGGTGGCGGGGTGCTGCGCCGTCGGGGCTGGTCGCGCGGTTCCTCGCGCCCCTGGTGGGCGGGGTGCTGCGTCGTGGGGGCGGTGGGGGGATGGATAGCCTGGGTGGGGAAGGCAGGCGCGGGGCCGTGACGGGCTGGGTGGCTGAGGGTCCGGGTGCGGGAGTGGGGCGGTGGTGGGGATCTACCTGGCGGCAGAGTCGGCTCCCGGGGCAGCCGGCTTCGCGGGGGACGTGCCCACGCCGCCCGTTCCGGAGCGCGGGCGACTGCTCGCCGCGCTGCCCCGACTCGCCGTAGGCGAAGCCGTGTTCCTGCCCGCGGATCCGCCCCGGCGCGGACAGATCGCGTTCTGGACACCCGGCGGCGACCCGCCGGACCTCGGGGTGGAGCCCGTGCGGCTGACGGCCGCGGTGCCGGCCGTCCTGGTGCCGGTCGAGCAGGCGCTCCCGCTGCTGGCCCGCTGCCGGGCGCTGGGCGCGGACGGCAGCGGCCGGGCGTCGGCCGGGACGGCTTTCTGGGGGGCGGCGGCCGTCCTCGGGCTGAGCCTGCTCGCCCGGGGGCGGGTGCTGGCCGGGGTGTCGCCGGGAGGCTCCGACGCCTGGCGGATGGGGCCGTTGGACGCCCGGGACGAGGAGCGGGTGGCGTCCCTTGCCGCCGCCATGCCTCCCGAGGCGCGGGCGGCCACGATCCAGGACTTTTCGCCGCCGGCCGCCGAGCCGCTGCTGCGCACGTTCCTGGACGCCATGGCCGACGCGCTCACCCGAACCCGCCTCCCGCCCCGTGGCTCCGCCCCCCGCGGGCCGTCCGGCGGCGACGCGTTCGCGGCCCGGCCGCCGCGGACCGTGCCCGAAGCGCCCGAAGCGCCCGAAGCACGCCCAGCCCGCGCCGCCAGCCAGGAGGCAGGGCTGGAGGTCTCGCTGCGGCTGGAGTTGGCCGGCCGAGGCCCCCCTGCGGGCCGTCGTCCAGCTGCGCAGCCGGGCCGATCCGACGGTGCTCGCCGATGCCGCCGACCTGTGGTCCGGCGCGG
>NZ_FMCH01000167.1 GCF_900091855.1 Streptomyces sp. DvalAA-14
TCGTCCAACACGTCCGCCGGCAGCTCGACCTGGCGTCCGTCCTCAGCCGCCCCGACAGAGGCGACCACGTCGCTCATCAGGTGCTCCCTTGATCAGGAGATACACCGGTCACCATACAGACCCTCGCCCCGAGCACCGCGACGATCCGCAGGGTCATCGGCTCGGCCATGCCGTCGGAGCCGGTCATCACGTCGCGGACGGCGCGCCATTGGCAGATGGCCCGGGCGGAGTAGATGGCCCGGGCTGAGTCGCCGACCATCACCAAACGACTCAGTCTTGGATCCCCTGCAAGGCGGCCGTGATGAGTTGGTTGGCGTCGTGCTGGTGGCCGCGGAGGGGTTTGGCGTAGATGCGGTAGAGCACAGTGAGGCTGTGTCCGGCGCGTCGAGCAGCTTCGGCGGGCGGGATGCCGGCGGTGATCCAAAGGGAGACACCGGCGTGGCGCAGGCAGTAGGGGACCTTCGCGAAGGGCGTCTGCGCGTCACGGGGTGGGAGGGCGTGCCGGCGGGCGGCGGACCAGATGCTGGAGTATTCGGTGGAGGTGACGCGGCCGCCTCGTACCGCGCGGAAGATTCGGCCGTCAGGTGCGGTGCCGTAGCGCTCGAGGTGGGTGCGGAGCAGGTGGACAAGGTCGGGCGGGATGGGGATGGAGCGGGTGGCGTTGCGGGCTCGTCGCTTGAGGCCGCGGGTGTCGTGGGGGCGGCCGTCGTCGGTCCAGCCGGAGCCGGCTTCGGGATGGCTTCGGGCCAGGACGAGTTCACCCCATGCTTGCGGGCCTGCTTGCGGATCGGGCAGGAGGCAGTCGCTCTCGGTGAGCGCGGCAGCTTCGGCCGGCCGCATTCCCGCGTAGTAAAGGCAGCCGAAGAATGCTTCCAGGTGCGCGCCCCTCGGTCTCTGCTCCCCGACGGCGGCGATCAGGTTCTGGGCCAGGCGCGGGCCGGGTACGTAGCGGAAGTCGGCCTCGATGTCCGTCAGCGGCAGCTGCCAGTCCGTCTTGGGCAGTGGGTTGGCCGTGAGTCGGTCACACGCGACGGCGTAGACGAGGGCGTTGTTGAAGGTCATCCGCTTGCGTCGGATGGTGTTCTCCGCGGCGTTGCCGCCGTCGAGCTTCTGCGAGATCGCTCCCAGTGCTTTGCGCAGGTTTTCTAGGCTGACGGCGTCGGCAAGTGGCAGCGAGTGGTGCGTGATCCACTCCAGTGCGGCCGCCACCTTCGCCGGTGGCTCTTCCGTCTCCATCCGCGGCACCCATGCGCCGTCCCCGCTGCGGTTCATGCGGAACGCCCAGGAGAACAGCGCCGCGCGCAGGCCCGGCGGGGTTCGGCCCCGCGTCGAGGGTGTGGTGAGGGCCATCGTCAGGGTGGTAAGAGCGTCGGCGGTGCCCGCCCGGTGCTTCGCCGAGATACGCGGCCACTTCACCCGGGCGTACTCGGAGGCATGTTCGAACCACGTGACTCTGTTTCTGGCACGCAGTTCTGCGACCGGCAGACCCGTGGCGGTGTCGAATTGCCCGCCCAGCCGCAGCGCACCCATCAACTCGGCACGTCGCCCGTCAGCCTGCGCCTCGAACTGATAGCTCTCACTGTGATCCGCACCGCCGACACGCCACCGCACACGGAACGGCCGGCGCCGGCCCGGCCAAGCCTGGAGCTTGTAGATACGCACGTCGAACGTCAGCACACCCACCCACCAATCCTGCGCCAACGCTCCTGAACAGCGCGCAGGGCCAGCCCACTCCAGCAATCACGCGAGGCGGGTGAGCAGTGCATCAGTACGGCCCGGCGTAAAACAATCATCCGAAGCAGAATCGGCGAACCACTCAAAGACATGACCTTCACGGTCAGTACAATTTCCTCAAGATCCCGACACTAACCATCTCACTATTAAATGTGGAAAACTCATCAAGAGGACTTGATCTCTAGATTCTCTTGAGAAACACATGCTGTGCTTCCTGTCGCCCGGGAACGTTGCCGGCAGCAGGCGAGGTACGGTGCCGATGTCAAAAGTTTTCTGCAGGAGTGATTCGGCCCGAAAAGTTCGGCCTGACCGCAGCACCGCGGGCGAGACCGCGCCTCCGTCCAGGGCAACTGTTCACTCCCCGGTGTGATCTCGTACGCCCGCTGGCGTGGAGTCCAAGACGTGCGCGGATGCCGGTCCCGCGGGACCGGTAGGACGACGGTCATGCGCTCCATGACCCGAACTGTCCTGGCCGCCCTGCTCGCCTGTGCCGCTGTCACCGTGACCGTCCCGGCCCAGGCCGCCGCTCCCGCCGACAGGGAGATGGACGTCGCCCTGCACCAGGCCGTCGCCGAACTCTCCCTGGCTACTGAGGACCGCAGCGGATACAACCGCGAGACGTCCTTCGGCGGCTGGACCGACGACGACCCAACACCCGCGACCAAGTCCTCAAGGACGAAGCCGTCACCGCCCCCGACGATCACCGGCAAGTGCACCCTGACCGGGGGGACTTGGTTCAGCTGGTACGACAACACCACCATCGAAGGCGCCCGCGGCCTCGACATCGATCACATGGTATCCGTTACCTGGCACAGGCGAATGAAGTGATTGCGCAGGTCATTGCGTCGTCGGTATGCCGTTGACGCGCCTTCGGCTGAGGGTGTTGCTTCCTTCCGCGGGTGGTCAGTGGGGGACGCCGGTGGCGGCGCCGGAGCGGATGGCGTCCACGACGGCGTAGTGGAGGGCGGTCAGGCCCGCCTGGGGCACCGGCGCGGGGCTGCCTTGGAGGTGGTACCACTCGTCTGCGCCGGTGTACTGAATGGTGATCTCGGCGTGGGTCCCGAGGTTGGTGGTGGTGACGGTGAGGTCGCCGGTGATGACGCCGGCCTCGACGGTCATGGCGCCGCCGGGCCCGGCGTGGACCTGGTCGGTGAGGCGGGCCAGCGGCTGCAGTGCGGGCATTAGGTGGTGGGGCAGGTGTCGAGCATTTCAGCCAGGGCGTCCTTCTCGGCTGCGGTGGCGTTGAGGTGGTAGAAGTCCTTCACGTCGATCCATGCCCGGGAGTAGGTGCACCAGTAGGACCGCGGTGCGAAGGCCTGCTCCCAACTTGCGCTTGGAGGAGCTGCTCACCTTGCTGGGACGGACCCGCACGCCGGTGCCGGCAGTCGCGGCTGAGCTGAATTGACTCGGGGACCATCAGCGTCCGATCAGACCTTGTCCCAACGGTACCAATCCGATTGTCGCGCAGACCGACCGTCGTCAGTACCGCGATGAACAGCCCTGCCGCACCTACCGTGAGTCGGCACTCACGCCCCGCCGAGGACCTCCAGCAGTCCCCCTACCAGGCCTTCCTGGGGTCCCGAAGCTCAACGGGAGTCTGTTCTGGCGCATGACTCATGTGATCAATTCGCAAAAGCTCTCCCGGATCCGGCGGATCTGTCGGGCTTGCAGGAGCCGGCTGATAGACCCGCTGTGTGCGCGGGAGAGATACCTCCGTTAGCTTGCCGTCGTGCAACATCCAGAGACCGAAACAATCATCCAACTCGTCATGGATCAGCACCTGGACGCTTTCCGGCCGCGGCCAAGAGAGCGACTCCAGATATTGCAGCAACCCGGACCGAGGCCTGACTTTGCTAAATTCTACCGCCCACCCGATACCGAAGGAGCCTGGCCACTGACTCTGAATGGGAACGAAGCGCCCCTCCCAACTACGCGTCTCGTCATCCCTGAGGAGTGGCTCCATTACACTCTCGGCATCGAGCGCGAGAACAATAACCTCCGCAAATCTACTCACTCTCGGCCACCAATCTCATAAGAGGGAGAACAAAGGTTATCATCATGGCCAGATGGGCGTACTCCAATCACTTGGAGGTGCCGACAGCCGCAGCGGCGCAATCATACCTCGACAGCGCCGCCCCGCAAGCCAGAACCATCAGGCGCACTTTCCAGCCGCATCGGAACCGGCGACCGTTCATCAACGACCCGGAACTCAACGAGCCGCGAAGCCAACAGGACATCACGGTGAACACGAGAGCCTTCTGGCTGATGCGGATCTAGCAACCCGCATCAGCCAGAAGGCCCTCTTTTTATTAGGAATTCCTGCGGTGATCGACGTCACCGCGCCGGAACTGCGCGAGCAGATCGGCTAGGCCACCGGGGCGGGACCGCACCCTGTCACCACGCAGCCAAGTCCTATCCCGAAGGGGTCGCCAATACCGTTTATGAGGTCACCGGTTGCATTTTCGAGCCCCTCACCGTAAATATTGACCGGGTAATCGAGAGCAAATGCCATATCGCCGATCACCCCCAGCGTCTTGGGCAAATGCACACCCTCGGGAAGCGGTCCCGTCGAAATTCTGCCGGAATCAAAGCCGCTTTCCGGATGCATGACCCGGACATCCGACCTTCCTTCGTAGAATTTAGCGATGACGGCCGCCTGATCGGCACTGCGAGCGTGTACTATGACCTCTTCCGCCTGCTCCTTGTTCCCCGTGGGGAGCTTATTCGCAACGGTGGATTTCAAGCCTTCGAGATTCTTCTCAGCTTTGGTGACGTCGACACTTACAACACTGACCGGCACTCCCTTTCTGAATTCCACCCTGATGAAATCAGAAGTTGTACCGGTGATGTACTGGCTGCCATCAGGTCTCGTCCTCAGCCCCTTCTCGACCATCCTGTTTTCGTTGCTGTCGTCCTGGAAGTAGTACATAGTCCCTGTTCCGGTTTTTTTGTTGAAGTACCGTCCTGCCGCTTTGAGGTCGTCATTGAGTTGCTCGAGCACCTGCTCCCACCCGTGTTGTCGCCGTGGTCCCTAGTGACGTGAGGCACTCCGTTTTCATCCGTGATGTATTTGTTGCCTTGCTCGTTCACACCTTTAGTCAACGGCTTCAGGAGATTGTCGGAACTCTCGGGGCTCCCGGGGCAGGCAGCGTCGTCGCCTCCGCATTCGAGACGTTGGCCGCTGGGATCGCTGAAAGTGGCGGGATTATTGTCCGAGTAGGTGTAGCCGTTGAGGGACTGACCGTCAGCGGCGCATCACTTCGGGGTGGAATCCGGCCGATAACCCCAGACGAACCCTGTGCGGCTCAGGCTCCCCGGACGCTCATCCTTTGATCGCCGGGGCGTGCGCTGTTCCTTCTGATCCCGTGGGGTGCTGGTCGAGCCAGGCGAGGCCGCCGCGGTCCAGGTGGTGGCGAGCGCGGGTGACGGCGACGTAGGCGAGGCGGGCTTCGGCGTCGTCGACGGGGGCCGGTACGGGCCGGCCGTTCTCGTCGTGTTGGTCGGTCTCTTTGGGCGGGGTGAAGTCGGCGGCGATGCGGACGCTTGCCATTCGCGGCCTTTGGCCTTGTGAGCGGTGGAGACCGTCACGTGGGCTTGTGTTTCGTCGGCAAGTTGGTCGACGGCGGTCAGGATCACCTGGGCTCCGTGGCGGTCGACGAGGTCGACCAGGGGCTGCAGGTCTCCTCCGGCAGGGTCGCTTGCCGCGTAGTCCTGGACCGCTCCCCAGGTGGGGAACAGCACCAGTTCCGGGTGGGTTGTGCGGCGGCCCTCTTTCAGGTCCTGTACGGCCAGGGCCAGGGCGCGCAACTGTCCTCCTCCGCCGACCAGTGCGGTGCTGTGGCCGACATCGAGAAGGTGGAGGACCCCGGTCATGGCGCCCATGTCGGTACGGCAGAGCACCGCGTCCGGCTCCGGGCAGGGACCGAGGCCGGGGCAGACGGTATCGGTAACGGTCAAGCGGATCGGGGCGTCAGCGATCGCCAACCAGCGGTTGGCCTCTTGGGCGAGGGCCGGGCCGAAGCGGAACGAGCGGGACAGGACCAGGGCTGTGCCATCGAATCCGGTCATCACGTCGCGGGCCCCGCGCCAGTGGTAGATGGCCTGGGCGGAGTCTCCGACCATCACCAGTTGTGCGTGGTCCCGCTGTGCGGTGAAGACCTGCTCGACGACGGGGTTGGTGTCCTGGGCCTCGTCCAGGAGGAGGAAGTCGGCTGGGATCTCCGGCCGGGTGAGGGCCCAGATCTTCAGGTAGTGGTCTGGCCGGCTGGGTGATGCCGAGGTCCAGGCCGGTTTTCCAGGCGGGTCGTCGGGGGCGTTGAGGCGGTGCCGGTAGCGGTGGCCGACGGCTGCGTAGGCCAGGGAGTGCGGGGTGGTGCAGGTGACAGTGGACGGGGGAAGCACGGGTGATGGGTCCGTGGTCGGAGCGGGAAGCTGAGGGCGCGGAAAGTCTGAGCGCAGGGTGGCGGCGCAGCGTAGGCTCCGACGCTGTGGATCTGCGAACCTTTGCTTTCGATGACCGGCCTGACCTGCATGGGCAGGCTGAGGAGATCTTCAGCGCGGGCTGGCCTGAGTTCATCTTCCATGATCCTGTTGCTGACCAGCAGATGGACAGGGTCCGACAGTGGTTCGGGGAGCTGAACCTTCTTCTGGTTGATGGTGAGGACCAGATCGTGGCTGGCGGGTGGGGTGTCCCCGTGCGCTGGGACGGGTCGCTTGATGACTTGCCCGGCGGTTATGACGAGTCGCTGGTGCGGGCGGTCGCCCTGCGTGAGGCGGGTGGCCAGGCTGACACGTTGGTGATTGCTGCGGCTCAGGTCCGTGCAGGTCTGCAGGGACGTGGCTTGGCTGCTGAAATGCTCGGACGGCTCGTGTCGGCCGCGGAACGGGCCGATCTGGCCCGCGTTATCGCACCGGTGCGGCCGACGTTGAAGGCGCGCTATCCGCTGATCGCGATGGATGAGTTCACAAGCTGGATCCGGGCGGATGGCGCTCCGTTGGACCCGTGGCTGAGGACTCACCATCGCATGGGCGCTCGTTTGCTGTGTGCCGCAGAGCGTTCCATGGTGTTGAGGGGCTCGGTCGCCGACTGGGAGAAGTGGGTCGGGTTCGCCCTTCCCGCCTCCGGTAGCTACGTGGTCCCGGGAGCGCTTGCCCCACTTGTGATCGATTGCACCACTGGTCGGGGTGAGTTGGTGGAGCCGAATGTGTGGCTTCAGCACCGGTGAAGTGCCGTGTTCTCCGCCAGGTTGGGCTTTCTGGCCGGTTGGGCTGCTGGGGTTCGCGGTGCGGTAGGGGTGCGGCGGGACACCAAAACACTGGCCCCTACCAGGAGTAACCTGACAAAGAAGTAGGGCAAACCAACCGAAAGGCTGAACCTCGAACCCCACTGGAAACCACGGTCCCGTACGGACCGCGACCGCCGCGGAGCCTGGTTGGGCACAAACTGACGACACGTCACGTGGCGCCTTGTCCAAAGTCCCGGCAATCTTGTGGATCGGCGCCCAGACCGCCGGGTCGTCGACCGCACCGCTGAGATCAGTCATCTGGAGACGCTCCAGCCGGTGCGACAGCACCATCGCCTCGTCTCCGGTGAGTTTGATCGTGACCTGGACATCGCCCAAACGCACCCCGTCGCACCCACGACCGACCAACCGTCGCACCAAGGTACTGACCATCAACCTTGACGAAACCCCCAGGGGCACCCCCCGCATCCTGTGCCCGGTCCGCCCTACGGCAGGGCCGGTAACCTAGCCGAACCCAAGGTTGCGTCCTTGGAAGTGGTGTAGCGGGTTGGACCTGATCCGGGGATTTGTCCCGGCGTCCGGGTTGGTGCCCGACGGTCTTCGAGCAGCCCGACACCGATGCGGTCAACGCCCAGATGCGGCACGTCCTGGACATTCTGGAAGCCAAGTTCCCCAAAGCCGCAGCCCACCTGGAGGCCGCTCAGGCGGACGTGCTGGCCTTCACCACGTTTCCCCGGGAGATCTGGCGGCAGATCTGGTCAAACAACCCGCAGGAGCGACCGAACAAAGAAATCCGCCGCCGCACCGACATCGTCGGGATCTTTCCCGACCGCACCGCCGTCATCCGTCTGGTCGGCGCCGTCCTGGCCGAGCAGAACGACGAATGGACCGAAGCCCGCCGCTACATGAGCCGCGAACTTCTGGCCACAACCCACCACCCGATCGAGTCACAAACCGACGAGACCGTCTGCCCGCCGAACTCACCGCATAGCCTCACAACAAGATCACCGAGTGGCCGCAGGCATGGAAGCAGTGGAACGCGGAGTACGAGGTGTTCCAGGAGCGCAAGACGTCCGGCGCCGTATTCATCCGGGACAACGGCTGTGGCTTCTCGACCCTGGTCGTCGTCACTGGTCCGCACCGAGGCACGATGTGGTTCGACGGCCGCGCGACCTGTGACCAGATCCTTCCGCTCAACCTGGACGGTCGGCCTGTGTCGTTCACGGACTGGCTCGGTCGGAGTTCCATGGATCTGCTCGACTGGTGAAAGCGCCGAGCCGACACCGGGCCAGATCAGGAGCGGTCAGGTCAATCGCGGGTCACGTCGTTACCGCGAAGACGAGCCACATGACCGGGATGAAAACAGGGTCACCATGGAGAATCATGCTGGGAGGGTAGGCCGTAGCCCGGCCCGGGGACCAGCAGCCCGGCGGTCAGTGCCACTGAGCCGATACGGAACGCGGAAACGACTCCGAGCCCGCCCCGGCCACGAACCACCGCAACCGGCGCGCCCCCACCGCACGACCTCATTGCGGCGCACAGCCGCCCAGCTGCTGACCGTCACCGAATCGCGCCGACCGTCACCGAATCGCGCGCCTCCTGGATCAAGTCGTAGACGCCGTTGCGAGCGAAGACGAGCACGCCATCAGCCCGCGCAGAGCCCCCTGCAGGTGACGTTGGGCCCAGCCCGCACAAGGCGGGCAGCAATCAGACAGGCCGGGAGGACAGATTCGGCGCCTTTTCTTCCACTGCCTCGTCATGACGGCGCAGAACGACCAAGTTGTTCGCCAGCAGCAGCACGAACAGGGCCACCTGCACGATCGACTCGATGATTCTCAACCGGCCGGCCCCGGAGGCTATGGAGTACACCAGAAGCGCGATGGCCAGTGCCAACGCCAGCGCAAGCAGCCAGCGACTCCATCGCAGTATCCGGGCCGCCCCCGGAAGCAGGGGGTATTGCTGCCCGGTCCAACTGGTCACCGCTGCCGCTCTTCCATGGTCTCCGTACGGCGCAGCGCGATCATGAGCATGATGCCGGAGCCGGCGAACACCACGGCGCTGGCAATCGGCCACGCCAGCGCCCACCCCGTCGGATCCCCGACGACCAGGCTGACGACGACTCCCGTGAGGTAGACCGCGGCGCTCAGCAACCAGATCCGCCGGGCCAGGCGGCGGCGGTCCCCGAGGGTCCGCACACGGACCGGGCGACACCCGCCACGCGGGGCGGGGTTGTTCAGCAAGTGCTCTATGCCTCCCGTCTGCCCCGCGCCGGGCGGGCAACAAGCGGGGCCGACCTACTGGGTGCGACCCAGGGATCAGGGCTCGACGGCCTGGGCGCGTGTCCGAGATGAAATACAGCGGCCGCCACGGACGCAACGCCGCCCCGGCCTGGTTGACGATGCCGCCCGCGCCGTCCAGAGCTCCTTTCAGCAGACGGCGGTGGGAGCCGGCGACGCACGCCTCCGACAAACGGTTCTCCACCTCGAAGCGGGCCGGACACACGGCCATGCGCTCCGCGTACGGGGGGCATCCCAGCCGACCGTCTGGATCGCCTGCGCGGCGACCGCGTACTTGTCGGTCTGGACCGCCTCGCTCGGTGCGCTTGCGGCGGCCACCACCCTGCGATCGGCGGGAGGACCGCGTCGCGTCGTGGTGTCAGTGCTGTGCGGCGAACATGTCCTCGATCGCCTTGAGTACAAGGTCGGGATGCTCCGTCGGCAGCTCGTGGGAGGTGCCCGTGGCGGTGACGAGCGTTCGGTTGGGCGCTTCCTTGACGAACGAAGCGGCGGCGTCACGCCAGCGCTGGGCGTCCTCGGGAGACCCGCCGAACGGGGTCTTCCCCGACACCATGACCATGACCGGGACCGAGTCCGGCCACGTCACCTCATGGAATGCGTGATGCGCCGCGGCGAAGCCCTCCGCAGTAGAGATCAGCTGACGATTCGCCGGCTTCTCGGGATCCTTCCTCGCCGCGTCGACCTCCGGCTGGGACGCCGCCACGAGACGGGCAATCTCCTCGTCCGTGAAGAACTGGGGAAGGTTGGCGTCGACCAGGACCGCACCGGAGAGCATCGTCGGATTGTCCCTTGCGAGGTAGTTCGCGATCTCGCCGGCCTGGGAGTGGGCCACCAAAGTCACGTCGGTGGTGATGCCCAACTGCTCCAGGCCCGCCTCGAGGTCGCTGACGGCGCTCTCGACCTTCCACGGGCCGGGCACCACGTCGCTCCTGCCGAGGCCGGCCCGGTCGTAGGTGATGACGGTGGCGCCGGTGGCCGCATGAAGCCTGGGGACGATGTCCTTCCACTGCGAGGAGTACTCGCCGCCGCCCGAGTCCAGAACGATAGTGGACCCGTTGCCCTGCGTGACGAAGAAGGCCAGACGGTGACCGTCGTTGTCGACCATACGCAGCTTCGCCCCGGCCGCCCTACCCGCCCTCGCAGAAGCGGACGACGAGGCAGACGACGAGGCGGACGACGAGGCGGACGACGAGGCAGAGCGGCTGGAGGAGGAGCGGCTGGAGGAGGAATCACCGTCGCTGCACGCCGTGACGGCACCGGCGGCCAGGGTCAGCAAGGCGAGAGACGACAGAACACGATACGCGGACCGGTGCTTGCGGGGAGTGCGGGACATCAGTGATCCTTCGACGGCTGCGGGTGCTGTGGCCCGCCCCATCATTCGCAGTCCCAGCTGCCCACACGACCCGGCTGGCATGTCAGTTGACGGTGACGCTGAGGCCAGTGAGCGTGGTGGGGACAACCCCCCATAGGCGCGGGCCCGGGCTTTCGTCCGCCGGGAGTACTCCGTCCCCCAGACAGGGGAACCTTGCCGACCTTTCGCTCCCCCGGCAGCAGCCGCACCACGATGGGACCGCCACCCCGAGGTGGTTCCTCCGGCCGGGCATCTGTTCCTCGGCTTCCAGTGCGGTGGTCACGACGAAGTGCGCGCTGTCCGGTGTCTGCGGCCGCCAGCACAGAGCAGGGGGTCAGCGGCGTCGCCGGTCGGCTCGCAGCTCGAAGTCGCCGTAGCTGTTGTCGGCGGGGTTGACGGTCACGCCAGGGGCCACGATGTCGTCGATGCGGTCCAGGACGTCGGCCGGAAGCGCGACGTCGGCGGCGGGCAGGAACGCTTCGAGCTGTTCCATGGTGCGCGGTCCGATGATTGCGGAGGTGACGCCGGGGTGGTTGATCACGAAGGCGACGGCCATCTCGATGAGGGTCAGACCGCTCTTCTCAGCCAGGAGGGCGAGCTGCTCAACGGCGTCGAGTTTGCGCTGATTGGCCGGGGAGTCCATGTCGAAGCGGGCCTGGGGGCGTGCGGCGGAGGCCGGGCCGGAGACGGCGTCCTTGCGGTAGCGGCCGGACAGCCAGCCGCCGGCGAGCGGACTGTAGGTCAGCGTGCCCATGCCGTGGCGGCGCACCGCGGGGAGCACGTCCTCCTCGATTCCGCGGACCAGAATCGAGTACGGCGGCTGCTCGGTGACGAACCGCTCCAGATGGCGTTCCCGGGAGATCCACTGGGCTTCGACGATCTGCGAGCCGGAATACGACGAGGAGCCGAGGTAGCGGACCTTGCCCTGGTGTACGAGGTCGGACAGGGCGCCGAGGGTCTCCGCGACGTCGGTGTCCGGGCTGGGGCGATGGACCTGGTAAAGGTCGATGTGGTCGGTGCCGAGGCGCCGCAGCGAGTTCTCCACCTCGCGGATGATCCAGCGTCGTGATCCTCCGCGCTGGTTGGGGTCTTCCCGGTCCATCGGCATGAAGAACTTCGTGGCCAGGAACACGTCGTCGCGACGGCCATGGAGCGCTTTGCCGACGATCTCCTCCGAGACGCCGGCGGAGTAGACGTCCGCGGTGTCAATGAAGTTGATGCCCGCGTCCAGGGCGCGGTGAATGATCCGGATCGAGTCGGCCTCGTCCTCGTTGCCCCAGGGGCCGAACATCATCGCGCCCAGGCAGAGCGGGCTGACCTGGACGCCGGTGCGGCCGAGCGGACGGTAGCGCATGAGGCTGTACTCCTTGGTGAGCGGTCGGTTCAGTCGTTTCGGGAAGCAGCGATGGTGCCGGGGCCGGCCCGACGGGCGAGGGGACCGGTGGCCTCCCGGCCGCGCGCGTCCGGTTCGCGCGTACGCGCGCTGATGCGCAGGCCCAGGCCGGCGGGCAGGACCATCGCCTCGCAGGGCAGCGCGAGGTCACCGGTCGGCGGATAGTGGATGTGCCCGATGCCCGCGGTGGAACCTCACGTCGTGGCGGGCCCAACGTCGAGCGAACCCGTAGCTCTCGGCGGCGAGTTCGCCGATCAGGTCGGTCAGCGCCCTGTCGCGGTCTACCCGCCCGGTCCCGCTGCGCAGGAAGGCGAACGAAGTCGCCGGCGGCTCTGTTCCGGCCGGTCCGAGAACCGCGGCCTGCCGGGTCCCGGAAGAGGAAGCGGGCGGTGTCGACCGGGCCGCGCCGGGCGAACAGCGACGAGCCGAAGACGGGTGCGTACAACACTCGCCCGAGGACGTTCGCGGCCGGGATCGGGATGTCGAAGCGCCCGTCGCGCCCATACACGGGAATGCCGTTCACCGAGCCGAGCATACGCAGAATCGTCGCCCCCACGCGTGAGGCGGCCACCGTGGCCCGCCGTGCGGAAGGAGCGGAGGCGCGGGCGAGACGGTAGAGGCGGGCACGTTCGGCCACGCTGAGCAGCTGTGGCATGTGCGAGCGATTCGAATACCGCCCTCGGAGACACCGCTGAGATTTCCCCGCTCCGGGGGGACGCGGTAATCCACGCTCATGCCGGCGAGCGGGGCCACTTCGTGGCGGCGGAGTCCCGCAACCCGGCGATTCCCGCCGCATACCGGCAGGCCGGCCTGCTGGAGAGTGATACGGCCCGCCGTGTCCTGAGGAATGCGCGGACGGCGGCGGCCGGATTCTCCTCGTCGATGCCGGTCACGGTCAGATCCCGCCGCTCGCCGGCGCAGGCCCGGGCACCGCTGCCCCGAGGGACCCTCGCCTCGGTGCCGGGCGAACATCCCGGGCCGTGAGCGCCTCCTCGCCTTCGCTGCCGTCGTACCTGCCGGCCTTCCCACCGCAAGTCCCCCGGCGACCGCTCTGGAACGTAGTGCTGTTACCTGTAAGAAGCGCTGACGGAACCAGCGTTCGAGTCAGGAGTCGATCTCCCAGTGGAGGGCGCCGGCCCGGGCGGGTGCTTCCACCGCTTCCACAAGGGCTGCCGGGTCGACGCCGGGTGGCAGGTCCACCGAGAGGTAGGTGCCCTGAAGCCACTCGTGCGGCAGGGCAGCCGCAGCGACCCTGCCGTGCAGGAGCCGGTGCAGCCCGTCCCGGTCCGGGTGCTCCACAACGAGAGCGACGCGAAAGGTCCGGTGGCCGGACTTCTGCACCACCGAGGCGACCAGATGGCTGCTGTCGACGGTCACCACGTCGCGGTAGCAGATTCCATAGGTGAAGAAGGGCAGACAGGCCACCTCGAACCTGTCCCCGGTGAGCCGGCGGGTCCACAACTGCTCACGCCAGCCGTCCTGCCGGTCGGAGAGGTCAGCCTGGACCATGTAGTTGGCGGGGCCCCGGCCGATGGGGTCCTCGTGCGTGATGATGGTGATGGGGTGCCTCCCGAGCCGGATCCCGACCTCAAGATCCTGCAACACCGCCCTCCGCCGGAACGCGGCGGGTCTCACGCAGTCGCCGCCAGCAGAGGAGCGTGCATCCCAGGACGAGCCGCCGTCGCCAGCACCACGTCAGGGCGGCACCGGGGCCAGCCGGGCCTGCCCCGCACCGGCGCCACCGCTCCGAACTGCGGGACGAACCGGGAGACACCGTCACGGCTGCCACCGCTCAGGGTGACGGCGAGCGGAATGCCGGTCGCGCCGGTGATCATCGTGCTGTCCCGTCTCACGAACGCGAACACCCCCAGACGAGCAGCACCACGGCATCCCCGATGAACACGCCGCCCGGGGTCCGGCGGAGCGGCTGCGCGAGCTGCTCGCGTCGAGCACCGACATAGCCCAGCCGGCGCTGGCGGTCCTGGCGTCGGTCGCGACGTTCTTCGGCGGGTAACGGCAGCGGCCCGCCGCCGCGCGCGGCACCATGCGGCGGGCCTGGCCGAACAGGCAGCGGTGGCCTGCGCAGGCGGCGTGGGCTCCGGCTCCAGGGGTCGCCAGCCGCAACCGGGCCGGCATCGCCAGCACCTCGCCGCAGATCTCCGCCCCAGCCCCCAGCCAGCCCCGGGCCCGGGACGCTGCTCCCGGATGTTCTTCACGACGGGGAGCAGGGGAATTGCCATCACCGGACACCGGCGCACAAGGGGTCTCACCAGGAGCGACATCCGGTACCGGCGGGAAAGGCCCGCGGCCCGCCGCAGGGCCCGCCGCACGGCCCGCCGCACGGCCGGGCATGGCGCCCGCTGTGTCCCGGCCTCCCGCGAGCGGGGCACCGGCAGCCGCACCGGCCGCTGCGATCGCGTCGGACGAGTGCTTCGGGTCGGGTCGGTGAGTCCGTCGTGGGCGCCTCCAGATCAGCGACGGACAGAAAGCGTCACCCTGCACACCCACCCCTTGTCCGCGCTCTGTTCACCACCCGGAGCAGCTCCGGCCAAGGGAACGCGGCAATCGGCACCACCGGACAAGGGGCAAGTTCGCAGCGGCAGCGGCGCCGCGCGAGAACCCCGTCCCGACGGCCGCGGATACCGGACCGCCGGCCCGTCACCCCACCCAGGACCGGTTGCCTGATACCTGGTCAACGAATCGCCGGCACAAGACCCTCAACCGGCGTCAGGAGACCGGATCGAGGCCGGAGAGGGGGATCCAGAATCGGTCTTCGCCGCGTGACCGACCGTCGGGCACACCCCCGTTGGCGAGGATGACCAGGCGTGATGCCTCGTTGTCGTGGGCGCAGGTCAACAGGACTCGACTGAGGCCGAGACCAAGGCGTGCGCATTCCACCAGTCCGGCGGCGAGCATCTTTGTCGCGTGTCCCTGCCGACGCCACGGAGCGACCACGTGATAGCCGATATGACCACCCGCCTCGGCCAGTTCCGGGGTCAGGCGATGCCGGATGACAAGGGTGCCGAGGTAATGCTCGCCTGAGACGTACCAGAAGAAGGTGCACGGAACTTCCCAGCGGATCTGCGTGCCGCGCAACTGCGAGACGTAGGCACCGAAGTCCCTGCCGGCCCGGTCGATCCGATCCATCGGCGCCCCTTCCGCCAGACAGTCGGCGCGTTCCCCTGCGAGGTACGACGCGCGCACAGCTGTGGTCGGCCGGACCAGGCGTCCAGGCCTGCTCGGAGTGGTCACGTGTCCCATTCTTCACGGCCCTCAGGAAAAGCCGTCCGATCGCGACCCGGCAGGTGGGTATCACAAACACGTACCGCCGGCGTTCCACGCACGTCTCCCGGCCCTCCTGCACCGACCAGGCGCCCCGTACCCGGACGCGACGACGCCGCGGCCTGCGCTGGCCGCCGCTGAGCGGAGTTCCACGGCGGTGGCCTGCGGTGGTGATGCCGGTGGAACACCCGCCGGGCCGGTGGCAGATCTGCGTTCCACCGAGGAATCGAACCAGACTCGCCCTTGCCGGAGCGGGGTGCTGATCCCGCCCCCACCGCAGCGGTGATGATCGTCGTGTCCTTCACGTGGCGGAACCTGACAAGCGGCTCCACCGCACCTTTCTCCTCCCCGGTCTCCGAGGGCTGACGCGCAGGGCAGCGTGCAGCGCCGCCACGCCGTCGGCGCCCGGTAGGTCGGCGGCCGGTGCTGGATGATCCGGCGGACCCGGCCGTCGTCCGTCGGCCCGGGCGCGGCGGTGAACCCGAACCGCACCCTGGTTCTCGAGGACGACGCCGCCCCGCGAGAAAGCGTGCTTCCTGACGTGCTGCGGGAGGCGCGGCTGCCAGTCGCGGCGGACTTCCCTCTCCAGACGGGCCGCCAAGTCCTTGCGCGGGCGCGCTGCCGCGCGCGAGGTAGCGCTCCAGCGTCCGCTGTGTAACGCCCAACCGGGCCCGGGACGGTCTTGTCGAACCGCGGCAAACGCACGTGCTCCGGCCCGGAGAAGCCAACGATGAGGCGGTTGGCGGCCGCGGGGACGGCGGTGTTCACGTCCGCGCCGACCCGGTCGGCAGCGCGCACCCCGCGCCGGTGGGCAGCCCGCTGTCGCGGATCCCGTCGGACGCCTCCTCATCGAGGACTTCGCCCGGGATCCGCTCATGGGAGCGCGGGAACAGGGCGGCGATGAGCGGGGATTCGTCGGGCGCTTCGAGGAGGCCGGGATCGACCGCTGCGGTGAGAGAGCCGGGCACCGGCCCGCACACCCACATCTCGGCCGCGTCGTCTCGAACGGCGCGGGTCGGCGGCCGCAACGCCGTCATCGGCTCCAGCCCGGCAACCGCGGTGGACCCGCCGCGGGGTCAGTGCCCGCCCCGCCTGGGCCGACATGGCCCGGGCAGGTTCCGCCGGCGGGAGCTGGCCGCGTGGCTCAGGCCGGGCGTGTGCCGGCGGCCCGCAGGCGCTCGGCCAGTTTGGCCAGTGAGCGTTCCTGCAGGCGCCCGTAGTGCGCGACGCGTATGTCGCCGCCGGCGGCGTCGATGATGGCGAGCTGGCTTCGCCGGGCGGTGTCCAGGTCATCGGCGAACAGCGGGCGTTCGGCGCCGTGCCGCGGGAAAAGGGCCTCGCCGAAAGCATCCCCGGCCAGGACGGTGCCGGTGGGCAGCTGCACGCTCGCCGAGCCGGGGGTGTGGCCGGGGGTCCAGAAAGACCGCCCGATGCCGCCGTGCCGGGTGAGGTCCTCGTCGTCGTCGAGCTCGAGGTCAGGGATGACCGGTGCCTTCAACCCGCGCATGACACTGGGGGCCAGGACCCGGCCGAGGGGACGGCGCGGGGTGACGTGCAGCTGGCCACCGGCACGCAGCGCGCCGGAATCGGCATGGTGGATGGCCACGCGGGCACCGGTGGCCTCCCGCAGGGCATCGGCAGCTCCGACGTGGTCGTAGTGGAAGTGCGTCAGCACGATCAGCTGCAGCTCGGCGCGGGTCTCGGTGAGCTTCGCGAGCACCTTCGGCGCGAGGGCCGGGGTGGCGGCATCCACGAGCATCGCCGTGCCGTCGTCGATGACGAGGTAGGCGGTGGAGATGCCGTCCTTGATCGGGTGAATGTCCATAGTGGTAACCTCCGAGATGTTGTTATCAGTGCTTACCTGCATCACTCCGCCCGAAGGAGTTAGCAGTGTCAACAGGATCGGTGGACGAACCGGCAGAGCCGGCCGCGACGCGCAAACCCCTGGCCGACCGCCTGGTCCACGAGGCGGTCGACCTCGTACGCACGGGAGGCCCCGGTGCGATGTCGCTGCGTGAGGTCCAGCGGCGCGCCGGCGTCTCACCGGCGGCGGCCTACCGGCACTTCCGCGACCGCGACGCGCTCCTGCTGGCGGTCGCCCAGGAGTGCGCCGGCATGCTCGCCGACCACATCGCCGCCGCGCTGGAGGATGCGCCGCCGTTCACCGGCGAGCCCGGTTCGGCGCGGGCCAGACTGCTGGCGGTGTGCGCGGCCTACCTGGACTTCGCCACCGGCAACCCCGGCCTGTACCGGGCCATCTTCACCAGCGACGAGCAGATCGACGAACTGACCGCACCCTCGCAGCGGGCCCGCGGCAGCGCCGGCGACGGCGGCTACAACCTGCTCGTCTCCACCCTGCAGGATCTGGTGAACGCCACCGGCGGCACACACCTCAACCCCTGGGACCCACTCGCCCTCTGGGCAACCTGCCACGGCCTGGCGATGCTCCGGCTGGACGCCGCACTGCGACTCCTGCCCGAGGAGGCCTTCACCCACGCCCGGGACCGGATCCTGGCCACCATCACCACCGCCGTGCCACTGGAATCCCTCACCCACCCCGCCGGAGCGGTGGCACCAGCAAGCCAAGACCGCCCCCAAAACCAACCGCAGACACCCCGAAAGAAAGAAGCAGCCACCCCCGCCCGGCCACAGCAATAACGCACCCGGCCGCACACACCCGCCGCGCCCGCCAGACCGCCAACACCGCGCCCACCCCGCCGCGGCACCCGGACGGTCCATGGCCGCGCGGCGCAGGGCGGTGGCCATCTCCGGTCGGTCCGCCCAGGCCGCGATGAAGAAGCGGACGAAGGAGTCGCCGTTCCGCCCCGCGTCTCGCGGAACACGACGACCGCCCCTGCCGAAAGGCGAGCGGAAGACGGCGGGGCCCCGTCCCTGGTCGGCGGCGACCTGCCGGGCGGCCAGGAATTCGTTCAGGCTCTGGTAAAGGAAGGCGAGAACAGCGCGGCCGCGTGCGCCTGTCTACGTCACCGGCGCCCACACCCGGGCGCGTGGCTTCAGGCAGCACGGCCCCCTGCCGAGAGTTTGGCAGGGGCCCGCGTGCAGAGAGCGGCGGAAGGCCGGGACCTCCTCGATGAGCGGTGTGCCAGCCGGCATCGGCTATCGTCTGCTGCCGGTCTGCCGGTTCTGCCGGCTCGGCCTCACTTAAGATGCCGGGTGAAGAACTGGGCCGCGGCGTCCCCCGCGAACTGCGGGACGCCGGTGTGCCCGCCCATGTTGGCGTGCAGGGACTTCTCCTGGGAGCCGAAGGCGTTGAAGAGGTCCAGGGCCGCCTGCCGGTCGTTCCCTTCGTCGTCCCACTGCAGCAGGACGTGCAGGGGGATGGTGACCTGCCGGGCCTCCTCGAACATGGCGCGCGGCACGAAACTCCCTGCAAAGAAGCCGGCGGCCACGATGCGGGGCTCGACCACCGCCAGCCGGATGCCGATGGAGATCACTCCCCCCGAGTACCCGACCGGGCCGCCGATCTCGGGCAGCGCAAGGAGCGCGTCCAGAGCGGCCCGCCATTCCGGGACCGCCTTGTCGACCAGCGGAAGGACGAGCGCGTCGACGATCTCATCGCTGACCGGCTCCCCGGCCTCCACCGCCCGGCGCAGGTCGGCCCGGGCCTGCTCGACGGCGGGCCAGCGGGGCCGGTCGCCGCTTCCGGGGAGTTCGATGGTGGCCGTGGCGAAGCCCTCCGCCGCGGAGTGCCGGGCCCGGCCCACCAGTCGGGGGTACATCCTGCGCAGCCCGAGGGGAGGGTGGCCGAGCAGGATCAGCGGCGCCGGCGCGGATGCCGATGCCGATGCCGATGCCGATGCGGGTGTCCACAGGATGCCAGGAATCTCACCGAGGGTGAATGCGCGTTCGAGGACGCCGTCGTCAAAGCGCTGCTCAGAAGTGAAATGCATGGTCGTAACTTTCGGGAGTGCACTGGAACGGCGCTCCCGGACGACCTGTCTATCGCCCGACCGCGACCCCGGAGGGGAGCACCCATGTCGATACTGCGTTCACGGGTACCACCTCGTTGATCTCTCGCACGGCCTCGGGAAACCTAGCAGCCGTTGCCTTCGCCCTTCAACGGGTTAGTGCGGAGTCCCCGGGAGACCCTGCCCCTGCCCCTGCCCCTGCCCCTCGAATCATCGGGCAAGGGAGTCACCCGGTAAAGGCAGTAGTTGCGGTTCCGTTTCGGCGGTCCTCTTATGGTGCCGGTCATGCCCCCTGGCCGGACCCCGGCGGCCACCTTTCACCATGTGGTCCAGGCGGTGCATCCTCCGACCATGGTGGACTGGTCGGAGCCGCAGGCTTCGGCTGGGCCGGGTGCCCACAGCATGGATGTCCACATTGGCTGGCCGTAACGCAGATCAGTGCCGTAGGCAATGTGGCCGGCGTCCTGGTGGACTCCCCCCATCGTGGACGCCTGTCGCCAGATGTCGGTGGCGAAGTAGCCGGTATAGCCGGTGGACACCGCCCGGCTCCAGTTGGTGTGGCAGAGCGGTGACCACCACAGCTGGACCTGGACGGCGGCAGCGCCGCCCCCGTAGTTCTGATCCTCGACCGGTATCGCGGAGGACACCTCGTAGGCGCCGTTCTGGCACACGCCGTTGCTGTCGGTGGGATCGGCACCGTCGCAGTTCGCCTCACTGGGATTGCTGAGGCAGGCAGAGCCGGATGCGGCCGCCGCCTGCGGCGCGGCGGTGACGAAGCCGAGGAGCAGGAGGCTTGCGACAGCGACTGTGGCGCTGAGCATTCGGGTGATTCTCATCGCTTCTCCCTGACAGGCCGTCGGACACAACGGATCGGAGGCTGTTCGTGGGACGTCCGGTGGTGCCCGGTGACGATGGCGTCGGCACCGGGCACCCTCTGGTGCTTGGGGCGCTTGGCCTCAGGAAGCCTGGGTCCAGCACTGGCTGCGCGGCGCGACGGCGCCGCTGGGATACGGGTAGGCGGTGATGCACATTTTTGCCGGCCCGGGTGAGAGGACCACGTCCGTCCACTCCCAGCCGGGCAGGACGGTGAAGACATCGGCCGTTTCGCCGCTGCTGCCGGTGATGTCAGCGTGGAAGTCCCAGGAGTAGTTGTCGTTGGGCACGTCGTACTGGACCCAGTTGACTCCGCAGCTGGGAGACCACCACATGTTGACGGCGCCGCCCATGAAGGTCTCCGCCAGAATGACGTAGGCCCCGACGTTGCAGCCGGTCGCGACGGGGTCACCGCAGCCCTTCGAACCGCAGCTCAGTGACGGGGACGCGGTGGTCGCGGACGCGGTGCCGGTACCGGCGATCACGAGGCCGCCCAGGAATATGGCGACGGCAGCCGCATGGATGGCCCGGGTGAGTGGGGCGAGCTTCTTCACAGTTCTCCTTCGGCCCGACTGGACAGCGCGGTGTGCCGGTCCAGCGGTTGTCGGCTTACGGGTGGCGGGCACCGGGGCAGCGGTGAAGAACACTTGCTGACGGGGTGCCGTCCCCTGGTGTAGAGCCGGAATTGTCCAGCGGGAAGAGTTCTGGACAATCAGGGAGCAGGACTTTGTCCAGCTCAGGCGACGGGGTGGACGGAATGGCGTATGTCTGCGCAGCCACCCCGGACTCGGCCGGACCGATGTCGTCGCCCGCCCCCGCGCAGTCGCACTTTTAACGGTCCACGCCGGTGGGATGCCGCCGTCGGCCGCCGCAGTCGGCGGCCAGGGGGGCGGCCAGGGCGGCGACGTACTGTCGCCGGTCGGGAGGCTGAGGCCCGCTCACCATCCGGGCCACCTCAGGCAGCGCTGATGCGAGCAGCATCGCGGCGAGGCGGCCAGGCGACCACCCCGTGGAACGCCGGCAGAACAACCAGGAGTTCGTGCGGTGGAGTGCGGATGACGGGCCACTGCGCTCGCACGGCAGTGTTCAGCCCTGCTCCACGGGGCGAAGGACGGGGTCGATCTCCGCCAGGGCCCCGTGCATCTGACGAGCCCCCAGGGCAACCCGCTCGTCGGGGTCCCCGAACATCTCCTCGCACAACTGCACGGCGTTGTCCCGGTCCCCGGCGAAGACGCTGAACACATCGTGAAGCGCGGTGTGGATCCAGTCGCTGTGGTGGGAGTCGGCGGCTGCCAGTGCCGAGGCGACGATCGTCAAGCCGACCCTGTCCTGTCGCCGAAGCAGGGCTTCCGCGGTCACCCGGGTGACGAAGGTGTCACCCGGGTCGAGCAGGAGCTCCCGCAGTGGCCCGAGGACCTCCGGCATCTCGGCGAAGCCTGCCAGGCCGTGGCCGGCATCCGCCCGGTCGCGGTGGTCGTGGCTCCGACCGAGCTCACCGAGGGCCACGGCGGCTGCATGCCGCCGGTCGCTGTCCACCTGTGGTGCCCACCTCTCCAGGATTTCGCGTCACCGTACCAGCGAGGCACCCTCCGGGTGATCGCCCGGACAGCGCGTTCCCGTGCCCGGCCCGCTGCGCCGCGTGTCCCGCGATGGTCTCACCGCGAGATGAATCGTGGCTGGTCAGCGCGTGGGACGTCCCGAGAAGTGCTCATCTTCCTGAGCCCCGTGGACGACCCGGGTCCGGACTCCAATGATGTGGGCTCACCAGCCGGGCCGGCAGACGCCGGCGTACCACCGGTTCGACAGGTCCGCCCGGTTCCGACCGTCCAGCACGCCCTGACGGTCGTGCCGCTCGACGGATTTCCCGACGTGAGGAAGTACGCACATGGCATTCAAGAAGCTGGCCGTCACCGCGGCCCTGGGCGTCGTCGCCCTGGGCGGAGCCCTGGTGGCCCCGACCACGGCCGGCGCCGCCTCCAAGGACATCTCGGACTGGAACAGCTCCGCCGCCTGCGGTCCGGGGAGCCCCTTCTACTTCTGCCTCTACTACCACACCGGCGCCACCGGTGGCCGCTTCGCCGACAGCACCGACGCCGAGATCTCGGACCTCACCGGCTACACGTTCACGGGTTCGGACGGCGACGGCCAGCAGGTCCGCAACAACGCCGCCTCGGCCCAGAACGGCAGTTCGCTCTGCAACGTCGGCATCTGGTACTCCAAGAACTTCAGCGGCAACTCCAACTGGCTCAAGCCCGGCAAGGGCGGGAACTTCACCAGCTACCTGGCCAACAACGAGGCGTCGATCGCCATCTCGGACCACACCCATTGCCCGAACCAGGGCTACGACCCCTACGGCCACTGAACCGCGCGGCCGGCTGCCGGTCCGGGCGGCACCCGAGCGCCGCGCAGACCACTGAGCCGTCCACCGCGCCGGCCACCCCGTCCGACTCGCTGCCTGCGGCCCCGAGGGCGCCACTCGCCCTGGGCCGAGGGCACCGGGCAGAGCCCTCAGGCTCCTCCGCACCGGGCCCTCGAAGGAGACCTCATGGCCGAGACCGGCCTGCGCCAGGCGATGGCGGCGGCCGTACTGCTGCTCGCGACCGGGCTCACCGCGTGCGCGCACCCGGCGCAGGTGGCCGCGCGGCCGCCCGTCCCGTACACCGTGCCCACGCCCACCGGCGCCACCGGCGCCATCGGCCTGCATCTGCCCGTGGAGCGCTACATGCTGACACCCACTCAATCCGCGCAGCTGAGCTGGGTGGGCAACGCCATGATCCGCGACTGCATGCGCGACCACGGATTCGCATTCCCGGCCGCGCAGCGCCCCGACGCGGGCAGCGCCACCTACTCCGTGATGTATCGGCGGTACGGCGTGAGCGACCCCGCGAGCGTGCGGACCTGGGGGTATCACGCGCCCGTGTACGGCGCCCAGCACGACACCCCGAAGTCCAAAGATCCGGTGCTCTCCTCCGTCGGCGCCGCCGAGGTGCTGTTCGGAGCCGATCCCAAGACCGGGCGGCGGGTGTCCTCCTATCACGGCCGCGCGGTGCCCGAACAGGGCTGCTCGGGGAGCGTCGACCGGCTCCTCGGCGAGCATTCCGGCAGTCCGCAGGGCCCGGAGACAGGACAGGACGGCGTCCTCGCTCGCATCAAGGAACGGAGCTTCGCGGACTCGATGGCCGATCCCCGCACCAGGAAGGTCTTCGCCGACTGGTCCGCGTGCATGGCCTCGCGCGGATACCGGGTGGCCGATCCGATGCACGCCGCGGACGCACTGCCCCCGTCCACTGCCTCTGCGGCGCCGAGCCGCGCGGAGATCGCGCAGGCCGAGGCCGATGTCGCGTGCAAGTCGGCGACGAACCTGGTCGGCGTATGGTTCGCGGTGGAGTCGGACTACCAACTGGCCGCCCTCCACGAGGTCGGCCCGGAGCTGGCCCACATCACGGCGGAACGCGACAGCGAAGCACGGACGCTGCGGCGCCTGTATCGGACCTACGCGGGGGTCTCCTGACGCCGTTGCGGCTGCGAGGGCTCCCACTCCGGCCGAGGTGGCGTCCGTACCGACGGGCGGCGCAGACCCGAACTCCCCGTCGGCTCGCCGGACTTCTGACGCTTCCGCACAAGCCGGGTGATGACGACACCTGCTCGGCGGTCTGCCGCTATCGTCGGCGAGCGTCCTGCGCCAGAGATGTGGCGACGGTCAGCAGAACGCCCGTCGGTATCACGAAGACGCCGATGAGGAAGGTGAGGAAACCCGCCACCGCGGCACACAGCAGGGCGATCGACAGCACCCAGGCCACCGGCAGGGTCCAGTTGCGCCGGCCTTCGCGGCCCGCGTACAGCACGGCCGTAACCAGTGCGGCCACCAGCAAGGGAACGGCGGATGGAAGCAGGACCACCGCGCCGTGCAGCTGGAAGATGCTGGCGCGCGGCTGCACCCCGGCCCGGTCCGTGGGGATCGTCTCGATCGGTAGCAACACCGCCAGCACCAGAACGCCGACGCCTGTGACAAGCGCCCAGCCCGCAATGCAGTCCCCCGGCCAGCGACGGCCGGGCATCTGTCTCGGGAGCGGCTGGTCGCCGTGGGCGGAGCGTGATGCTTCCATGCGGTATCGGCCTTCGCTCGGTGGATCGGTGGATCGGTGCACGGTCTGCCGGTCGGGCCGCGAACGCCGTTGCGTAGGGGGCACGGCGCGACCGGGTGTTCGGTGTGGCCGGCCCGCCGTGTCCCGATGTTTGAGCAGTTGCTCAAATCGTATGCCCAACTCCCGCCCCCCGCAATGCGCATAACTCGGCGGTTACGAAGAGCGATCAGGTGTCGAGATCAGCGGTGTCGCGGCTGGCGTGTCAGCGTTGTGTCCGCACGTGCGGCCGGCTTTCGCGAGGTTGCGGACCGGTCCGGTGCGGCCGGTCCCGGCCGGCCGCCGCCGGGACGGCGAAGTCCGGGCTCTCGGCGATCTTGCGTGGCAGCAGCCGGTCCGCCGCGTCGGCCGGCGGATGCGGAGCCGGCGGCCGAGCGCCAGAGCGACCGGCCGGAACAGCGGGCTTGATCCGCTTCGGCGGGGAGGCACCGGCCTCCGTTCGGCGCCGCCGCGCAGAGCTGTGCAGGCCCTTCGCTTCAGGCCGCCTGACCGGCCAGCCTGCGCAGGGTCCGCGCCGCGGGTGATCCGGGGTCCGCCGTGATCAGGACGACCTCCTGGTCGTCCTCGGGCACGAGAAGGACGTCGCAGTTCAGCCGCAGAGTGCCGGCTTCCGGATGGTCGATGACCTTGGTGCGGTGCCCGGGGTCATGGACCGGACGCGCCTGCCAGATCTGGCTGAACTCCTCACTGCCGGCGTGCAGTTCGGCGAGCAGGGCGGCCAGTCGCCGGTCATGCGGGTAGCGGTCCGCGGCCCGGCGCAGCCGCGCCACCACGATGTGCCCGAACTCCTCCGCGCTGGAGCTCTCGTACATCCGGTCCCGGCCCAGGAAGCGCCGCCGGGCCAGATTCGTCACCCCGCCCGCTGCGGGGCCGGCGCCGAGCAGGGCCCGGGCCAGGGGGTTCCAGGCGACGACGTCGTAGGTCGCGTCGGTGACGATGGCACCGGTCTCCGGCAGCCGCTCCAGCATCCGGGCCACGTGCGGGCGCACCTGCCGCACGGCACTGACGCCGGGCGGCGCGCTCGAACCCGCCAGGCGGAACAGGTGGCTGCGCTCGGCCGGCGCGAGCCGCAGCGCCCCGGCCAGCGCGTCCAGGATCCGGGCCGACGGGCGCGGCCCCCGGCCCTGCTCCAGCCGTGCGTAGTAGTCGACCGACATGTGGGCAAGCTCGGCGACCTCCTCGCGGCGCAGACCCGCTGTGCGGCGGGCGCTGCCGGTCGTGGTCAGGCCGATGTCCTGCGGACGCAGGGCTGCCCGGCGCTCCCGCAGGTAGCGGGCCATCTCCTGCCGCGCCATGCCCGCTCCTTCCGCTGCTGCCTGGTACAGGTTGTCCCTGGTAGGGACACCCACGACCAGGGAAGTGTGGTTTCCATGAACGAACGTATTGCTCTGGTCACCGGTGCCAACAAAGGCATCGGAAAGGATATTGCCCGGCTGCTCGTCGCCGAGGGCTTCACTGTGCACGTGGGCTCCCGTGACCCCGGGCGCGGGCAGCGGGCCGTCGAGGAGATCGGCGGCGGGGCCCGCCTGCTGCTCCTCGACGTGACCGATCCCGCCGGTATCGCACAGGCCGCGGCCCAGCTGGACCGCCTGGACGTGCTGGTCAACAACGCCGGGATCTCACCCTCACTCGCCTCGCCCGCCGACACCGGCGCCGAGGAGTGGTTGCGCACCTACGAGACGAACGTGTTCGGCGTGGCGGCGGTGACCAATGCCCTCCTGCCGGCCCTGCGCCGGAGCGCGCACCCGCGCATCGTCAACATCTCCAGCGGCACCGCCTCGCTGACCTGGAGCACCGGCCCCAACCCGCAATTCACCCCCGGAAGCGGCGGCGCCGCAGCGTACCGGTCGTCCAAGGCCGCGCTCAACGCGCTGACCGTCTTCTACGCCCAGACCCTGGCCGGAGAAGGCTTCAAGGTCAACGCGCTCGCTCCTGGCCTGCGGGCCACCGACCTCAACGACCTCGCCGCGGCGTCCGGCGGCGATCCGGCCGAGGCCGCCCAAGGAGCCCTCCGCCTGGCCCTGCTCCCCGACGACGGCCCCACCGCCGGCTTCTTCTCGTGGGACGGAACCCCCGTGCCCTGGTGAGCGTGCCCGGTCAGGGGCGGCATCGGGGACAAGCGTCTTCGAGCGGCGGGTGAGCACTGCCCGGCGGATCGGACGTCGGGCAGTGAGCGGGGAGGCGTTCCGGCGGCGGGCCGACGGCCGCAGCGCGGCGCCGGCCCGGGCCGGTCCGCTGGTAATGTCGGATCACGCTCGCAGACAGCCTGGGCCCGTGCCGGACGAGGCACGGGCCCAGCTCCTTTCGGGCGCCCGACCCAGGAAGGACTCCCATGACGGCGAAGCCGCCCGCCTCCGGCCGCTCCGGGCCCGGCAGGTCCGACCGGGCAACGGCCCTGCGGGGCGAGCTCTCGGTGCCGGGGACGGTCGTGCCCGGCCTCCCACCGGCCGGGTCCTTCGCCGAGCTGGAGCTGCCGGTCGAATTGACGGGGGTGCTGGCGGCGCTCGGGGTACGCGAGCCTTTCCCGATCCAGGCGGCCACCCTGCCGAGCGCGCTGGCCGGCCGGGACATCCTCGGCCGCGCGCGGACCGGCTCGGGCAAGACCCTCGCCTTCGGGCTCGCGCTGCTCGCACGCACCGCGGGCCGGCGCGCCGAGCCGAAGCGCCCTCTCGCGCTGGTCCTGGTGCCGACGAGGGAGCTCGCGCAGCAGGTGAGCCAGGCGCTCGCCCCCTACGCGGAGGCGCTGGGGCTCCGCTCGGCGACTGTGGTCGGCGGGCTGGCGATCGGCCGCCAGACGGCGGCGCTCCGGACGGGTGCGGAGGTCGTGGTGGCGACGCCGGGACGGCTGGCCGACCTCGTCGCCCGGCGGGACTGCCTGCTTGACCGGGTGCGGATCATGGTGCTGGACGAGGCGGACCAGATGTGCGACATGGGGTTCCTGCCGCAGGTCTCGGAGATCCTGGACCGGATGCCCCCCGGCGGGCAGCGGATGCTGTTCTCCGCGACGCTCGACCGCAATGTCGATCAACTGGTCGGGCAGTATCTGAGTGAGCCGGTGTTCGCCTCGGTCGACCGGGTGGAGGGCTCGGTCACGACGATGGAGCACCACGTCCTGCACGTCCATCCCGCCGACAAGTACGCGACGGCCACCGAGATCGCGGCCCGGGACGGGCGGGTGCTGATGTTTCTGGACACCAAGCACGGTGTGGACCAGTTCACCCGCCACCTGCGGGGCAGCGGCATACGGGCGGGAGCTCTGCACAGCGGGAAGTCGCAGCCGCAGCGCACGCACACGCTGGCCCAGTTCAAGGACGGCGAGATCACGGTGCTGGTGGCCACCAATGTCGCCGCCCGTGGCATCCATGTCGAGCACCTGGATCTCGTTGTCAACGTGGATCCGCCCGCCGATCCCAAGGACTACCTCCACCGCGGCGGGCGCACCGCGCGGGCCGGGGAGTCCGGCAGGGTGGTGACGCTGGTCACGCCCGGCCAGCGCCGGGATGTGAACCGGATGATGTCGGACGCCGGGATCCGGCCCGCGGTGACCCAGGTTCACTCCGGTGAGGAGAAGCTGACCGGCATCACCGGCGCGAAGCGCCCGCCGGTGCAGAACGGGGCGAAGGGCGGCAACGCGGCGTTCCGGGGCCTCGGTTCCCGCGCGGGCCGCCCGCCGAAGGAGTCCCGCAAGGCCGCGGAGGCGCGCAAAATGGCGGAGGCCCGTGAGGCCGCCCGAGTGCGCAAGGCCCACTGACGGGCGGAACGGCCCGGCGCGGTCGGGAGCTACAAGCAGGCAGGCACTGCCTCGCATCGAGGAGAAGGTCAGGGATTGCCGGTGGCGAGCAGGGTCCATCAACCGCAGGAAAACGCCGAGTTCGAGTTCATCCTGGCCAGGGCGGACGTCCCGGTGCTCGCGTACTTCCACGGGGTGTGGCCCAAGGCAGCGGCAGCCTGCCAGGAGATGGATCCCCTGGTGCGTGAGGTGGCCGACACCTACCGGGGCCGACTGATCGTCGTACGTGCCGACATCGCAAGGTGCCCCGGCCCCGTGCGCCAGTACGGCGTCACGGGTGCGCCCTCCTTCGTGCTGATCCATCGGGGCGAGGCGACGGCGGCCGAGAGCGGTTCGATGTCCAGGACCGCGCTCGGGGAGTTCCTGGACACCCACCTGTGAGCAGGCCGCACGACGGCGGGCAAGGTGCGGCCCGCGGCGCCCGGTCGGATGCGGCCGGACCTGGACCGCGACAACCGCACACCGGCCAGGTCGGTGGGGTGGCGGTGCGACCGGCCGGCATCGCCCCTCCGCACGACACACACCGCACTCCACCGTGATGCGTCGTGGCAGCGGAGCAGATCGGCGAGTGTTACTTCCCGCCCGCGCCGGGCTCCATGTGGGCGGACTCCGGACGGATGTCCGCGCCGGTGCGCGATTCCCGGACCAGGCCGTCGCAGAAGGCGGCGACGTCGTTGCCGATCAGGTCCAGGACTCCGCTGCCGGCGGCCGCGCCCTCCTCGAAGAAATCGACGATCCCTGCGAGCAGGTGCCCGTCGAGCGCGTCGACCGGTCCGACCTTGAAGAGGTATCGCTGAATCTCCTTGTAGACGATCCGGTAGTCCGGCGGCAGCGCCTGGACCCGGGCCATGTGTGCCCGCCACTGCTTCTTGCCACGGATGATGTCCCGGACGCCCACGTCAATCCCCCTGCCGGGCAAGCTTCTTGGCGATGTTCCTGTTCAACTGCTCCCGCCACCGGTCGCGGTAGCTCCGCGTCCCTTCCCCGGCGGTCAGCTCCGCGCAGAAGGCGTCGATGTCGCCGCCGAGCACCTCGCGGATGCTTCGCCCATCCGCCGTCGATTCTTCGAACAGCCCCAGAACGCCGTCAAGGATCGGCACCAGGTTGCGACCGGTGAAGCCGGAGCAGGGCAAGACCCGGACCTTGATCTGTTCCCACGCCGCCCGGTAGTCGGCCGGCAATGCCCCGGCCCGGGCTTCCAACGACTTCCATTCCCGGGTGAGGTCGCTGCCCGTGATGGCTTCCCAGAAGTTCATCGCCCGCCCTCCTTGAGCTTGTCGATGCGCGATGAGAGGTACTCCCATTTCGCCCAGAACGTCGCGAGTTCTTCGCGCCCCGTGTCGTTGAGGACGAAGAACTTGCGCGGTGGACCCAGTCCGGACGGGCGTTTCGTCACCTGGACGAGCCCGTTCCTCTCCAGTCGCAGCAAGATGGTGTAGATCGTCCCCTCCACGACGTCGTCGAAGCCGAGTTCGTTCAGCCGCCGCGTGATGGCGTATCCGTACGTCTCCTCGCTGCCGATGATGTGCAGCACGCAGCCCTCGAGCGTGCCCTTCAGCATCTCCGTCAGATCGTCCATCGCGGGTCCTCTTCGGTCGTCCCGGTCCGGTACTGCGTAGTACCAAGTACTGCTACACGGTATCACCGAGTAGTGGACCGTGCCCAGCGTGGCCGAGCCCCGCGTCCTCGCCTGTCGGCGTCGCGCCGGGACTCCGCCGGCCGGAAAAACGGTCGTGGGACGACCGGAACCGCCGGAGCGACCCGGACGTGGTTCTCTTCGGTCCGCCGGCGAAGGAGGCGGACCGACGGGCACGGGGGGACGCATGAGACGCACTGCTTTCACAACGACCGTTGCTGCACTTACTACTGCCGGGATCCTGCTGGCCCTGTCGGCCTGCTCGTCCCGTCCGGACGACAGCAACGACGACGGCCACGACCACGTCACGCTGATGCGGCAGACCACGCACGGGGTGCGGTGGCAACTGGACGCATGGGAAAGCGGTCAGGGCCTGTGCCTGGCGGTCGACGGACCCGGAGGACCCGACGACACGCTGGGGTCCAAGGGAAGCGGCGCCTGCACGTTCAGCGCCCCCACGAAGAAGAACCCGGACAACAGCTTCTGGTTCGCCGGCACCGTACCGGGCTCTCCCGAAGGAACGACCGGCATCGCCTACGGGCCGGTGCCACCGCAAACGGCCCGCGTCGAAGTCGCGACGCACCTGACCGTCCCCGCCGTCCCCCTGCCCGCCGGACACCACCTGCCCCGCGCCCGCGTCTGGTGGTCGATCGACACCCCCGGCGCCTCCACCGGCCAACTCCTGCCGAACCCGCGGCCGATCACCTCGTCCGGCCGCCCCCTGCCCCTGCAGGCGTACTGAGTCCGCGCCGCTGGGCGAACCGGCGCACTGACGGAAGCATGATCTGGTGAATTCCCGGCGAAATCAGTACCGTTGCCGCCGTCTCATCGGACATGCGCGAGGAGGCGGCCGACGTGAGCCAGCAGCAGATGACCTTCCGGGCCGTCGACGTCGGTGACGGCGGCGACGGGCGCTGGGCCGCGCATACGCAGGCTCTCTGGCCGGTGGTGCGGGGCTGGATGACCGAGGAGAGCCGCACCCCGGAGGGCGCGGACCGCGCGCGGACGCTGTTCGAGGCGCATCTGCCGGAGCTGGCCCCGGTGCTCGACCGACTGGCCGGCCAGCTGGACCGCCCCGGAGGCGAGACCTTCCTCACCCACGCGGCCTTGCGGCCGTTCTTCTCCGGCTGCACACAGATCGGCGGCAACGGCACCCTGTTGCGCAATTACGACTTCAGCCCCGGCGAGTGCGAGGGCACCATCGCCTCGTCGCGGTTCCTCCGCCCCGTGATCGGGATGCAGGAAGGAGGCTGGGGCCTGCTGGACGGGATGAACGATGCCGGGCTCGCGGTCTCCCTCACCTTCGGCGGACGGTTCGTCCAGGGGCCCGGCTTCGCCATTCCGCTCGTGCTGCGCTACCTGCTGGAGACCTGCACGACTGTCGAGCAGGCCATCGGCAAACTGCGATCGATACCGATCGGCATCGCGCAGAACGTCACACTCGTCGATCCCGACCGGGCAGCGACCGTGCTCGTCGGACCGGATATCCCCCTGACCGAGGCACCGGACGCCTGCGCCGCCAACCACCAGCACCTGCCGGTGCCAGATGAGCAGGAGCGGTTCACCCGGACCCAGGAGCGGCTGGCGGCCGTGCGCGCCGCGGGCGCGGACGTGGCGGCGATGCTGAAGCCGCCGCTCTATCAGTTGGCCTATGACGAAGGGCTCGGCACGGTCTACACGGCCGACTACCGGCCGTCCGAAGGCCGGGTCACCTACTACTGGCCCGCCGAGACATGGGAGCAGTCCTTCACCGCCTTCGCCCCGGGATCGCGGACCATGACCCTCGGCCGAGGCGCCTGAGACGCTTCTCCCGGCCGCGGATCCGAGTCACCGGTCACCAACTCCCCGGTAGGAGCGGCAGTCACCAAGCACTCCCCCGATGCCTGGGAACAGTGGGCGGGGACGGGTGGGAAACAGATGCCCCGGGGTTGCCGGGGAAGGGGTTGTGCGCGGGTTCGGCCGGGGGCCGGCCGCATTTCGGCGGCTGTTCGGCGGACCCGGGCCGACGGCGTCCGGGCAGCCGCTCAGCGAGCCGCTCATACCCTCGCCCGACTGGCTCTGACCTGCAGGTTTCCTGGGATTCGCCTAGGCTGGGCAGCACTGCCGGACCCGGTCGGAGGGGGATGTCGTGCGTGCGGACAGCAACAGGTACGACGCGGCCCACATCACGGTGCTGTGCGGATCGGACGCCATCCGGAAGCGGCCCGGGATGTACGTCGGCTCGACCGGCGAACGCGGGCTGCACCAGCTGGTGTTCGAGATCGTGGGCCGGGCGGTGGACGAGGTCCTGACCGGCCGTGCCGGTTCGGTCGCTGTCACCCTCACACCCGACGGCGGCGTGCGGGTCGCCGACGACGGGCCGGGTGTCCGTGTCGAGGCCGCCGGGGAAACCGGGGACGGCGACGGTCCCGGTCTCGAAGCACTGCTGACCCGGGTCATGACCGCAGCGGAGTCCGGCGGACCCGACGCCGCGGTGATGGGCCTGGCCGGCGTCGGGCCCTGTGTGGCCAACGCCCTGTCGAGCCGTTTGACGGCCGAGGTACGGCGGCAGGGGACGCGCTGGGTCCAGGAGTACATCCGCGGCGTCGCCGTCGCCCCGCCCATCGCCATGGGGCCGGCCACCGACAGCGGCACCACCATCACCTTCCAGCCCGACCCCGACATCTTCGGGAACGTCGAGTGCTCGTTCACCGCGCTGGCCGACCGCTTCAGAGATGCGGCCTTCCTGAACAGGGGCCTCGACATCGCCCTGACCGACGCGCGCTTTCCGGGCGGGCCCCGGGCGGCGCGGTTCCGGTTCCCGGGCGGGGCAGGGGACTTCGTCGCCTTCCTCGACGGGCGGGCCGGGGAGCCGCTTCACCCGGATGTCGTCGCCTTCGAGTGGGAGGACGAGCGAATGGCGGGAACGGCCGAGGTGGCACTGCGGTGGCGCATGTCCGGCCGGGGGCAGCTTCGCGGCTTCGCCAACAGCCGGCACACTCCGGACGGCGGCACCCACGTGCTCGGCTTCCTCGACGGAGCGGCCGGCGCGGTCAACGCCTGGGCACGCGAACAGCGGCTGCTGCGGGCGGCGGGCGGCGATCTCGGCGCCGACCGGGTCGGCCGGGGCCTGACCGCGGTCGTGTCGGTAAAGCTGCGCCGTCCCGAGTTCGAAGGCGCCACCCGCAGCACACTGGGCGGCGCCGTGGTGCGCACCTGCGTCGAGGAAGGCGTCCGGCAGCGCCTCGGCAACTGGCTGGACGAGCACCCGGAACAGGCCGCCGCCATCAGCCGGCACCTCGTGGGCGCCGACGGGAACTGATGCGGCGCCATCCAGCCAGGACCGGGGCGGCGGCTTCCGGGCCGCCGGCGGTCATTTGCCGAATCGTCGTTCGCGATTGGCGTACGAGCGCAGTGCGCGCAGGAAGTCCACGTGCCGGAAGGCCGGCCAGTAGCAGTCCACCCAGTGCATCTCGGCGTAGGCGGACTGCCAGAGCAGGAAGCCGGACAGCCGCTGTTCGCCGGAGGTGCGGATGATGAAGTCGGTGTGGGCGGCGGCCGGCGAGTACAGGTGGCGGGAGATGTCGTCGATCTCGAACCGCTCGACCAGTTCGGCGGGGTCGCCGCCGGCCGCCATGTGCTCCTCGAAGGCGCTCTTGACCGCGTCGACGATCTCCCGGCGACCGCCGTAGCCGACCGCGACGTCCACCGCGAGTCCGCCGCGGCCGACGGTCGCGCCGGCGGCCTCCTTGAGCACCCGGGCGCTCGTCCCGGGCAGCATGTCCAGCGAGCCGATCACCTGCACGGCCCAGCGACGGCCCTCGGCCGTGATGTCGCGGACCGTCTCCTCGATGATCTCGATCAGCGGGCCGAGTTGCTCGGCGGGACGGCTGAGGTTGTCGTCGGAGAGCATGAACAGGGTCACGTGCTCGATCCCGGCGGCGGTGCACCATCCCAGGAATTCCGTGACTTTGGCACCGCCGGCCCGGTATCCCTCCCGGACGTCCGCGTGCCCCGCCTGCCGGGCCCAGCGCCGGTTGCCGTCGAGCATGATCCCGACGTGCTGCGGGCGTGGCAGCCCTGTCAGGGTGGCAGCCAGCCGGCGCTCGTACACCGCCTCG
>NZ_FMCH01000006.1 GCF_900091855.1 Streptomyces sp. DvalAA-14
CCGCTCTGATCGCCGCTCCCCTCACCGGGGCCGCCGCCGCGCCCGCCCACGCCGCGCCCGCGCCCGCCGTCCACGCCGCGCCCGCGGTCGAGCCGGTGCCGGCCGTCTCCGGGCACCGGCTCGTCAAGGGCGCCGACAGCCCGCTCACCGACGAGCAGTGCCAGGCCACCTGGGGCATCAACTGCTACACGCCGCTGCAGTACCGCAAGGCGTACGACCTGGCGCCGCTCTACCGGGCCGGGGTCACCGGCCGGGGCCGCACGATCGTGATCGTGGACTCCTTCGGCTCGCCGACCATCCAGCACGACCTGGACGTCTACAGCAAGCAGTTCGGCCTGGCCAGTACCTCCGTACAGGTCGTGAAGTGGGGCGACGTACCGCCGTTCGACCCGACCGATCCCGACCAGACCGGCTGGGCCGGGGAGAGCACGCTGGACGTCGAGATGGCGCACGCGGTCGCGCCCGGCGCGCACCTCGTGCTGGTGGAGACCGGCGTGGCCGAGACCGAGGGCGTCACCGGCCTGCCGGAGATGATGGACGCCGAGCGGTACCTGATCGACCGCGGGGTCGGCGATGTCATCACACAGAGTTTCGGCGCCACCGAGAACACCTTCCCCGGCTTCGACCGCGGCGACTTCTCCAGCATCGCCAAGCTGCGCTACGCCTTCACGGACGCCCGGCGCCGGGGCGTGACGGTGCTGGCCTCCTCCGGGGACGGCGGGGCGACCGACGCGACCGAGGACGGCAGCACCGACTATCCGTACCCGGTGAACTCCTGGCCGTCCGCCGACCCGCTGGTCACCTCCATCGGCGGCACCCAGCTGCACCTGGACGACAACGGCGACCGGACCGCGCCGGACAGCGTCTACAACGACTACGGAGCCGGCGGCGGCGGTCCCTCGCACGTCTTCGCCCGGCCCGCGTACCAGAACGCGGTCCGGAGTGTCGTCGGCGCCCACCGCGGCACCCCCGACATCTCGATGGCGGCGGCGGTGGACGGCGGCGCCTGGGTGTACTCCAGCTACGACCCGACGGCGGTCGGCTGGGACGTCTACGGCGGCACCAGCGAGGCCAGTCCGCTCTTCTCCGGCATCGTGGCGCTGGCCGACCAGTTCGCCGGCCGCCGGCTGGGCGACATCCACCAGGCGCTCTACGCGCTGTCGCGCGGTGACGGCCGGTTCACCGGCGTGGTGGACGTCAAGGACGGCACCGACAACTCCTATGACGGTGTGACCGGTTACACCGCGGTAAAGGGCTACGACATGGCGACCGGCGTCGGCTCGGTGGACGCGGCGCGGTTCGTACCGGCGCTCGCGCTGGCCGCCCGCCTGGGGTGACCGTCCGGGCCGGCCCCCACTGACCGCACCGGCCGCACCGCACCGGCCGGTATACGACCGGCCCGCGCCGAGCGAACGGCCCGATCCCCAATGTCTGTTAGGGCTCTTGACAGTTGGGTGGTCCAGACCAGCATATTGGTCCAGACCAAATGCGTCCCCCCACCGTCGAAGGGAGCGCGGTCCATGACCGGACCCGTTCGCAGACCAATCCGCACCTTGATAACCGGGCTCGTCACCGCCGTGGCCGCGGCAGGGCTCGCCCTGACCGCGAGCGGCAGCGCCCAAGCCGCCACCCCGCTGCCCGCACACGTCTTCGCCCCCTACTTCGAGGCGTACAACGGCGACAGCCTGTCCGGGCTGGCCTCGGCCTCCGGCAACAAGTACCTGACGATGGCCTTCATCCAGACCCCGTCGGTCGGCTCCTGCACCCCGTACTGGAACGGCGACAGCGGGATGCCGATCAGCCAGGCGAACTTCGGCAGCGACATCGACACCATCCAGGCCGGCGGCGGCGACGTCATCCCGTCCTTCGGCGGCTACGCGGCCGACGACAGCGGCACCGACATCGCGGACAGCTGCACCAACGTCAACTCCATCGCCGCGGCCTACGAGAGCGTCATCACCACCTATGACGTCAGCCGCATCGACCTGGACGTCGAGGACAACTCGCTGACCAACGCGGCCGGCATCGACCGCCGCAACAAGGCCGTCAAGATGGTCCAGGACTGGGCGGCGGCCAACGGCCGTCCGATCCAGTTCTCCTACACCCTGCCGACCACCACCAGCGGCCTGACCACCGGCTCGGTCGGGTCCGGCAGCGGTCTGGCCGTGCTGCAGAACGCGGTGTCCAACGGCGTCAACCTCAACGTCGTGAACCTGATGACGTTCGACTACTACGACGGCGCCACGCACAACATGGCGACCGACACCGAGACCGCGATCACCGGTCTGCACAACCAGCTCGCCCAGCTCTACCCGTCGCGGACCGACGCCCAGCTGTGGGCGACGACCGGCATCATCGAGATGCCCGGCATCGACGACTTCGGGGCGGCCGAGACCTTCACCACCGCCAACGCCACCACCGTCTACAACTGGGCGGTCAGCAAGGGCGTCAACACGCTGTCCTTCTGGGCGCTGCAGCGCGACAACGGCAACTGCAACGGCACCGGCGGCTCCGACTCCTGCTCGGGCACCCCGCAGACCACCTGGCAGTTCAGCCACACCTTCGAGCCGTTCACCAGCGGCGGCGGCACCACCACGCCGCCGACCAACGACTACTCGGTGTCGCTGTCCCCGTCGGCCGGCTCGGTCGCGCCCGGCGGCTCCACCACCTCCACCGTCCACACCGCCGTGGCCTCCGGCGCGGCCCAGTCGGTCGGCCTGTCGGTGAGCGGCGCCCCGGCCGGCGTCACCGCCACGGTCAGCCCCGGCTCGGTCACCGCGGGCGGCAGCGCCACCTTGTCGGTCGCCACCACCACGGCCGCGGCCCCCGGCACGTACACCCTCACCGTGAACGGCTCGGCGGCCTCCGGGGCCCACTCGGCGAGCTACGCGCTGACGATCACCGGCAGCGGCGGCGGTAATCCCGGCGGCAGCATCGTGAACGGCGGCTTCGAGACCGGCAGCCTGTCGCCGTGGACCTGCCAGTCCGGCGGCGGCGTGGTCACCAGCCCGGCGCACGCCGGCACCCACGCGCTGCACGTGGTGCCGTCCTCCTCGCAGACCGGGGAGTGCGACCAGTCGGTGGCGCTCCAGGCCAACCACGCCTACACCCTGACCGCCTGGGTGCAGGGCCCCTACTCCTACGTCGGGGTGAGCGGCGGCGCCACCGCCAGCGCCTGGACCTCGGGCACCGGCTGGACCAAGCTCACGGTTCCCTTCACCACCGGTGCCAACGGTACGGTGACGGTGTACCTTCACGGCTGGTACGGCCAGAGCGCTGTCTACGGTGACGATTTCGCCATCGCCTGACGGCCGACCCGGCGCAGGAGCCGGTTCGCGCATCCTCTAGAGTTTCCCCGAACGTCTACGCGAATGTAGACGGAACGGACCGGGCACGCCCTCGGGGCGTGCCCGGTCCCTTCATCGGAAGACCAGGGGACGGGACCACACCCAATGAGTGCCATCGGCGTCGGCCAGGCCGTCATTCTCGGCATCGTGGAAGGAGTGACCGAGTTCCTGCCGGTCTCCTCCACCGGCCACCTCAAGGTGGCCGAGGGACTGATGAACATCCCGGTCGACGACAACTCCGTGGTCGCCTTCACCGCGGTGATCCAGGTGGGGGCCATCGCCGCCGTCTTCGTCTACTTCTTCCGGGACATCACCCGGTTCGTCGGGGCCTGGCTGCGCGGACTGACCGACAAGAGGGAGCGGGACAACCACGACTACAAGTTCACCTGGTGGGTGATCTACGCCACCATCCCGATCGTGATCGTCGGCCTGGCCGCCAAGCCGCTCATCGACGGGCCGCTCGGCTCGCTGTGGGTGGTCGCCTTCTCACTCATCGGCGGCAGCATCGTCATGTGGTGCGCCGAGCAGATGGCGCGCTTCAAGCGCGGTGAGGACCAGGTGACCTTCGCCGACGCGATGGTGGTCGGCACCTCGCAGATCCTCGCCCTGCTCTTCCCCGGCTTCTCCCGGTCCGGTGCCACCATCTCCACCGCCCTGGTCCGCGACCTGGACCGGATGGCCGCCACCCGTCTGTCGTTCTTCCTCGGCCTGCCCGCCCTCACCGGCGCCGGACTGTACGAGCTCAAGGACGCCACCAACGGGAGCGTCGGCGTGCCCGCGCTCGCGGTGGGCACCCTGGTGTCCTTCGTCGTCGCCTACGCCTCCATCGCCTGGCTGCTGCGGTTCATCGCCAAGCACTCCTTCAACGCCTTTGTGATCTACCGGATCATCGTCGGCCTGATCGTCATCGCCCTGCTGGCGACCAACACCATCGACGCCTGACCGATGGATAGTTCACGACTTATTTTTTGATGTGTATTGACTCCTCCGGCGGACGGCGCCTAGCGTCCAGACCGCATCGCGACCCCACAACGCGACTGAGGAGCCCCGTGTGACCCCGGTACCCGCAGTGCCCGGCCCGCTCATCCGCCCCCCGCACCGCCGCAGACGCGCAGCCGCCATCGTGGCGGCCGTCGCGCTTCCGGTGTCCGCCTGCATCGCGCTGGTCTCCGCCTCGGGCGCCGGCGCCGCGACCATCCCGTCCGCGCCGGCCACCGTCACCAACGTCGGCAGCGGCAAGTGCGTGGACGCCCGCGCCGCCGCCACCGCCAACGGCACAGCGGTGCAGCAGTACACCTGCAACGGCTCGGCCGCGCAGTCCTGGCAGTTCACCGCCACCGACAGCGGCTACTACCGCGTCGGTGTGTCCACCGCGCCCAGCCAGGACTGGGACGAGACCGGTGTGTCCACCGCGGACGGCGCGCTGACCCAGCTGTGGCTGTACGGCGGCGGCGCCAACCAGCAGTGGCAGCCGGTCGCCGAGTCCAGCGGCGCCTTCCACTTCGTCAACCGCAACAGCGGCAAGTGCCTCGACGTGCCCGCCGCGTCCACCGCGGACAGCGTCCAGCTGGAGCAGTACACCTGCAACGGCACCGCGGCGCAGTCCTTCGACGTCAGCGGCAGCACCGGCGGCACCACACCGCCGCCGACCAGCCCGCCGCCCGGCAACACGCCGGACTTCGGTCCCAACGTGACGATCTTCGACCCCTCGATGTCGGCCGCGTCGATCCAGTCGAAGGTCACCTCGGTCTACAACGCCCAGGTGGGCAACGAGTTCGGCACCCAGCGCAACGCGCTGCTCTTCCGGCCCGGCACGTACAACGTCGACATCCCGGTCGGCTACAACACCCAGGTCTCCGGACTCGGTCTGTCCCCGGACGACGTGTCGATCACCGGCGGCGGCGTGCATGTCGCGGGCCACACCCAGGACGGCAACGCCACCCAGAACTTCTGGCGCGACGTCGAGAACATGTCGGTGACGCCCAGCTCCGGAAGCACCATGTGGGCGGTCTCGCAGGCCGACCCGTTCCGGCGGATGGACGTGCACGGCAGCATGCTGCTGTACGACAACACCCACGGCACCTCGGGCAACTGGTCCAGCGGCGGCTACATCGGCGACTCACGGGTCTCCGGGACGATCAGCTCCGGCACCCAGCAGCAGTTCCTCACCAAGAACACGGCGATGAACGGCGGCTGGAGCGGCCAGAACTGGAACATGGTCTTCGTCGGCGACACCAACGCCCCGGCGGGGAACTCCTTCCCCAACCCGCCGTACACCACGGTCGCGCAGAGTCCGGTCTCCAAGGAGAAGCCGTTCGTCTACGTCGACTCGGCCGGCAACTGGCAGGTCTTCGTCCCGGCGCTGCGCAGCAACGCCCAGGGCCCGGACTGGACCAACGGAACCCCGGCCGGCACCTCACTGCCGATCGGCCAGTTCTACATCGCCAAGCCCGGTGACACCGCGGCCACCATGAACGCGGCCCTGGCCGCGGGCAAGAACCTGCTGGTCACCCCGGGTGTCTACCACCTGTCGACCGCGCTCAACATCACCCGTCCCGACACCGTGGTGCTCGGCATGGGCCTGGCCACCCTGGTGCCGGACAACGGCGCCACCGCGATCACCACCGCCGACGTCGACGGCATCGACATCGCCGGCCTGCTGATCAGCGCCAACACCACCAACTCCGCCGTCCTGATGCAGGTCGGCCCGACCGGTGCCACCGCCAGCCACGCCACCGACCCCACGGTCCTGCAGGACGTGTTCTTCCGGATCGGCGGCGACGTCGCCGGCAAGGCGACCACGACCCTGGTGGTCAACAGCGCCAATGTCATCGGCGACGACCTGTGGCTGTGGCGCGGCGACCACTCCAACGGCGTCGGCTGGAACACCAACCCGGCCGCGCAGGGGCTGATCGTCAACGGCGCGAACGTGACCATGTACGGCCTGGCCGTCGAGCACTTCGAGAAGTACCAGACCACCTGGAACGGCAACGGCGGCCGCACGTACTTCTACCAGAGCGAGACCCCCTACGACGTGCCCGACCAGGGGAGCTGGACAACCAGCGGCGGCGACCTCGGCTACGCGTCGTACAAGGTGGCCAACACCGTCACCACGCACGAGGCGTGGGGTGTCGGGGTGTACGCCTACCTGCGCGACAACCCGTCGCTGGTGCTCGGCCACGCCATCGAGGTGCCCACCGCCGCCGGGGTGAAGTTCCACGACATGGTCACCACCGTGCTCGGCGGGGCCGGCACCATCAACCACATCATCGACAACTCCGGAGGGCAGGTCACCGCGAGCCACAACGTGGCGGATCTGGCCAGCTACCCGTAACCCCGGACGGGCGGGCGCCCGATCTGCCGGCGCCCGCGACCCGTTCGTGACGATTCCGGTGCGCATTTCCCGACACAGGCGGGGACGGCGGCACACCGGTCAGAGGGGCCGGCTGGCCCAGGGGGCGCATCCCGCCGGCCGGCCCCTCATCCGTGCCGCCGGCGGCGGCCGGAGGCGAGGGCGCGGCAAGGAAAACAGACCTGGCCGACCCATCCCCCCACGGGTGGGCCGGCCAGGCAACGGGGGGCCGCGGCCCCGTCTTCTCGGTGACGGCGACGCCGGGTCAGGTCAGCGTCGCCGTCACCGGGTCCCAGTCGTCCGGCAGGATCCGGACCTCCGGCGCGCCCGACGCGAGCTCCACGAAGCCGTGCCGCTCGGCGGAGTCCGTCACGCCGGACATCAACTCCAGCACGTGCTGCGCCAGTTCGCCCGAGGCCCGGTGCGGGGTGCCGCCGCGGATCGAGCGGGCCAGATCGAGCACGCCGATTCCGCGCCCGGCGGTGGTGCCGGTCACCGGCAGGTCCCGCCACTCCTCCTCGCCGAACGCCCGTATCCGCAGCGGCCCGTCGAAGGTGTTGGGGTCGGGCAGCGACAAGGTGCCCTCGGTGCCGGTGATCTCGATCATGCGGCGCGGCACCGACGCGTCGAAACTGAATGTGGCCGACGCGCTCGGACCGCCGGCGAAGTCGAGCAGCGCGTGGACATGAGTGGGTACGTCCACGGTGAACTCGCTGCCCGCCCTGGGTCCGGAGCCGATCACCCGCCGGGCCCGCGCCTGCCGGGCGGTGGCGGCCACCCGTGTCACCGGCCCGAACAGGGCCACCAGCGCGGTGAGGTAGTACGGGCCGATGTCGAACAGCGGTCCGGCGCCGTACTGGTAGAGGAATTCCGGGCTGGGGTGCCAGCCCTCGGGGCCGGGGCCCTGGGTGACCGCGGTGGCGCTCACCGGCTCGCCGATCGCCCCGGCGGCCAGCGCCCGCGCCGCCGACTGGAGTCCGGCGCCCAGGAAGGTGTCCGGCGCGCTGCCGACCCGCAGTCCCCGCGACTGCGCCTCGGCCAGGATCTTCGCCCCGTCGGCGGGGGCCAGCGCCAGCGGCTTCTCGCCGTAGACGTGCTTGCCTGCGGCCAGCGCGGCCGCGGCGACCTCGGCGTGCGCCGCCGGAATGGTCAGATTGACGACGATCTCCACTTCGGGGATCGCCAGCACGGAGGCCACATCGCCGGCCTGGGGCACCTGGTGGGCATCCGCCGCCGCCCGGGCCCGCGCCACATCGAGGTCGGCCACCGCCAGCACCCGGACATCGGGAAAGGCGGACAGCGCGGTCAGATACTGGGTGCTGATCACCCCGGCGCCGACCAGCGCGACGCCGACCGGACCCGCCGTGCGGGCCCCGGGTCCGGGCGCCGGCGATATCTGAGTCATGAACGCCCCTCCAGCGCGGTCAGGTAGGCGTGGCTGTCGGCGACCGCGTCGAAGATGTCGGTGGCGCAGCTGTCGAGTTCGACGATCCGCAGCGCGTCCGGCGCCGCCGCCAGGATCGACGGCACGTCGAGGGCGCCCTTGCCGACCGCGGTGTGCGGTTCGTCCTTCACGCCCGGGCCGTCCTTGACGTGCAGGGCCAGCACCCGGTCCCCGAGGGCGCCCAGCAGCTCCGGTACGTCCGCGCCGCCGACCTGCGCCCAGTAGGTGTCCACTTCCAGGAACACCGCGGGATCCAGCAGGCCGGCCAGCACCTCGAGCGCGGTGCGGCCGTCGAACCGCGGCTCCAGCTCCCACCAGTGGTTGTGGTACCCGATCCGTATCCCGCGCTCGGCCGCCCGGCCGGCGAAGCCGTTGAGCAGGTCCGCGGTGCGCCGCAGTCCCTCGGCGGTGGTGAACTCGTCGTGGGCGATGCCGCCCGGGATGATCGCCAGATCGGTGCCGATGGCGGCGACCGCGTCGAAGACCTCGCCCGGGTCCTTGCTGAACAGGGCGTAGGCGTGGGTGCTGGAGACGCTCATCCCCAGCGCGTCGGCGGTCCGGCGGAAACCGGCCGGGTCGGCGGTCGGGTCGTAGGCCTCGACCGAGCGGTAGCCGATCTCGGCGAGCCGGGCCAGGGTGCCGTCGCGGTCGGCGGCGATCTGGTCCCGGAGGGTGTAGAGCTGGATGCTCAGCGGTGTGGCCATCGGAGCGGTGCCTCCTGAAGTCCTGGAGTTCTGAAGTCCTCGGAATGCGGTGCCGGTTCGGCGGTGCGTGCCGGGTGACCGGGTCCCGTCCGGTCCGCCGGCGACGACCCGGCCAAGAGCGTCAGCCGACGATCAGCGGGCGCAGCGTGCGGTGGGCGATCTCCAGCCCCTGGGTGACCCGTCGGACGTCGCCGCTCCACACCGGGTCCTCGTGCTCGACCGACAGCGTGCCGGTGAACCCGCCCTCGTAGAGCGTGTCGACGATCCGCCGCCAGTCCACATCGCCGAGGCCCGGTACCCGGTAGCGCCACCAGCCGCTGTCCCAGCCGTCCGCGCGCCGCACCGTCCGGCCGAAGAAGCCGAAGCGGTCCCTGGCCCGCGGGTCCAGCTGGGCGTCCTTGGCCTGCGCGTGCGGGATGCGGTCGAGGTACGGCTTGAGCGCGGCGACCGGGTCGATGCCGAGCCACAGCAGGTGCGACGGGTCGTAGTTGAGGTAGAAGCCGAGGTCGAACATCCACTCCCACAGCTCGGGGGAGTAGGCGAGATTGCCGGGGTAGCCGTCCGGGTGCCACCCCTCCATCACGCAGTTCTCGATGATGATCTTCACCCCGCGCTCGCCCGCGTACTCGACCAGGGCCGGCAGTTCGCGCTCGGCCAGCCGCAGGTTCTCCTGGACGGTGAGCCCCGGGTGGCGGCCGATAAAGGTGCCCACGTACTCCACGCCGAGCAGCCGGGCCGCGTCGACGTTGGCCCGTACGTGGGCGGCGATCTCGGACCTGCGGGTGACGTCGGGGTGCAGGTTGTTCTCGTAGTAGGCGAGCGCGGACAGGGCCAGGCCGTGCTTGTCGAACAGGGCGCGCACCTCGTCGGCCCGCTGCTCGGTGAAGGCCGACACGTCGATGTGGCTGGCCTCGAAGTCCCGCGAGCCGGTGGACGGCCAGGTGGCCACCTCCAGCGCCTCGTAGTCGTGGCCGGCCGCCCAGGCGGCGATCTCGTCCAGCGGGAGCTGCGGAAGGCAGGCGGTCAGGAAGCCCAGCTTCATCTCAGGAGACCTCTTTCCAGGACCGGCTCGCCGCGGAGGCCAGGACGGCCTCGGTGAGGCGGACCATGCGGGCGGCGTCGTCGAAGGTGGGAAAGCCGAAGGCGGGCTCGGCGGGGGAGGAACCGCCGCCCGGGGAGGGGGCGTCGGCGGTTGTCGGGGTGCCGGCCCGGATCGCGCCGTGCACGTCACGGACGAAGGCGGCGAAGCAGTCGAGATAGCCCATCGGATGGCCGCCGGGCACGGTCGACAGCCGGGCCGCGGCGGGCGACAAGGTCGCCGGGTCGCGCAGCACCGCGGCGTTCTCACCGCGGCTGCCGACGAACAGCGACTCCGGGTTCTCCTGGTCGAAGGCGAGCGAGGTCCGCGCGCCGTCCACCTCGAACCACAACCGGTTCTTGCGGCCCGGGGAGATCTGGGAGACGGTCAGCGAGCCGGTGGCCCCGCGGTCGGTACGCAGCAGCAACTGCACCACGTCCTCGGTGCCGGGCCGGCCCCCGTCGCGCGCCACCGTCTGGCTGACCGCGGTGACCTCGGCGATCCGGTGGCCGGTGACCCACTCCACCAGGTCGCACCAGTGCGAACCGATGTCGGCGAACGCCCGCGAGGGCCCGCCGGCCACCGCGTCCACCCGCCAGTTGGTGTCACCGGGCTCGGACAGCCAGTCCTGCAGGTAGTGACCGTGCACCAGCCGGATCTCGCCGGCCCGGCCGTCCAGCACCCGGGCCCGGGCCTCGGCGGCCATCGGGTGGTACCGGTAGACGAAGGGCACCGCGGCCACCCGCCCGGTCGCGGCCGCCAGCGCGGCCAGCGCGTCCGCGGTGGCCGCGCCGGTGGTCAGCGGCTTCTCGCACACCACGTGCTTGCCGGCCCGCAGCGCCAGCTCGGCCAGCTCGGCGTGCACGTCGTTGGGCGTGCAGATGTGCACCACGTCCACGTCGTCGCTCGTCACCAGCTCCCGGGAGCTGTCGAAGGCCCGCGGCACCCCGAGTTCGGCCGCCGCCTCCTTGGCGCGGGCGGGGGAGGAGGCGCTGATGCCGACCACCGGAGCGCCGGAGCGCCGCACCGCGTCGAGATGGACGCGCCCGATCATGCCCGCGCCGGCAATCGCCGTACGCAGCGGTGGCGGATTCGCTGAACCCGCGGCGATTCGGTCCACGAATGCCCTCCCTTTCGGCCTGAAGAAAACGCTAGCCATCGATGTTTCGGTTGACAATGGCAATGTTTCCGCTACCTTCTGTCATAAATAGCGGGCCGGAGCAGGCACCGACCGGATCGGCCCCCGCCGACGAGAGGCAGGCGCACAGGGTGACGGCAGCAGCAGGGGTATCGGCGCCGGCTCCCGGCGGCACACCGGGCGCCTCACCCGCGGGTGACCGGCAGCTCACCGCGCTCAGCGAACTGGCCGGCCTGGTGGCCGGCGGCGCCACCCGCCGCAGCCAGCTCGCCACCGCCACCGGGCTGTCCCGGGCCGCCGTCGCCCAGCGCGTGGACCTGCTCATCGCCAAGGGGCTGCTGGTGGAGACCGGCACGGTCGCCACCGACCGCGGCCGCCCCCCGCTCACCTTGCAACTCGCCTCACAGGCGGCGGTGGTGTGCGCGGTGGACCTGGGCGCCACCCACAGCACGGTCGCGATCGCCGAACTCGGCGGCACCGTACTGGCCGAAGCCACCGACGGCCTGGACATCAACGACGGACCCGAAGCCGTACTCACCGGGCTGCACGAGCAGTTGGGGCGGCTGCTGGCCACCGCGGGGCATCCCGCCGGGCATGTGCGCGCCATCAGCATCGGCGTGCCCGGCCCGGTCGAGGCGAGCACCGGCACCGTGGTCCGGCCGCCGATCATGCGCGGCTGGGACGGCTACCGGGTGCCCGGCTTCTTCGCCGGCCGCTACGACGCCCCCGTACTCGTCGACAACGACGTCAACATGATGGCGCTGGGCGAGTACGGCCACCGTCCGGCGACCGCCCATCTGCTGTACGTCAAGGTGGGTACCGGTATCGGCTGCGGCATCGTGTCGGGCGGCGTGGTGCACCGCGGGGCGTCCGGCGCCGCCGGGGACATCGGCCACATCCCCGTTCCCGGCCACGACCACGTGCTGTGCCACTGCGGCAACACCGGCTGCGTGGAGGCGGTCGCCTCCGGCGCGGCCGTCGCGGCCACCCTGCGCGCGTCGGGCATCCCCGCCGAGCACGCCGCCGACGTGGTGCGGCTGGTCGCGGCGGGCGACCCGCTGGCCCGCCGTCAGGTACGGCTCGCCGCCCAGCGGATCGGCGAGGTGCTGGCCTCCCTGGTCAGCTTCTACAACCCCGACACCATCGTCCTCGGCGGCAGCATCGCCAGCCTCCACGACGACCTGCTGGCCGACATCCGCGCCGCGGTCTACCGCCGCGCGCTGCCCCTGGCCACCCGGACCGTCGCCATCGAGACCACCCTGCTGGGGCGGCGGGCGGGCATCGAGGGCGCGCGGCGGTTGGCCGTGCAGCATCTGCTGTCCCCCGAGGGCATCGGGCGCATGCTGGCCGCCTCCGGCGCTTCCCGGGGCGCCGGCGATTCGGCTGCGGCCGCCGCCGGCGCTTCCGCCGGTTGACCGGCGGCGCCGCCCGGCGGGCCGGCTCGGCGGGCGGGTGGCGGTGGCCGGCGGATGGCGGGCGGGTGGTGGCCGGGGACCGGGGCGGAACCGCCGGGAGTGGCCGCCAACTCCCGTAACCGCCACGGCAGTCGGTAGCGCGACGGCGCACGCGGAACATCCGCCGGGTGCACGGCCGACCGCCGCGACCCCCGACGGACCCGGTGCCGGCGGCGAGTCGGCGCGGACCCGGCAGCAGGTCTACGGGCCGGTGGACGCGGGTAGCGCGCCCGGCTGTCAAGAGGGCGCCTTTCCCGGAACCCCTCCCCATCGCGGGGCCCAATAGGCATGCTGGAGGCATGAATCCGCACGGCGACGATTCCGCTCACCGGACCGCGCCGGGCGCCGATCCGGAGTCCCCGGTCGCGGCGCTCGCCGATCTGGAGGCGTGGAAGGCCCGCAAGACCTACCCGTCCCCCCTGCTGGCCGGCGGCCCGGTCTTCGGTATCGCCCGCGAGCGGGCAAGCGGCGGCTGGGAGTTGCAGCCGTACTTCTCCGGACTGGCCCCGCAGGACGCCCGCGACAGCC